>VBOD01000057.1 GCA_005877615.1 Nitrospirota bacterium | reverse complement strand
AGAACTCCTTCTGATACACGCGCTTGGTGTCGCTGAAGACGCTGGTGGTGGGCGTGTACTGGTGCGAGAAGTCTTGGAGGTCGCAGCGCCCACCCTGGTCGCAGATCGGGCAGTCGAGCGGATGGTTCGCCAGGATGAATTCCAGCACGGACTGGTGGGCTTCGTTCACGACGGGCGTGTTGGTCCGGACCACCATGCCCTCGGTGCACACCGTGCTGCAGGAGGTCTGCAGTTTCGGTATTTTTTCAATCTCGACCAGGCACATGCGGCAGTTGGCGTCGTACGTGAGCTTGGGGTGGTAGCAGAAGTGGGGGACCATGATCCCAAGCCGCCGGGCGGCCTCGATGACGAGGGTGCCCTTCTCCACCGCGATCGGCTTGCCGTCTATCAGGACATTGACCATGTCAGCCATGGCTGTTCCTAATGCCCCACGGTGATCAAGTCGGCCACGGGCTGCGGTCGGAACGGGCAGCGCTGCCCGCGGATATGCGCCTCGTACTCATCCCGGAAATGCTGGAGCGTGCTGGTGATCGGAGCGATCTCCGCGTCGCCGAAGGCGCAGACCGTGCGGCCTGCGATGTTGCCGCACAGGCGGAGCAGGAGGTCCAGATCCTCTTGCCTGCCGTGGCCGTGCTCGATGCGCCGCAGGATCTGCAAGAGCCAGAGACTCCCTTCGCGGCACGGGGTGCACTTGCCGCAGGACTCATGGTTGAAGAACTGCAAGAGGTTTTCCGCGGCCCAGACCATGCATGTGCCTTCTTCCATCACCGTGACCCCGCCGGACCCCAGCATGGACCCGGCCTGCGCGAGCGAGTCGAAGTCCATTTTGACATCCAGGTGCTCCGGGGTCAGGAAGGCGGCCGACGCGCCGCCTGGGATGAAGGCCTTGAGGGGCTTGTCCCCGCGCATGCCGCCGGCGATCTCATAGATCATCTCCCGGAAGGTGATGCCCATCGGCACTTCGTAATTGCCAGGGCGCTTCACGTGCCCGCTCAGGCAGAAGATGCGGGTCCCCGTGCTCTTGGGCGGATGCCCGATCGAGGCGAACCACTCGGGGCCCCGGTTCACGATATGCGGGACGTTCGCCAGCGTCTCTACGTTGTTCACCACCGTCGGCTGATGAAACAACCCGTGCGTGGCGGGAAACGGTGGCTTGGTGCGCGGCAGGCCCCGCTTCCCTTCCATGGACTCCAGCAAGGCGGTCTCCTCCCCGCAGATGTACGCGCCGGCGCCGCGGTGCATGTAGATGTCCAGGGCAAATCCAGAGCCCAGAATGTTGGGGCCCAGGTAGCCGGCTCGGTAGGCTTCCGCGAGAGCGTTTTCTAAGATCTTGGCGCCGAGGACGAACTCCCCGCGGATATAAATGTAGGCGATAAGCGTGCTGATGGCGTAAGCTGCGAGGATCATGCCCTCGATCATCTGATGGGGGTCGCGCTCCATCAACTGGCGGTCCTTAAATGTGCCGGGCTCGCTCTCGTCGGCGTTGCAGATCAGGTAGCGCGGGCCCCGGTGGTCTTTCGGGATGAAGGACCACTTCACGCCGGTGGGGAAGCCGGCCCCGCCCCGCCCCCGCAGCCCGGATTTCTTGACCACCTCGATGATGTCCGCCGGCGCGATCTTGCCCAGCGCTTTCCGCAGCGCCTGGTAGCCGCCCGCGCGCTCGTAGTCGGCCAGCGAGCCAGTGTAGCCCGGCTGCATCATGTTCTTGAGGAGGATTGGTTCGTACTTGTTCATTGTTACCGATTCATGTGCTGTGGCACAGGGAACATGAAGGGCCCTGTCGCCAGCGGGCTCTTGCCATCGCGCTTCAGGTCATCCAGGATGCGGTTCAGCTTCTCCTGCGTCAACTGCTCGAAGTAGTCGTCGTTCACCTGCATCATCGGCCCGGTCCCACAGGACGCCAGGCATTCCACCTGGCTCAGTGTGAACAGGCCGTCCGGGGTCGTCTGGCCGGGCTTGATGCCGAGCTTGGCGTGGATCCACCCCAGGAGCTGCTCCGTGCCCACGAGCGCGCACATCAGCGAGCGGCAGACCTGAATGTGGAACTTGCCGATCGGCTGGCGGTTGAGCATCGTGTAGAACGTCACGGTTTCATAGACTTGCGGCGGTGTAAGGTCCAGCACTCCCGCGATCTCCTTCATCGCCGCCTCGGATACATGCCCGTGCTCTTCCTGCGCCAGCCAGAGCAGCGGCAACAGGGCCGCGCGCTTCTCCGGATACCGTCCCAGAATTTCGGTGATCTTGTCCTTGTGCTTCTCGATCAACATCTGGTCCCTCGTTAATCGTTATACGTTATTCGTTAAACGGAGGATTTACGATTAACGATTCACGTTTAACGTTGCACGTCTTCATCACCGGTCGCACTCCCCCATCACGATGTCATACGTTCCGAAGATCGTCACGATGTCGGCGATGAGATAGCCGCGCGCCATGTGGTCGAACGCCCCCAGATGGACAAACGAAGGCGCGCGGATCTTCAGACGATACGGTTTCGGGCCGCCGTCGCTGACGATGAAGAAGCCCAGTTCCCCTTTCGGCGCCTCCGAGGCGCAATAGGTCTCGCCCTTGGGCGGCTTGAAGCCCTGCGTGAAGATGATAAAGTGGTGGATCAGGCTCTCCATGTCCCGCATCACCTTCTGCTTGGGCGGAGGGATGACCTGGGGCACGTCCGCGATGATCGGGCCGTCTGGCAGCTGTTGCAGGCACTGGCGGATGATCTTCGCGCTCTGCCGCATCTCTTCTAGGCGGACCCAGTACCGGTCGTAGGTATCGCCGTTCTTCCCGATGGGGACTTCCCACTCCACCTTGTCGTAGGCGCCGTATGGCTCCGCCTTGCGGACATCGTAGGCGATGCCGGAGCCGCGCAGCACCGGGCCGGTGCAGCCGAAGTTGATGGCGTCCTCGGCGGAAATCACGGCGACGTTCTTGGTCCGCGACAGCCAGATGCGGTTGTTGAGCAGGAGTTCGTCGTATTCGCGAAGGTGGTCCGGAAACGTGTCGAGGAAGGCGTTGAGCCGCTGGACGAGGTCCGGTGTGAAGTCGCTGTCCACGCCGCCGATCCGGTAGTAGTTCAGGGTCAGTCGCGCGCCGCAGAGCTTCTCGAACAGGTCCAACAGGACCTCGCGCTCGCGGAAGGTCCAGAAGAAGACGGTCATGGCGCCGATGTCGAGGGCCTGGGTGCCGAGCCAGAAGAGGTGCCCGATGATCCGCTGCATCTCGGCGACGATCGTCCGGACGTACTCGGCGCGCGGGGGGACCGTGATGTTGAGCAGCTTTTCCACGGCCCGCACGTAGGCGAAATTGTTGGTCATCGAGCAGACGTAGTCCAGCCGGTCGGTGTGGGGGATGACCTGCAGGTAGGTAAGGCCCTCGCACAGCTTTTCCACGCCGCGGTGCAGGTAGCCGAGGTCCGGCGTGGCCTTCACGATGCGCTCGCCCTCGAGCTCCAGCACCACGCGGAGCACCCCGTGCGTGGCCGGGTGTTGCGGGCCCATGTTGAGCAAGAGCTCTTCTTGTCGGCGTACGGGTTGGACGTCTTCGGGCAATCCTTCGGCTTCCTTCAGGAAGGGGCGATGCTGCTCCTCCGGGATTTCGCCGGTGGCCACCGCCGCCGAGGCCGGCTCATCGAGTCGCGGCAGGAACGGGAACGTGCTGCGCCAGCCCCGGCCTTCCGTGGGGAAGTCCTTGCGCAGCGGGTGTCCTTCCTCGTAGTCCTCCGGCAGCAGAATGCGGCGCAGGTCCGGATGGCCGGCGAACTTGACGCCCATGAGGTCATAGACCTCACGCTCGAGGAAGTTGGCGCCTTTCCAGACGGTCGTGACCGTCGGCATGGTCGGATTGTCTTCCGGGACGCGGGCCTTGAGCCGGAGCCTGTGGTTGCGCGGCAGCGACTTGAGCTGGTAGATCACCTCGAACCGGTCCTCGTCCTCCGGGTAGTCCACCGAGAGGATGTCGGAGAGCATATCGAAGGCCATTTCGGGATCGTCGTGCAGGAACCGCGCGATCTCGAGCACGGCTGCCGGCTTCACTTGGGCGACGAGGTCCTTGTAGGGCCCCTCTTCGCGGACCGCGAGCACGGCGTCGGGGAACCGGTCCTTCAGCTTGGTGAGCAGCGGGTTCATTTCACCAGGACTTTTTCCTGCATCATCTTCTGTTGCAGCTTGATCAGCCCGTCCAGGAGCGCTTCAGGCCGCGGCGGGCAGCCGGGGACGTACACGTCCACCGGCACGATCTGATCCACCCCCTGCACTACGCTGTAGGAGTTGTAGTGGTTGCCGGATGTCGCGCAGGAGCCCATGGAGATGACGTAGCGGGGCTCCGGCATCTGGTCGTAGATGCGACGGATGATCGGCGCCATCTTCCGGCAGACGGTGCCGGCGACGATCATCAGGTCCGACTGGCGGGGGGACGCCCGGAAGACCCCCGCCCCGAAGCGGTCGATGTCGTACCGGGACGACACCGTCGCGATCATCTCGATGGCGCAGCACGCCAGCCCGAACGTCATCGGCCAGAGCGACCCCTTGCGGCACCAGTTGATGGCGGCGTCCAGGGTGGTCGTCACGATGTTGGCGTCCAGCGAACGCTCCATCAGTCCCATTCCAGCGCTCCCTTCTTCCAGGCGTAAAAGTAGCCCACGAGCAGGATCGCGATGAAGACCAGCATCTCGATCAGAGCGAAGAGGCCGAGTTGCTTGAAGATGATGGCCCAGGGGAAGATGAACACCGTCTCGATGTCGAAGATCACGAACAGCATCGCAATAATATAGTACCGCATCGGGATCTTGCTGCGCGCGTCGTGAAAGACCGGCGCGCCGCTCTCGTAGGGCATGAGCTTGGCCTTGTAGGGACGCGAGGGCCGGACGAGATAGCCCGCCAGGAGGGAACCGACGCCGAAGGCGGCGGCGATGACCAGGAAGAAGAGGATCGGCAGGTAGTTCTGGACGATCAGATCGGGCATCAGGGGGTCACACTTTCCAGGGGCGAGCCGGGTCGCCTCTCCGGCAGCCGCAGGGCGTCCAGGAAGTACGGCCTCGACCGCAAGCCATCGAGTTGGGGCGCGGACATGCCCTTGTGCTGGATGAGGATCTTATACGTGGTGCCCATGCCGTCGGGCCGGAGTAGCTCTCGCATCGCGGCCGACTGGGGCGACTCCGGATCCAGGTCGGCAAAGGTCGATTCGATGCCCAGGCCGATCAGGAAGTGCAGTTGGTTCGTGAAGCCGGTCACTTCCAGGCCCATGTCTTGCCCGGCCAGGGCCAAGCTCGTGAAGTCCACATGCGCCGTCAGGTCCTGCTGACCGACGTGAACGTACGGCGAGTCGGACACGGTGTGCCGGTAATAGCCGAGTAACGTGCCGGTCTTTCTGGCCGGCGCGAAGAGATCGGCAGCGGCGTGGCCGTAGTCGATGGTCACAACGAGGCCGCGGCGCAAGCGTGTGCCGACCTGCCTCATCCACTCGAGCGCTTGCAGATTGACCTCCGCCTGCTGGCCGACCTCCAGGCTGATTCCGATCCGCGCAAAATAGGCTTCCAGGTCAGGGGAGAAGGGCGGCGCCTCGATTTCGATGAATCGACTCCCGTCCCACCCTACGAAGATTTCTCGCAGGCCCAGCGGACGCTTGACCAGGCGGTGCACCGGGAAGGCGTCCACCAGTTCGTTAGAGAGAAACACGCCCGTGATCGAGTCAGCCGATACTGCGTCCAGGTCCGGTACCCAGGCGATATTTACACCCGCGTCCGTGAGTTCAAGCAGGCGCTGTTTCTGCGTTTCGACCATGGCCGGGCTCCTTTCCACCAGGAGGTACCGTAGGCGGGCGAGGAAGTCCGGCTTGTCGCGCCGATACGCGTTCAACAGATGTTTGGCGAGGAGCCCCTTGCCGGCCCCCATCTCCACGATCGTGAACTCGCCAGACGGAACAATTGCCTCGGCCGCTTGCGCGATCTGCCGGCCGACCAACTCGGCGAAGATGGGATGCACGTCAAGACTCGTGTAGTAATCCCCCTCAAGTCCGATGCGCGGTCCGGCCGTCATGTAGTAGCCGAATTCAGGGTCATAGAGCGCCGCCTCCATGAAGGCGGCAAAGGAAATGGGGCCGTCCCGCTCGATACAGGCGACCAATTTTTCGACCAGCCCGGGATGACCGAGGTCCATAGGCGCTCCGCTGCAAACTTGTGACAAAATTTCCTGAAAGAGGAAGGCGTTACGATAGCCTACGTCCTTCGGGTTAGTCAAGCCGAAACTCGTTGTCGGAACAAGGGGTTGGAGCGTCTTCAGGCGCCAGAATGACCGGGTTTTTATCTACCTGGACGACGCTACTCGGCGACGTGGATCTTGTTGGGGCCCGCGGCCTTGGCTTGGTACATCGCCTCGTCCGCCTTACGTAAGAGCTCTTCCTTGCTCTGCGCGTGGTCGGGAAAGCCGGCGATCCCGATGCTGGCGGTGAGACGCGCCTTGATCCCTTGCTCGCTCAGGAAGGTGTGAGAGGTGATGGCCTCGTGGAGCCGTTCGGCCACGGCGCGGGCCGTGGACACCGTCGTCTCCGGCAGGATCACCACGAACTCGTCGCCGCCGTAACGGGCCAGGATGTCCACGTCGCGGATGCACTTCATCATGATCTGGGCCAGCTCGGTCAGGCACTGGCTGCCCATCAGGTGGCCGTACTGGTCGTTGATCTTCTTGAACTCGTCGAGGTCGAGAAAGATCAGCGCCATGATGGAGCCGTAACGACGGCAGCGGCGCGCTTCCCGATCCAGCGCCTGTTCCAGGTACCGGGCGTTGTGGAGCTTCGTCAGTTCGTCGGTGACCCCGAGGCTCGCCGCCTGTTCCTGCAGGTTCAACCGCTCCAGCGCGATCGAGGCCTGCTCGGCCAGATGGGTGAGGAGGTGCAGGTCCTGGCGGTCGAAGGGTTTGCCGATCTTGTTCACCAATTCCAGCACCGCGGCGGGACGTTTCCGGCTGAAGATCGGCACGCAGAGGACGGATCGCGTGACGAAGCGGGTCGCCCGGTCGATAGAGGGGAGGAAACGCCGGTCCTTCCGGGTCTCGTTAACCACGGCGGGCTTGCCGTGCTGGGCGACCCACCCGACGATGCCCTGCCCGAATTTGATGCGAAGGCCTTTGAGCCGTCGGGCCTTGGGGCCTCCGACCATGTCGAAGACCAGTTCGTGAGTGGACGGATCGATCAGGAAGAGCGACCAGGCTTCGCACCGGACGAAGGCCTTGGCCTTGTCGAAGATCACGCGCAGGACTGATTTGGGCTCGTGGGCAGAGGCCAGGGCTCGGGTCGTTTCAATCAGGAGGCGCAGTTCGCGCACCAGCGCGAAGGTCCGGCCCTGCACGCCGGAAGGCGGCTTGCGCGACGGATTTCGTCTGATGGGGGACTGCGGGAGTGTTGGCATAGCGTCGTCGGTTGGCGCTCAGGCCCCGTGGCACTTCTTGTATTTCTTCCCGCTGCCGCACGGACACGGATCGTTCCGCCCGACTTTTTCGCCCGTTCGGCGAACGGTCTTGTCGCCGTTCCCGCCGCCGGCGTCCTCGCCGCGGTTCAGTTTCAACTGCGTCGGTCGGCGGGAGCGTGCCTGCACCGGGGGCGGCTGCTCGCCCTGCACGATCTGGACGCGGAACAGGTGTTCTAGCACCTCCC
The DNA here is from genome assembly GCA_005877615.1 of Nitrospirota bacterium. GTDB lineage: Bacteria > Nitrospirota > Nitrospiria > Nitrospirales > NS-4 > NS-12. The sequence continues at coordinate 173 of VBOD01000057.1, read as the reverse complement.
GCTCGCACCGGTCCATCATCGCGGCGAACATGTCGAAGGCTTCCCGTTTGTACTCGATCAGCGGGTCCTTCTGGCCGTACCCGCGCAGCCCGATGCCCTCCCGCAGGCTGTCCATACCGAGCAGGTGGTCTTTCCACAGTGTGTCGATGGTGCGGAGCATGACCATCTTTTCC
>VBOD01000056.1 GCA_005877615.1 Nitrospirota bacterium | reverse complement strand
GCCCTCGGCTCCATCTTCACCGGTTGGAGTGGATGCGATACGGTCTCTGGCGCGGCCTGTACCGTAACCATGAGTGCGGCAAGATCGGTGAACGCCAGCTTCTCGCAGGTGTACACGCTGTCCGTATCGAAGGCGGAGAGCGGCGGTGGGGCGGTGAGCAGCAGCCCTGCGGGCATTGATTGCGGAGCCACGTGCAGCGCTTCGTTTGCCAGGGGGACGCAAGTGACCTTGACGGCCGTGCCGGCCAGCGGGTCAGTGTTCAGTGGCTGGAGCGGCGGCGGCTGTTCGGGCACCAGCACCTGCACCGTGACCATGACTGCCACCACCGTGGTCACTGCGACATTTGCCGTGCAGATGCAGAGCTTCACCCTCGCGGTCAACAAGACTGGCACGGGCAGCGGCACCGTGACTTCCAGTGATGGCGGGATCAACTGCGGAGCCGCCTGCTCAGCCGCCTACGTTAGTGGCACAGAGGTGACACTCACGGCTGCGCCCGCCCTCACCTCCAATTTCACCGGCTGGAGTGGATGCGATACGGTCTCTGGCACGACCTGTACCGTGACCATGAGTGCGGCAAGGTCGGTGAACGCCAGCTTCACGCAGTTGTACACCCTGACTGTGACCAAGACGGGCAGTGGCAGCGGGACGGTGACGAGCAGCCCGGCAGGGATTGATTGCGGAGCCACGTGCAGCGCCGCGTTTGCCAGCGGGACGCAGGTGACCTTGACGGCCACATCGGCCAGTGGGTCGGCGTTCACCGGCTGGAGCGGAGCTGGGTGTACCGGGATAGGGAGTTGTGTCGTGACGATGAACGCGGCCCAGTCTGTCACTGCTACGTTTATGGTCAACGGTATCGATCTGATAGAGACAGCAGTGACAAATCCGCCATCGAGCATTGGACGCAAGGGGAGTTTCTCGGTGACCGACACGACCATGAACCAGGGAGCCGTCGCAGCCGGAGCGTCAACGACACGATACTACCTCTCGGTGGATACGCAGAAGAGCAGCAACGATATTCTCCTGAATGGTAGCCGGGCAGTGCCAGGCCTGGCCTCAGGAGCCACATCGACTGGGACTGTCACGGTAACCGTCCCAGCCAATGTGCAATCGGGCACGTTCTTCCTGCTGGCCTGTTCGGATGACTTAAGCGTGGTGTCGGAAAGCAACGAGGGCAACAACTGTACAGCTTCGGCGAGCCAAGTCACGGTCACACGCTGAAAAGTAAACGGGGACTGGCTACTTTTCTCACAGCCGAAAAAGCGCTGGCATCCACTCTAAGTCCGAAGAAAGAAGCCGGAAAAGTAGCCTGTCCCCTTTTGCTTGCTCATTGACCTTTTGGAGGGGGCTCCTTTATCATGGGAGGACGTTTGGGAACCCCCTGGTGACACGCCCCAAGACGACCTTCCGCTGCCAGCAATGCGGGTATCAGTTCCCGCGCCAGTTGGGACGCTGTCCGGAGTGCAAGTCCTGGAACAGTATGCAGGAGGAGCGGACCCCCGAGGTCGGGAAGGGGCGTCCCCGCGCCGTGGGAGGGCCGTCCAGACCACTTCCTCTGACCGAGATTGAATCCGGTCTGGAATCGCGGCTCCTGACCCACGTCGGGGAGTTCGACCGGATTCTCGGCGGCGGGGTCGTCCAGGGCTCCGTGGTCCTGATCGGCGGCGATCCCGGGATCGGCAAGACCACCCTGCTGCTGCAGATCCTGCCCCGGCTCGCCCAGCCGCCGGAGCGGGTCCTCTACGTGTCCGGCGAGGAGTCTCCCCGCCAGATCAAGATGCGGTGCGAGCGGCTCGGCATCGACTCCGAGGCCCTCCTGATCTATCCGGAAACGAACCTGGAGGAGATCCTGAAAACGACGCAGACCGTGGCCCCGGCGGCGCTGGTGGTGGATTCGATCCAGACGACGTTCACGAGCCTGCTGACCTCGGCCCCCGGGAGCATCAGCCAGGTGCAGGAAGTGGCCGCGCAGTTGATGTTCTACGCCAAGCGCAGCGGGACGCCGGTCTTTCTGATCGGCCATGTGACGAAGGACGGGGCCATCGCCGGCCCGCGGACCCTGGAGCACATCGTGGACACCGTGCTCTACTGTGAAGGGGAGAAGAGCCAGGCGTACCGCATCCTCCGGGCAGTGAAGAACCGGTTCGGCTCCACCAATGAGATCGGCGTGTTCGAAATGACGGACGCCGGGCTCAAGGAGGTCGCCAACCCGTCCGCCTGGTTCCTGTCGGAACGGCCGCAGAAGGCGACGGGTTCCGTGGTGGTCGCGAGCCTGGAGGGCACACGCCCGATCCTCATTGAATTGCAGGCGTTGGTCTCGCCGACCAGCTTCCCCATGCCCCGGCGGACGGCGAACGGCGTGGACGGCAACCGGATCGCGCTCCTGGTCGCGGTGATGGAGAAACGGATGGGCCTCAACCTCAGCGGCCAGGATATCTATGTGAACGTGGTCGGAGGGTTGCGGATCGAGGAGCCGGCGCTGGACCTCGGCATCGTGGCGGCGGTGACCTCGAGCTTGCGGAACCGGCCCATCGCCCCCACGACGGTGGTGTTCGGCGAGGTGGGCTTGGGCGGAGAGGTGCGGGCGGTCGGCCACAGCGAGATCCGCTTGCGCGAGGCGGCCAAGCTGGGCTTCCGGCGCTGCCTGCTGCCGGAGCGCAATCTGGAGAAGATGCCGCCGATCGAGTCCATGGAGCTCATCGGGGTGGCGGAAGTGGGACAGGCCCTGGATGCGGTCCTCACCTAATCTGACGCGGACTCTCTGCAGCGCGGGACTCGGCCTGGTCCTACTGGCCGGATGCGCGCGGGTGCCGGTGATCCCTTCAGCGCCGCTGACGGTGACGGCGGAGGAATTGGTGATCCTGCTCCGGGAGCGGGAGATCGCCGTCCGGACCCTGAAAGCCCAGTTCGCGGTCGAGGCGTCCGGCGCGGCGTTGAAGGCCCCCCAGCGCATGGAAGCGGCGCTGGTCTACCGGCGTCCTGGAACCATTCGGTTGCAGACCTTTGCCAGGATGGGCTTTGCCGTGTTTGACCTGGTGCTCGCCGACGGTCAGTATCACTTGCTGTTCCCCATGCAGGGAAAATCCCAGAAAGGATCGGTCGCCGAGCTGGATCACAAGAACGCCCTTGGCGCGCCGATCTCGCTGGGACTGCTGGCGACCCTGGGGAGCCTGGGCGGGACGTTCCTGCCGACGGATCAGGTCGTCCTGCGCGAGGAGAACGACCAGTACGTGCTGGATGTGATGCCCGTATCCGACGGGGGCAACGTCGCGCGGCGCCTATGGTTCACGCGCAGCACGTTGGAAGTCGCCCGCCAGGACCTCTTCGACGCGACGGGTGCCTTGCAGGCGACGATGGTCTATCAGGACTATCGCGCGGTCGGCTCCACTTCGGCGGGCCCCCTGACGTGGCCCACGCGCGTGCAGGCGGAGGACGGCCTGGGACGCGCCAAGCTGGTGCTGACCTTTCATGACGTGATTCCGAACCCGGAACTGACGTCGCAGGATTGGGGCTCGGTCGAGGTGGGAGGAGACCATTGATGCGCATGCTGGCGATCGAGACCGCGACCCCTGCCCAAAGCGTGGCCCTGCTCGAGGATGATCGCCTCCTGGCCGAGGCTTCGTATGACGCGAAAGGCTCGCGCGGCGGGCTGCTCCTGCCCACGGTGGACCACGTGCTCCGAAAGGCCGGCGTGGCGGCCAAAGATCTCGACGCGGTGGCCGTGTCGATCGGGCCTGGATCCTTCACCGGGTTGCGCGTCGGCCTGGCGACGGCGAAAGGCCTCGCGCTTGGAACCGGCGCGGCGGTGGTCGGCGTCTCCACGCTGGAAGCGCTCGCTGCAAGCTACGAGCCGGCCGCGGAGATCACGATCTGTACGCTGCTCGACGCCTACCGGGGCGAGGTGTATCTGGCCGTGTTCAAGCGCCGGGCCGGGCGCCTCGAGCGGCTGCACGCGGATGCCGTCCTGGCTCCCGAAACCGTCAAGGAGGCGCTGGCGGACGTCGAGCAGCCGGTGCATCTGATCGGCAACGGCGCGGCGCGCTATCGCAGGCAGCTCGAAGCGGAGCTCGGTACGACGATCCGTGTGACCGAGCGTGGGCTTGGCGCAGTCCCGTCCGCGGCGGTCGTCGCCCGGCTGGGGCGCAACCGGCTCGCCGAGGGCATCAGGCCGAATGCGGATGTGGTCCCAGTCTACCTGCGCCGGACCGAAGCCGAAGTCAACTGGGACAAGGGGCTCATCAAATCGCCAGTGGCCCGTCTGACGTCGTGATGGTGGATGGATCATTCAGACTGCTTCCGATGCAGGAGAGCGACCTCGATGAGGTCCTGGCCCTGGAGCAGCGGTCGTTCAGCGAGCCCTGGAGCCGCAAGATGTTCCTCGGCGAGTTGCACGGCAACGCGTTCGCGACGAATCTGGTGCTGCGGGCGGGCGAGGCGGGATTCGGGGAGGGCGTGGGGGCGGGCGCGCTCCTGGGGTATATCATGTTCTGGATGGTCTTTGAGGAGCTGCACCTTATGAACCTGGCTGTCCGACCCGAAGTCCGGCGCCGTGGTCTCGGCACGGCGCTGGTCCGTCACGCGCTGACGGCTGGGGCGGCGCCCGGCGCCCGGATGGCGCTGCTCGAGGTGCGGGCGTCGAACGCGGCCGCCCTCGCGATGTACCGGAAGCTCGGGTTTGTCCAGAAGAGCGTCCGCAAGGGATATTACGATCACCCACGCGAAGATGCGGTCATCATGATGCGAGAACTGCTAGAGAAAGGAGGGCACACGATGCTGAGCGAAGACCCTGCCATCTTGGACTTGGTTCGCAAGGAGTCCCCAGAGTTCAGAACGCTGGAGGAGACCCATCAGCGGCTCGAACACCAACTCGCGGAGCTCACCCGACTGCATTTCCTGACTCCGGAGGAGGAACAGCGGAAGAAGCGCATCCAGTTCGACAAGCTTGCGACCAAGGACAAGTTGGCTGAAATCATCCGTCAGTTCAAACACCAGCGATCTCTGGCGGCCGGCCCGTCGTCCTGAGCGTCTCGATGGGCAGCGCCTCGGCAGAGGCTCTCCGGGGAGAGCCTGTCCGCACGCCGCTCCAGCGGCACATTGCCGACCTCAAGCGGCGGCTCTACTGGTGCGGGTTCACGTTCATCGTGGCCTGCGTCCTCACGTTTCCCCACGCCGACGAGATGATCACCTGGCTCAAAAAACCCTACCACGACGACCTCATCTTTTACGCGCCGACGGAAGCCATCTTCGCGGCGATCAAGGTGGCGCTGCTGGGGGGCATCACCCTGTCCATGCCGGTCTTCCTGTACCACCTGTGGAAGTTCATCGAGCCGGCCCTCTTGCCGGGCGAGCGCCGCTGGATCGTGCCGTTCCTCGCCATCGCCTCGGTCTTCTTTGCAATGGGCGTGTCCTTCGCGAATTTCGTGATCGTCCCGCTGGCGCTCCAGTTCATGCTGCAGTTCGGCATCGACCGGGCGCTGGTGCCCCAGCTCGGTGTGGGCTTTTACGTGGACTTCAATGTGAAGTTTCTCCTCACGTTCGGCTTCGCCTTCGAGCTTCCGCTGGCGATCACGTTGCTGTCCCGGTTGCGGGTCGTCACTCCGGATCTCCTGGCGCGGTACCGCAAGCATGCCATCATGGTGAACCTCATCCTTTCGGCGATCCTCACGCCGACCTCGGATCTGTTCAACCTGCTGCTCATGGCGGGGCCACTGATCATCCTCTATGAAGTCGGTATCCTGTGCGCACGCCTCTTCGGCCGTCCTCCAGCCCCTCCCGCAGAAGAAATGGACGAGCCCGTCAAGGTTCCCGAAGGGACGGCGGGCAGGAGAATTCTTTTCTTCGTCGTCCTCGTGGCGGGATTGGCCTCTGGGGGCGCGCTCGCTCAACTCAGCCCAGGCGGCGTGCTGGACGAGCTCGGCCCGGAGAGCTTCGTCAGCATCCAATCGCTGGCGTTGGGCGAAGGGCAGACAGTCTACGCGGGCAGTTTCGGCAGAGGCGTCTTCAAGAGCGAAGACGGCGGCAAGTCCTGGACGGCCGTCAACGAGGGGATGACGGACCCCTATGTCTACGTGGTCGCGGTCGCGCCCGACAAGGCCGTCTTCGCGGGCACGCTGCGCGGCGGGATCTTCCGGAGCAAGAGCGGAGGCAAGTCCTGGACGCCGGTGAATGCCGGCTTGGAGCGCCTGGAGACCCAGGTGCTGTTCCACCACCAGGGCGTGCTGTACGCCGGCACGGGGTCTGGCGTCTTCCGGTCCAAGGATAGCGGGGAGCGATGGGAGGCCGACAACCAGGGCCTCAGCAATCTTCTGGTGCGCGCGCTGGTGGTGGATCACCAGGGCACCATGTACGCCGGGACCACGGGAATGGGGATGTACCGCAAGCTGGCCGGCTCCGCGCAGTGGACCCGCATCACTCCGTCACGGCTGTCGCATCCGCGCGATCAGCTCCCGGCGAATTTCGTGCGCTCGCTGGTCGTGGACAAGACGGGCACCCTCTATGCCGGGACGGCCGACAACGGCGTCTACGTGAGCACGGACCGCGGGGACACCTGGCGCATCATCGGCGGGCAACTGGCGAACGCCTCCGTCCGGGGGATTGCGATCGGCGAGCCGTCCTGGTTCGTGGGGACCGGCATCGGCATGTACCGGAGCAGCGATCAGGGCAAGACCTGGATGCAGGTCAATAACGGCCTGACCGAACGGGCGATCCAGTCTTTCGCGGTGGGCAAGGACGGGACGGTGTACGCCGGCACGAGCGGGGGCGTCTTCAAGACGGAGGACCACGGCGCGCACTGGGTCTCCACGAACCAGGGCATCGCGACTTCGCGCAACCCCGCTCCCCGGCATTAGCGCAAGGGTCAGATTCCCGTGAGCGTGGCGAAGAAAGATACGCGTGCGGTCATTTCCACCAAGTACGGGGAGCTCGAAGTGAAGTTCTACTTCGACGTGTCCCCGCGCCATTGCGAGAATTTCCTCAAGCTGGCGGCGGTCGGGTTTTATAACGGCACGACGTTCCACCGGGTCAATCCTCCCGGTCTCAAGGTCGTCCAGGGAGGCGATCCGAACAGCAAGACCATGAACCGGGCCACGCACGGGCTCGGCGGCCCCGGCTACACGATCCCCGCTGAGTTCAACAGCCGGCCCCATCGCCGTGGCACGCTGTCCATGGCGCGCGGCAACGATCCCAACAGCGCGGGCTCCCAGTTTTTCATTTGCGCCGACGACTGCGGCAGCCTGGACTGGCAGTATACGGTGTTCGGCGAAGTCGTCCGCGGTATGGAGACCGTGGACGCCATCCTGAAGTCTAAGAAGGACGGCAACGACAATCCC
>VBOD01000115.1 GCA_005877615.1 Nitrospirota bacterium | reverse complement strand
CGAGGCTCACGAGCTCGGGGGCCGTGACATACGGTTTGGGGCCGTCAAAGGAGCTGTACGTCCTAGCGGCGATCTCGTTGAGCCGCTCGAATCCGCCCTTCTCCAGCACCGTCGGGATATTGCACTCCAGCAGGAAGCGCAGGATCTCGTCGGCGTCGTCGAGCTGGTGGCCGAGCTTCTCATCGAGCTTTGCCAGCAGCGCGACGGTCTCGCCGGGATTGGAGAACTGGTACACGGAGATCTTGCGTTCCAGCGCCTCCTTCTCCAGCGTCCGCTTGATGAACGCGAAGCGGGCCTTCAGGAGCGCGACCTCGTTGGGGTAGAGCTTCTCGGCCTTGACCAGCACGTGCTCGCGCACGCCCACCTTCCCGAAGTCGTGCAGGAGTGAGGCGTAGCGGATCACCTTCATCTGGTCGTAGTCGAAGGTGACCTTGGCATAGGGACCGGTGTCGACCCGGTCCACGACTTCGGCGAGGCCACACGTAAGGGTGGCGACGCGGCCAGAGTGGCCGGAGGTCGTGGGATCGCGGGATTCGATGGCCACCACGCTGGCCGCGATGAAGCCTTCGAACAGTTTGTTGATCTCGTCGTAGAGGATCGCGTTCTCGATGGCGGAGGCGGCTTGGCCTCCCAGGGCCAACAGCATCTCCTCGTCTTCTGCATCGAATGGAGGTCCAGGGGCGCCCTTCTCGACTTCGGCCCTGTGGTCCCCAGGATTCTTATTGAGCACCTGGAGCACCCCGACCACCTCATCCTTGGTGGAGAGCATCGGAACGGTGAGCATATTCCGGGTGTGGAATCCTGTCGCCTTGTCCACGGCGGGGTTGAACCGGGGGTCCGCATAGGCGTCGGGGATGTTCAGGGGTTTTTTCGTTTGGGCGACGTGGCCCGCGATGCCCTTGTCGGCGGGGAAGCGGATTTCCCGGACGCCCTGGGCCACCTTGCTCCAGAGTTCGTTCTTGTCCTTATCGAGAAGGAAGATGCTGCCGCGCGCGGCGTCGACCACCGAGCGGGCGTGCTCCACGATCTCCTCGAGCAGGGTGCCGAGGTCCCGCTCCGTGGACATGGCCTTGGCCACGTTCAGGATAATCTCGAGCTTTTGAATGCGCCGCTCTTTTGGATCGAGTTGTGCCACGCCGCGACCTCATTGAGCGTCCTTTAGGGTACACCTTCCGGTCGGTGGGATCAACGAAGTACGCTATAATGCAGGTCGCCATGCGGATATGCCCCAAGTGCCGTCTCATTGCCTCGGATGATCCAGTCTGCCCGGAATGCGGATGGAACATCGCAGCGGGCGGAGTCACCGGGCCGGCCTCCGCCCTCGCGCTGCGGTACGCGGAAAACTTGCAGTCCATGGCCCTCTTCACCGCCCTGATGTTTGGCGCCTCGCTGATCGTCTCTTTCGCAACGACGCGCGGCAACCAGTTCCTGCCCACCGTCTCGATGAGCCTGCTCGTCACCGGGCTCATCGCCGACGCCTTCCTGTTGCTGCTCATCTACAAGACGGCGACCATCTTCGCCGAGGCTAACCGCTGGATGGTGGGCGCGGTCTTGACCTTCCCGTTCGGCACCCTGGTCTTCGCCTGGCTATTGGCCCGGCGGGCCCGCCTGGGCGGCCCCGTCGGCCGCCCCACGCCTGATGATGAAGAATAAGCGCACCAACACACCTTCCGGTTCGCGGCGGAGCTTCTTGACGTGGCTGATCGTCGCGGCGGCCGGCCTGATCGGCATCAGCCTGGCGGTGCCGTTGGCCGGCTACGTGGCCTCACCCGCGCTCAAGCGGCGCGAGCTCAGGTGGGTGGACGCCGGCCCGATGGACGACCTTCCCGTCGGCGAGCCGACCCAGCGCGACCTGGTCATGACGATCACCGACGGCTACATGGAAGTGGCGGCCGTGAAGGGCATCTGGGCGCTGCGCCTGGCGACGAACGAGGTCACGGTCTACTCCCCCATCTGCACGCATCTCGGCTGCGGCTATCGGTGGGATGCTGGTGAGAAAGAGTTCAAATGTCCGTGCCATGGGAGCGTGTTCGACCTTAATGGGAAGGTCGTCGGGGGGCCGGCGCCCCGGTCGCTGGACCGCCTACCGGTCAAGATCGAAAACGGACATCTGCTGGTGCAGTACAAGGAATTTAAGTCCGGCACCAAGCAGCAGATTGAAATCTAGCCATGCTCTCCCGCCTCTACGCCTGGCTGGATAGCCGGCTCAAACTGGAGCCCGTCAAGGAGACTTTGCTCGACGAGCCGATCCCCGGGGGCGCCTCCTGGATCTACGTCTTCGGCTCGGCCACGCTCTTCCTCTTCTTCCTCCAGGCGATCACGGGGATGTTTCTGGCGGTCTACTACGCGCCGACGCCCGACCACGCGTACGACAGCATCCGCTACATCGAAACGCAGGTGCTGTTCGGCCCGTTCGTGCGGGGCCTCCATCACTGGGGCGCCTCCGCGATGGTGGTGGCCATCGGCCTGCACATGCTCCAGGTCTTCCTGTACGGCGCGTACAAGCCGCCCCGCGAGCTGATGTGGATGGTCGGCGTCCTGCTGCTCCTGCTCACGATGGGGTTCGCCTTCACCGGCTACCTGCTCCCCTGGGACCAGAACGCGTACTGGGCTACCCAGGTGGGGATCAACATGGTCGGCAGTGTCCCGTTCGTCGGCACCTTCCTGGTCAAGGTCATGCGCGGGGGCGACACGCTGGGCGCCCTGACCCTGTCGCGCTTCTTCGCGGTCCACATCCTGTTTTTGCCGGCCGCCATCATGATGCTGATCGCGCTGCACATGTTCATCCTGCGGCGCGTGGGTCCGGCCGGGCCCTGGAGCAAGGAACGTGCGGCCCAGCGCCGCGAAGCGTTCTATCCCCGCCAGGTCTTCATGGACGCGGTGGTCATGCTCGGCGTCTTCCTGGTGGTCGTCCTACTGGCGCTGCTCGTGCCCTTTCCCCTGGCGGACAAGGTGAATCCGTCGGACCATAATTTCATCCCCGTGCCGGAATGGTACTTTCTGTTCTACTACCAATTCCTCAAGTACATGGAGGGGCCTGTCTTGGGGCCGATCGCCACGTGGGTGCTCCCCGGCGCCTTCATCGCCCTGCTGCTGGCGCTGCCGTTCCTGGACCCTCATCACGAGCGGGAGCCCGCGTCCCGGCCGCTCGTGATCGGCGTGGGGACGGTGTTCCTGGTCGGTGTCTTTGTCCTGATCGGGCTGTCCGTGCGCGATCTGCAGGCGATGAAGCGGACCGATCCCGCAGTCGTATCGGGGAGGGCCCTCTATGAGCGGTTCGGGTGCATGGGATGCCATCGGATCCACGGCGAGGGTGGTGCGGTGGGGCCTGACCTCTCCTACGTCGGGGACCAGCGCGACCGTGACTGGCTGATCAAGCACTTCCGCGATCCTCAGTCCACCTCACCAGGATCGATCATGCCCAAGTTCCCACTGAACGAGCAGGAACTCAACGACCTCACGGCGTACATGCTGAGCCTCAAAAAGCGGGTCTAAGTTTCCATTCCTGTGCTTGCGCGGCTCTTTCTTGATCGGCTAAGCTCGACCCATCGGTCGAACTGTTTGCATGCATGAATCTCAGGGGAAGGAGGCAGGACAGTGAAACACATTGCGTGGTCGGTGGTGGCGACGATGCTGGCGCTTGTAGTAGGGGGGTGCGGGGGCCCCGGTCAGACAATTCCGCTCGCGGTCAACCTGGATGCCGCGCCCGCTCCCGAAAAGGTGACCGCTCCGTTGCGGGTGGCGGTGATCCCGTTTGAGGACGTGCGGAGCGACAAGACCAAGGTCGGACGCTACCAGCATTACGTGGAATCGACAGTGGACACGTTGGTGCCGGCCGGCGGGTCGGCGGCCGATCAGGTCACGAACTTCGTGCTGGCGTACCTGAAGCGCGCGGGCTTTCAGGTCACGCGCCTGGAGCCGGGGCAGGCGGTCGCCCCCGGCTCGGCCGATGTGGTGTTGTCCGGCCAGATCGAGTCGTACTGGAGCGAGGCCGTGACTCGGTTTGCCAGGACCGAACTGGCAGCCAAGAACCGGCTGGTGCTCAAGGCCGCCAACGTGGGCGACGGCAGCATAGTCCGCACAACAGTGGTCGGCGAGGGGACCCTGACGGTGGTCTTCTTCGATCTCAAAGATCTGGAAAAGCTCAACAGCGAGGCGTTGGGCCAGACCCTCTCGCGGTTCCTGGCCGACGTGGTCGTGGCGGACCGGGCGCTCAAGCCGAAGAAGTAAGGGCCTGTAGGAAGGGCAGCGACGATGGCCACATCTCCGGTTCCTGAGGACCGTCTGCGCCAACAGCTCGAGGAGCTGCTGGCGTTGCCAGCGACGGACCCGCAGGCGGCACTTCTCAAAGACCTGCTGGGTTCTGTCATTCGGCTGCAGGGGCAGCGTCTGGACATGTTGGACCTCAAGATTCTTCACCGCAGCCTTCGGGAGATGCGCTATGCCTTCCGGCTCTTCAGACAGTACCGGCATCGGCGGAAGGTCGCCATCTTCGGATCCGCGCGGATGCCGTCGGAGAACCCCCTTTATGGCCTGGCCCGGCGCTTCTCCCGCCTCCTGGCCGAACGCGAGTTCATGGTCATCACGGGGGCGGGAGAGGGGATCATGCGGGCGGCGAACGAGGGGGCCGGGCGGGAGAACAGCTTCGGCGTGAACATCCTCCTCCCGTTCGAGCAGGAGCCCAACCCGGCGATCGTGGACGACCCCAAGCTCATCCACTTCAAGTATTTCTTCACCCGCAAGCTGTTCTTTGCGCGGGAGTCCCACGCGTGCGCGGTGTTCCCCGGCGGGTACGGCACACAGGACGAAACGTTCGAGTTCCTCACACTCTTGCAGACGGGCAAGAACAACCCGCATCCGATCGTGCTGGTGGATCTACCGGGAGGGACCTACTGGCAGCGATGGGAACAGTTCGTGCGGGAAAACATGCTGGCGGCCCGGCTGATCGCCCCGGAGGATCTCGGGCTCTTCCGAGTGGTCCACTCGGCCGAGGACGCTGTGGCCGAGATCGAGGGCTTCTATCGGAACTACCATTCCAGCCGGTTCGTGAAAGGGCGGCTGGCGCTGCGGCTGCAGCGTCCTTTGACAGCCGGGCAAGTGGACGACCTCAACGTGCGGTTTGCCCACCTGTGCCAGGAAGGCAAGATCGAGCAGCGGGCAGCCCTCCCGGAGGAAGCCGATGAACCGGAGGTCCTGTCGCTTCCGCGGCTGGTCGTGCCCTATAACTGGCGAAGCGCGGGAGGCCTCCGCCAGCTGATTGATGTCGTGAATTCGCTGCCAACCTGACGGGCTCGAGCCGGCCCCGGCTCGGTCCCGGCCAGTTGCGCTCAGTAGCGCACGGTGACGGCAGCGGCGCTGTTGCGCGCTCCGAAGAACTTCCGGGAGAACTCCTCCACCACCACCGGGTCGTAGCCCTTGCAGCTGAAGATGTCGAGGTACGCCCGATTCGTGTCGTTGGCGAAGTGCCCGCTGATCAGGGACGTCTCGATGAGCTGGAGCATCGAGTAGCCTGCCACCCGTCCCTTACCGAAATGGACGATCTGGCACTCCCCGAAACGTTTCATCCCGATCAGTTTACAAAGCGCGATGACGTAGGCCTTGATGTGGTCTCGGTCCCGGATGGCTTCAGGCCTACAGTCGAGAAGATCAACTGCAGTGGAGAGGCCCCAAGCTTTCCCCTCCCTGATCAACTCCTCCGGTGATTCTACGGGAGCGGAGGTTGGGGCCATCGTTGGTAAGACGGCACCTTCAGCGTTGTCTAATGCGTTCATCGATACGGAGCACCTCCTGGTTGCTGTGATGGTTGTGAGGGTATCTGGCTACGCTGAACTCGCATCATGGTGTCGCACTATAGCACAGTATTTTCCACACGCAATATTTTTTTTCGCCCCACTCGAAATTTTTTCGCTCCCGGTCAGTGCTCTTTGGAGGGCGTGTAATCCCGGATCCGTGCGTGGGCTTCCTCGACGTTCAGCCGCTTCAGTTCCACCTGCCGGCGCACCCACAGTTCGTGCTGCGTCCGCAGCTGATACTCCTGCCGGCGTCGCAGCGCGCCGCCGCCCAGCGTCCAGATCGACGTGAAAAGAGCGTCCTGCTGCGACGACAGCAGGCCGGCCTGCCCCAGGACCGCCTGCTCGTCGAACACCGGCGAGTCCCAGGTCCAGCTCTCGTCGTAGGCCGGCGCGGTCGCGCAGGATGCCAGCACGAGGCAGGCCAGCAGGAGCGCCATGGACCTCATGGCGGCAGCATAGCGAGCGGACTGGACTGAAGCAAGATCGCAACTGAGGAAAAGGTCAGGACAACTCCGGGCTAAAGCCGCGTCTCAGCGTGTTCTCCGAGAGGACAGAGCCCGAGACGAACTGGAGGAGGTAGTCCGGTCCTCCCGCCTTGGCTCCGATGCCGGAGAGGCGGCCTCCGCCGAATGGCTGGCGGCCCACCAGCGCGCCCGTGATCCCCCGGTTGATGTACAGGTTGCCGACCAGGAACTCCTCCCGGGCCCGCGCGATGTTGCGGGGGCTACGGGAGAAGAGCCCGCCGGTGAGCGCGTACTCGGTCGCGTTGGCGACGGCCAGGGCCTCGTCGAAGTCCCGCGCCCGCAACACCGCCAAGACGGGCCCGAAGATCTCTTCGCGGGCCAGGCGGTGCTCCGGGCGGATGTTCGTGACGATCGTCGGTCCGACGAAGTTCGGCCCCGGCCATCGCGCGAGGTCTGGCAGCAGCACGGGCGTCCCCTCCTGTTTCGCGACAACCAGATAGTCTTGCATCTTCTGCACTGCGCGTTGATCGATCAAGGGGCCGAGCCCCGCGCCCGGCTCTTCGGGTGGACCCATGCGCACGCTGCGCGCGGCCTCCACCAGCCGCTCGACGAACGCGTCGTGGATGGTGTCCAGGACGATCGCGCGCGAGCAGGCGGAACACTTCTGCCCCTGGTAGCCCAGGAAGGAGGCGATCACGCCTGCCACAGCTTCATCCAGATCGGCGGTGTCGTCCACGATGATCGCGTTCTTGCCTCCCATCTCTGCGATGACCTTCTTCACCTCCCGCTGCCCCGACGCGACTCGCGCCGCATCGGCAATGATCTGGAGGCCGACGGCCTTGGAGCCGGTGAAGGCGATGACGGGGACGTCGGGGTGCGCGACCAGGCGGCGGCCCGCCTCCGGCTCGCCGGGCAGAAATTGCAGTACGCCCTCCGGGAGCCCGGCCTCGCGGAAGGCCGCCACCAGCGCGTGCCCGGTGACCGGGGACCTTTCCGAGGGCTTGAACACGACGGCGTTGCCGGTGACCAGCGCCGCGGCCACCATGCCGGTCGGGATCGCGAGCGGAAAGTTCCACGGGGAGAGGATCGCCACGACGCCACGCGGCCGGTACACCAGGTGGTTGAGCTCCCCCGGCAGCGTCCCGAGACGGGTCGGCTCCGCCAGGCGGCGCATCTGTCGGCGGTAGTATTCGAGGAAATCGATGGCCTCGGCCACGTCGGCATCGGCATCGCGCCAGCCCTTGCCCACTTCGAAGACTTCCAGCGCGGCCATCTCGAACCGGCGCCGGCGCAGCAGGTCGGCGGACTTCGCCAAGACCGCCATCCGGTCCGGCGCGGGCGTCGCTGCCCAAGACCGGCCGCCCGCCACCGCGCGGGCGACAGCCTCGTCCACGTCCTCGGGGACCGCCGCGCTCACGACACCGACCACCTCTTCGGGCCTGGCCGGGTTGCGTGCTGTCAGAGTCGGTCTCGTGAGGCCCTTGGGCGGGGGGAAGGCCAACTCAATGCGCCGTCCGAGCGTGGCGCGCACGGTGACGAGCGCGGCGCGCATGCGCTCGCGGGCCTCGGCGCGGGAGAAATCCGTGTGGGGCTCGTTCGTGAAGTCGGGTTCGGAGCCCCCCCCACCCGTGCTGACCTCCTTGAGGGGGAGGGAGGGAGGCGTCTTCTCGATGGCTGGCGGCTTCAGCAGCTCGTCGAGACTCTGGTTGCCCAGGAACTGTCGCCGCAGGATGGACTCGTTGGCGGTGTTCTCCAACAGGCGCCGGACGAGATAGGCCATGCCGGGGATCAAATCGCCGACCGGTGCGTAGACCCGCAGGCGATAGCCGGCGTCCACGACGGCAGCCTGCAGCGGCTCGGCCATCCCGTACAGCATCTGGAGCTCCATGACCTTCGCTGCGAGCCCGCGCCCTTCGGCTTCGGCCATCACCATCGCGACGTGGCGCAGGTTGTGCGTGCCAAATGCCGGCCGGATCACCGCGTGGTGCTCCAGCAGGAGCGGGATCAGCCGTTCGTAGCAGGCGTCGGTATTGTCCTTGCGGGCGAAGACTGGCACGGGCCACCCGCGCTGGCGGTGCATGATCGTCTCGTAGTCCCAGTAGGCGCCCTTGACCAGGCGGACGCCCATCGGCGTCCCGCGGGCCTCGGCCCAGGCGAGCAGCTCGCGGACGTCGCGTTCGGTGTCCTTGAGGTACGCCTGCAGCGCCAGACTGGCGAGGGGATAAGAGCGAAACTCGTCTTCCAAAAGGAGGCGTCGGACGATCCAGAGCGTCAGGTCTTTCCACTCGTAGTGCTCCATGTCGAAGGTGACGGCCACCCCGTGCTGCATGGCCGCTCTGAGCAGCGGGCGCAACCGGGCTGCAACGGCCGTGTAGCAGCCCTCCGGATCGATCGGATCGAACTGCGAGTCGAGCGCCGACAGCTTGATTGACACCTGGGCCCGTGGCAGCGGGCCCAGATGGTCGGCTTCGAGAAGGGGCCAGGGCCGCCATTCGCGCATGGCCTCTGCCAGGGCCGTGATGGCCTCGTGGTAGCGGGCGGCATAGGCCTCGGCTTCCGGCTCGCAGACCGTTGCCTCGCCGAGGAGGTCCACCGAGTGCGCGATGCCGCGCTTCCAGAGGTCGGAGACGGCCGGGAGCGCCTCCTTCATGCCGGCGCCCACGATGAACTGGTTGGCCATCTGGATCGCCTGGTTGTAGATCGTGTCGGCGGTCACGCCGGCTCCGAAGCCGACGGACGAGAGGGCCCGCATGCCCCAGCGCATGAGCGAGCGCCAGCCCGGCGCGTCCCGCAGGTCGGAGTCCTGGCCAAAATACTCGTCCACGAGACGCTTGATCTGGGACGGGGTCTTCAGGGTGGGCAGGACGTCGATGAAGCGGAAGAGCTGGACCTTGAAGGCTTCGTCGCGGACGGCCCACTCGAGGAGCCGGCCGGTCCACCATTTGCGGTCGAGGAGGCGGGGCATGGTCGCGGTCGCGGCCTCGTACAGCCGCGCCGCGCGGCGGCGGATGTCGGCCTCTGTGGCGACGCCCATGGCCTCGGATCCTTTCAATCTCCATTATACACCGCGCCTTGGCGCCGCCCCGTCCTTGAATTCCCTGGAGATGCTGGGCTAGACTGCACACATGGCCGAAATTCCCGTCATTACCATCACCGGCGCCCAGCAGAAGGAACCGAAGGAGTTTTTCACGCGCGTCTTCTGCCTGCGCAAGGAGCCGCCCCCGCTGAG
This sequence comes from Nitrospirota bacterium, assembly GCA_005877615.1. Lineage (GTDB taxonomy): Bacteria > Nitrospirota > Nitrospiria > Nitrospirales > NS-4 > NS-12. Next base: position 28,792 of record VBOD01000115.1, on the reverse strand, counting down.
CCTGCTGGTCGACTATCTGAAGGCGCGGGGCGCCACCCCGATCATCACGGCGGACGTCAACGAGAAGCTGTTGAACAGCTGGAACTGGGTCGGGATCGAGGTCGGGTACGCGAAGGACCGCAAACCGATCCTCGTCACCTGTGTGCGCAAGGGAAGCGCCCAGGACGACATCTTCAAGCAGGACACCGAGGGCCTGCTCAACTACGTGGAGGCCCACCGCGAGATCGATAACTGGCGCGTCGTGGACCAGTTGCGGGGCTGCCGGTTCTACATTGCGAACATCCTGGACAAGAACGACATCACGGAGGAAGGCTACGACTTCAACAGCTGGATCCTCCAGTTCTTCGAGGAGAACTGTGACGGCATGGTCCAGATCGACGGCCAGGGCTTCTACGATCCGGAGACCGGCGAGCTGATCTTCGAACTGCCGCCGATCGACGACGAGCCCCAACCCGAACCCGCCAAACCAAGCCAGCAGCCCAGCTAGACACATCCCGAAGCAGTGTGCTAAGGTGCCTCTTCGCTGGGCCGGTGCGCCTGTAGCTCAGTGGATAGAGCACAAGCCTCCGGAGCTTGGGGCCACAGGTTCAAATCCTGTCAGGCGCGCCAACCCCGGCTTCTCGTCGATCCTTCCTGGTGGGCCGTTAGCTCAGTTGGTAGAGCAGCTGACTCTTAATCAGCGGGCCGCAGGTTCGATCCCTGCACGGCCCACCACCCCATGCTAAATTTTCTTGACAAAATCCCGTCAAGGTCGTGTAATTAAGGAAATTTTGCTCTTCAGTCAGCCTTAGCGGGCAGGCTTCGAGGCCTGTAAGTTGAAGGCGCAATCGATTCGCTCCCAGCGCTAAGCAGGAGCATGCGATTGCGCCTTTATCTTTTGGGGGCAGATCTCACATGAGCGACGCAGACGAACAAGCCGCCTTGAGCAAGTCTTCTCCAACGGAAGAGGGGCCAGTCGGCCCACGGCGTCGTGGTCGCCCGAAGGGGCAGAGTTACATGGAACCGGCCCTCCTTGTGACCATCCGGCGTCGGCTCAAACTTTCCCAGGCGATTCTCGCCAAGATCGTGGGGGTATCGCGCACCACTGTCAGCATGTGGGAGAACGGACACGTACCGATTCCGAAGGCAGCGGTTGAGTTGATCAAAAGGCTGTTTCCCTGGCTCGATAGGCAAGAAAGACAGTATTCGCAGCATCACGCTGAGAGCCACGCGCATGGCTCCTCCTGACGGCGACTCGATGTTTTCCCTCTAGCTGGCGCTCGTCCTCATCGCTCTCAGCTACCCTCAGATCGCGTGCTTGGGTGTCGGCCTTGCCCTGACCAGGAACGAGGGGCTCGCCTTGACAAGCCCTAAGCTATGGGATAGGGTGACCTTCCCCCAAGAACAACGAGGCCTCGGGTACTAGGTGTATGGCCCCATCCGATTCGACAACGCCGCAGAAATCCAGCACTCCTGAGCCGCAGGTTGCGAGACCGCCTGCTTCGCCCACCCCGCCTGGCGGACCCCATGCCGTCGCTCCGAGAGCGTTCCGCGATGTCTCTCTGGAAGGGCTTAAAGCCTACCTGCTCAAGAATTTCGAGCAGGCGTTTGTCTTGCTCACGCTCGTCGCGACCGTCCTGATCAACTACTTCGTCGAGCAGAAGATCGCCTTCCTGAACTTCTACTTTCTGCCGATCATCCTGGCCGGCTACTACCTGGGCCGAACGAAGGCCGTGCTGGGTGCCGTCTTCTCCTTCCTGGTGATGCTGCTGTACGTGTACGTGCGGCCCGAAGCGTTTTCGACGTCGCAAGGCAATCTGGCGGCAGACCCGCAGATCGCGCTGTATCTTCAAGTCTTAACCTGGGGGTCCTTCCTCGTCCTGGCCGGCGCGGTCGTCGGAGGGTTGCATGAGAAGCTGGCCCGGGAGTTTGAAACCACACGGCGGCAGAACGAGGTGCTCCAGAAACAGCAGGATGAACTCAACGTGGTCAACGTGGCGCTGAAGGCCAGCGCCGATAACCTGGCGTTCCTGAATCAGGAGCTTCAGCGCCGGCAGGAGGAGCTTAACCACGCCCACGTGGCGCTAAAAGACTACAGCGAAAACCTGGAGGTCAAGGTGCGGGAGCGCACCGAGGAGCTCAACCGCGCCAACGCGACGCTGAAGGACTACGCCGAAAACCTGGAATACAAGGTCAAGGAACGGACCGAGGAGCTGGAGAAGTCCAAGCAATCCATCGAGTCCCTCAAGGCCAAGGTGGAGGAGGCGCTGTACTCCACCATGGACTCCTCTGTGGTCAAATTGATCATCGAGGGGCGGCTGCGCAACGAGAAGCGCAACGTCAGCGTCCTGTTCTCCGACCTCGTCGGCTTCACCACCCACTCCGAGCAGAATCCCCCCGAGGTCGTGATCCGCGATCTCAACCGCTACATCGGCGACATGGAGCCCATCCTGCTGACCTATCGCGGCCACATCGATCGATACATGGGCGACGCCATCATGTGCGAGTTCGGGGCGCCGCTGGATATCGAGACCTACCGGATCCTGTCCGTGCTGGCGGCGATCAAGATGCAGGAGAAGACGGCCAAGATGAACTATCCCTGGGAGATGCGCATCGGGGTGTGCTCAGGGTCCACCATCACGGGCCTGGTCGGAAGCAAGCGCCAGTCGTATACCGCTATCGGGGACGTGGTCAACATCGCCGCGCGGCTGCAGAAAGCCTGCGTGCCGGGCAAGGTGCTGATCGACCGGTACACGTACGAGTCCGTCAACCTCTTCATTGATGCCCGCAAGAAGCGCGACCTGCCCGCCAAGGAAGTGCTGGAGACGGACAAGGAGCGACAGCTGGAGGCGCTCCACGAAAAGGTCACGGAGGAACCGAACAACGCCTTGCACCATTTCCAGATCGGGCAAATCCATCTCGAACTCAACGAGCCGGTCGAGGCCCTGCAGTATTTCGAGCGCGCCCTGCACCTGGATCCGAAGGAGATGAAGTTCAAGCTGGCGTACGCCGAGGCCGGCCTGAAGCTTCGCGCGAGCGAGAAGCTCAACATCAAAGGCCGGCGGCAGCGCATCGAGGCCTACGAGGTCATCGGCGTCAAGGATCCCTTCGAGGACCGAAAGAAGGTCTCGCAGGGCTTCGCGCACGAGTACCAGTACGTGCAGAATCTCATCCAGATCCCGTCCGATGTGATCCTGCCCGTGGAGGCCTTGGACGGCAGCATCGGCCATTCCAAGATGGTCGCCATCTTCGCCTACACCCTCGCCACCTATTTCAACCTGCCAGATAAGGATAAGCTCGACATCCTCCACGCCGGCTTTCTGGCGGACATCGGCAAGGAGATCGTACCCCATCATCTACTCAACCGCATGGGGAGCCTCAGTTCCTGGGAGCTGGACATGGTGAAGATGCACCCGGTGGAAGGGGCCAGAACCCTGCGGAAGATGGGCTACGATAACGAAGAGCTCATCAAGATCGTGTATCACAGCCACGAGAACTACAACGGCACGGGCTATCCGGACGGGCTCAAGGGCGAGGACATCCCGCTCGGTTCCCGGATCGTGGCGGTGGCCGACGCGTACGACGCGCTGATCTCCTGGCGTCCGTACCGGGACCCCTGGGAGCGCCACGTCGCCCTGGACGAAATCGCCCGCGGTGTCGGCAAAGGCATCTACGACCCCAAGGTCGCGGATGGCCTGATCAAGATCATGTCGCGCTGACACGCGCTTACATCCTCTTGGCTGCGGTCAGCGGCAAGGTCTCCCAGGTTTCCCCGCCGTCGCGACTCCGATAGAGCCCGCTGCCGTTCGTTCCGAGATAGATGGTCTTCGGATCCTCGGGGCTGAGCGCCAGCGAGCGGACGTTGAGGCTTGCCAGCCCCGCGTTCTTGCCCTGCCAGGTCCGTCCCCCGTCGATGCTCTTGAAGACCCCTTGGCGTCCCGCGACGTACAGCGTGCCCGGCCATGACGGATCGAGCGCCAGCGCGCTGATCATCTGGTCGGGCAGGTCCTGCCCGGTGCGCGTCCAGGACCGCGCGCCGTCCTCAGTCTTGTAGAGCCCGTTCAGCGTCGCGGCGTACACGGTGTCCGGCCGTTGCGGATCGATGAGGACGGTGTTGACCATCAGGGCGCGGCCCGATGACAGGACATCTGAAGAGATCATACCTTGGTGGACCTTCGTCCAAGTTCTGGCACGGTCCGACGATTTGTACACGCCGCCGCTCGTCCCCGCATACATGATGTCGGGGCGCGCCCGGTCAATGGCCAGCGTGACGACCATCAGCACTTCCTTCATCCCGTTCATGCGCTTCGTCCACGTCTCGCCGCCGTCTTCCGACTCGAAGACGCCCATCGTCGTCGCAGCGAACAGCCGGGTCACGGGAAGGGGCGCGTCTTGGCGCGCCGGGGGTGGGCGGGTGTCAATGTCGCGCGGATCGAACACGATCTGGTTCACGACCGACGTGACAGTGACGTCATCCAGGCCCGTCCTCTGTGAGACCCACCGCTGGCCGCCGTCATAGCTCTTGTAGACCGCGTCGCCCTTCGTCCCGGCATAGACGGTGGCCGGGTAGGCTGGATCAATAGCCATCGTGATCACGCGCGAGTGAGACATACTGTGCGAGATCGCCTCCCAGGACCTCCCCTCGTCGCGGGACTTGTAGATGTAGTCGTTCGTCGCGATGTAGAGGATGTTGGGATTCTTGGGATGCAGCGCGATCACCACGATCGCGTCGCTCTGCAGGCCGCAGGCGGGCAGGCCGGTCCACGGCGTGCCCAGGAAGACGAGCAGCCAGAGCAGACGAGCCGCGCGCATGGCTGGATTCTACCATGCAGGGCGCGAGCCCGGATTATTCATGGAGGCCGTAGTTGCGTGTGAGGGAAGAAGCTTAGTAGTATGATCCCCAGAGGCCTTCCATGAAGACTTATCACATCATCGGCTGGGGACTCCTGACGGCGGCGGCCTGTCTCCTGCCCTCTCCGGCCCGGGCCGATTCGTCGGTCGTGGCGACCGTGGGCGGCACGCCGATCACGGCGGCGGAGATCGAGCAGGCGCTCCGGCTCCCGCTCTACGATCTGGAGGTGGAGAAGTATCGCCTGACGCGACGGAAGCTGGACCAGACGATCGTCGAGCGGCTGCTCGCGCGGGCGGCGGGCGAACGCGGGCAGACGGTGTCGGCCTACGTCACGGCGGAGGTCCAGGCCCAGATCGCGACGATCACGCCAGAGGAGATCGCCGCGCGCGTGCGGGCGGACCGAGCCAAGCTGCCGCCGGACCCGGAGCAGGCCCACAAAGAGGCGCGGAGCGCCCTGGTCCGCGAACGCGCGGGGCGAGCGCTCCAGGAACTGGTCGAGCGGTTGTCCCGCGAGGCCCAGGTGACGGTGACGCTGCGTTCCCCTGAGCCTCCCGTCCTGACCGTTCCCTTGGGAGACGGCCCCACGTGGGGGTCGCCGGCGGCGCCGGTCACGATCGTCGAGTTCGCGGATTTCGAGTGTCCAGTCTGCAAGGAGAGCCTCCCGGTCTTGCAGGAGGTGCGCAGCCTCTATCGGGAGCAGATCCGGATCGTCTACCGGAACTTTCCCCTCGCGTCGCACCCGCAGGCGCGCCCGGCGGCCGAAGCGGCCCACTGTGCGCACGAGCAGGGCCAGTTCTGGGCTTATCACGACGCCCTCTTTGCCAAAGCGCCCGATCTCCAACCGTCGGATTACGTGCAGTTGGCCGAGCGTCTGAAGTTGAACACTGCGGACTTCGCCGCCTGCCTGAGCAGCAATCGGCCGAAGGTCGCCGTAACCAGGGACCTCGCGGACGCCCAGGCCTTGGGGCTCAGCGGGACCCCGACCTTCTTCATCAACGGGCGCTACCTGTCCGGGTTCCAATCATTGGACGCGCTCCGGCAGTACATCGACCGCGAGCTGGTGGCCGCCCGTCACGGTGCACATCCGGGAGACACGGGCCAAGCGACAGGTCCCCGATGATCGTACGCGCGGGCACGGGTCTGGCGCTCGCCCTGGCCGCGACGGTGACCGGACTGGCGCTGCCGCCGGCGTCGCCCGCGAATGAGGCGAAGCCGGCGCCCGTCATCGTCCCGCTGGTCAATCCGGTCGGGGAAGGAAAAGGGAGTTTCCGCGGAGGCCTGTTCCGCAATATTGTGACCGCGCGCGGCTTCGAGATTGACGACAGCAAGGCCGGGCTCCACGCCGTGAAGGCCGTCGGGATCACCAATACGTTCACGCCGGATACGCCGGCGATCTACGTCGTCGTCGAGTTTCTACAATCGGCTTTTGATATCTTCCGGCTCGTCGGGCGCTTCATCCTGGAGGACCCCGAAGGGAAACCTGTCGGGACCCTCCTCCACGTGGACCGGGCGCAGTTCGAGAACGAGGATACGGGGGGCTACCTGATGATGAAGCAGCCGACCGGCGGTTTTCCCCTCGGCAACTACCGCGTCGAGATCCATTACGAGGCGATCACCGACATGAGCCTGCTGACCCTCGCCCGCTTCAAAGTCGTTCCGGCGGCCGGCGCCGCTGGCCAGAAGCCTTAAGGGTGATTGATGTTTGAGGTGAAGGTCCGCCACGCTGCAATAGGCGATCTTGATGTGCTGGTGCGGTTCAACGCCGCCATAGCGAAGGAGACCGAAGGCCGCAATCTCGATATGGAGCGGCTACGGAAGGGGACCCGTGCGGTCCTGGAATCGAGCGAGCGCGGGTATTATCTGGTGGCCGAAACAGAATCGGTCATCGTCGGCCAATTATTCGTCACCTATGAATGGAGCGATTGGCGAAACGGCATGTTCTGGTGGATCCAGAGCGTGTACGTCGAGCCTTCAGTGCGGGGACGCGGCGTGTACCGCGCCCTCCACGCGCGTGTCCTGCAAGACGCCCGCGCGCGCGGTGACGTGTGCGGCCTGCGCCTCTATGTAGAGAAGGAGAATGAGGCGGCGCAGGAGGCGTACACCCGGTTAGGGATGACGATGACCCCCTACCGCGTCTACGAACAGGACTTCGTGCTCTGAGCTAACTTGACTGGGAGCGGGATCATACAGTACAACACTGGTGGGTCTCTCCTGATTCCCTGCGAGAGTGGCGGAACTGGCAGACGCGCGAGACTTAGGATCTCGTGGGCATAACCGTGGGGGTTCGAGTCCCCCCTCTCGCACCAAAAAGAAAGCCGTCAGCCATCAGCAATCAGTCTTGCCGCTTTAGTCCCAGGATAAAAAGCTGAACGCTGATAGCTGGGAGCTATAGAGCTTGAAACTTGAAGTGACTGAATTGGGCCCGGTGAAACGGGCCGTCCGGATCGAGGTGCCGGCGGAGGACGTCGCCAAGCGGTTCCGGGACGTCTACGCGGACCTCCGGAGCCAAGTGCATATCCCCGGCTTTCGCCCGGGCAAGGCGCCGCTCGCCCTGCTGGAAAAGCGCTACGCGAAGACCGTCGAGGACGACGTCGTCCGCTCGCTCGTCCCCGAGTATTACCAGAAGGCCATGAAGCAGGCGGGGTTCACCCCGGTCGCCGTGGACCTGCCGCCGATCGAACGGATCAAGATCAAGGACGGCGCCCCACTGGTCTTCACGACCACCGTGGAAATCAAACCCGTCTTCGAGCTCCGGGAATACAAGGGCATCACGCTCAAGCAGGACAAGCGGGCCATCACAGAGGAGGAGCTCGACAAGGCGATGCAGGTTCTTCGGCAGCAGCATGCCCAGATCGAAGTCGTCAAGGAGGATCGGGGCGTCGTCGAGGGCGATTACGTGCAGGTCCGCATCGAGCAGGTTGAGGGGCCCAACCAGCCGGCCGGATTCAAACCCGAATCTCACCTGGTCCGCGTTGGCGACAAGACCCAGGTCTACGGATTGACGCTGGACGAGGCGGTCCTCGGCAAGAAGAAGGGCGAGGCGATCGAAGTCAGCCAGGAAGGAACCGGCGCGGTCCGGGGGACGGTGCAGACAATCAAGCAGAAGGTCCTGCCCGAGCTGGACGATGAGTTCGCCAAGGACCTGGGCGACTACAGGACCCTGGCGGAGCTACGCGAGAAGGTCCGCACGCAGCTCGAGCAGAGCTTGAAGCGGGACATCGAAGAGACGTACAAGGACCAGATCATGAAGCGACTGGTGGACCTGCACCACTTTGACATTCCGGAGTCGCTGGTCCAGCGTGAGCTGGATGCCATGGTCCAGAGCGAGCGCACGCGGCGGCACCGGATCCGGCATATGATCTCGCACGGGGCGGCGGGCTCTCAGGAGGACGAGAAGTTCAATGTCCAGAAGTTCCGGGAGGAGAGCCTCCCCACGGCCCAGCAACGCGTCAAACTCGGCTTGCTCCTGGAGGCGATTGCGCAGAAGGAAGGCATCGCGGTGACCGACGCGGACCTCGAATACGAGTGCCGGCAGATGGCGCGCGCGCTGCAGGTGGACGTGGCGGAGGTGGTGAAGATGCTGAGGGACGGGGGCGAGGACGCGGTCGAAGACCTCAAGTCCCGCATCCTGGCGGAGAAGGCCTTGCAGTTCGTCTATGAAAAGGCCATCATCCAGGTCTGATGAACGCCTAACCTGAGAGTGTGAGATAATGAAACATATGAGAGAGACTTCCCAGATGCTCATCCCGATGGTCATCGAGCAAACTAACCGGGGCGAGCGCGCCTACGACATCTATTCGCGCCTCTTAAAGGATCGTATTATCTTCATCGGCACGCCGATCGACGATGTGGTCTCGAACGTCATCATCGCCCAGCTCCTGTTTCTCGAAGCCGAGGACCCCGAGAAGGACATCAACGTGTACGTCAACACGCCGGGCGGATTGGTGACGGCCGGGCTGGCCATCTACGATACGATGCAGTACGTCAAGCCCGCCATTGCCACCATCTGCGTCGGCCAGGCCGCCAGCATGGGGGCGCTCCTGCTGACTGCCGGGACGAAGGGCAAGCGCTACGCGCTGCCGAACTCCCGGATCATGATCCATCAGCCGCGCGGCGGGTTCGAGGGCCAGGCCACCGACATCGGCATCCAGGCCGAGGAGATCATCAAGATCCGCAAGCGGCTCGATGAGATCATGGCGAAGCACACCAGCCAGCCGGTCGAGAAGGTCCACAGGGACTCGGAGCGCGACTACTTCATGTCTGCGGAGGAGGCGAAAGCCTACGGCCTCATCGACGAGGTGATCGTGCGGCCGCCGAAGAGCTTGAAGCCGAGCAAGGGCGACAAGGACGGCGACGGCAAGACCCCCGAAGTGAAGTAGAGAAGAAGAAAGCGAGGCTCCGGCTACGCCGGGCCGAGCGCGGGGCGCGGGGGCATCGGAGCACCTCTCAGGAGCGCACGGACCCCCGATAGAAAGGGCGGGCGATGGCGAAACAAGAGAAGACCGAAGCCCAGTTGCGGTGCTCGTTCTGCGGCAAAGGACGCGAGGAGGTCCGAAAGCTGATCGCCGGGCCCACGGTCTACATCTGCGACGAGTGCGTGGACCTCTGCAACGACATCATTGCGGAGGATCTTGAGGAGAAACAGGAAGCCGTCTCCTCCAAGCTGCCCAAGCCCAAAGAGATCATGCGCACCCTGGACCAGTACGTCATAGGGCAGGAGCGGGCCAAGAAGGTGCTAGCGGTCGCCGTCCACAATCACTACAAGCGCATTTCCTCCAACACGCTGGACGATGTCGAGCTCCAGAAGGGCAACATCCTCCTCATCGGTCCCACCGGCACGGGCAAGACCCTGCTGGCCCAGACGCTGGCCCGCATCCTCGACGTGCCGTTCACCATCGCCGACGCGACGACGCTGACCGAGGCGGGCTACGTCGGCGAGGACGTGGAGAACATCATCCTCAAGCTGGTGCAGGCCGCCGATTATGACGTGGAGCGGGCGGAGCGCGGCATCGTCTACATCGACGAGATCGACAAGATCAGCCGCAAGAGCGACAGTCCCTCCATCACGCGGGATGTCTCGGGCGAGGGCGTGCAGCAGGCTCTGCTCAAGCTCATCGAGGGGACCGTGGCCAACGTCCCGCCCCAGGGCGGGCGCAAGCACCCGCACCAGGAGTTCATCCAGGTAGACACGGCGAACATCCTATTCGTCTGCGGGGGCGCCTTCGTCGGGCTGGAGACCATCGTCGAGCAGCGGCTTAACCAGAAGGTGATCGGCTTCGGCGCCGAGATCAAGGGCAAGTACGAGCGGCGCACAAGCCACCTGCTGTCGCAGGTGCAGCCGGAAGACCTGCTCAAGTATGGGCTGATCCCTGAGTTCGTGGGACGGCTGCCGGTCGCCGCCACGCTGGAGGAGCTCGACGAGAAGTCGCTCATCCGCATCCTCACGGAGCCCAAGAACGCGCTCCTCAAGCAATATGAGAAGCTCCTGGCCTTCGAGAAGGTGAAGTTGAAGTTCACCGAGAGCGCCATCGTCGCGGTGGCGCGTAAGGCGTTCAAACAGAAGACTGGCGCGCGGGGCCTCCGCTCCATCCTTGAAGAGGTGATGCTCGACGTGATGTACGAGATCCCCTCCCAGCGCGAGATCCGCGAGTGCGTGATCACGGAGGACGTGATCGAGGGCAAGGCCGCGCCGTTGCTGATCAAAGACCATGAGAAGGGCGTCAAGTCGGCTTAGCTTGGCCTAACCTCCGACGCGCCTCATCCGCTAATGCGCTACCTGCTTCTCGTCCCGGTTCTGGCCACCGCTAGCCTCTTGTCGTCCTGGCTCGTCACGCTGCCGGACGTCGCATACCTCGCCGCGGTGAATCCGAACACCACCGTGCTGATCGAGGCGCGTCAGGCCGAGGCCGCCGAGAAGGGCCGGCCCATCGCGCTGTCATGGACCTGGGTGCCGCTGGCGCGCATCTCGCCCCATCTACAAAAGGCTGTCATCGTGTCGGAAGACGCGTCGTTCTACCAGCACCACGGGTTTGATTGGGAAGGCCTCCTGGAGGCACTGATGCACAACTGGGAGCAGGGCAAGCTGCGCCGGGGCGGGAGCACGATCACGCAGCAACTGGCGAAGAACCTCTACCTCTCCTCCGAGAAGAACCTCCTGCGGAAAGCCCGCGAGGCACTAATCGCGTGGGAGATCGAGCGGCGTCTTCCCAAGAAGCGCATCCTGGAACTCTACCTGAACGTCGCGGAATGGGGCGACGGGGTCTTCGGCGCCGAGGCGGCGGCGCGCCATCACTTTGACAAGTCGGCCGCCGAACTGACAGAGGACGAGGCGGCCCTGCTCGCTGCGCTGCTCCCCTCGCCCCGGCGGAACGATCCGATCCAGTACACCCCCTTCCTCGCCAGGCGCCAGGAGGCGATCCTGTACTGGATGCACCGCGAGAATGGGGACCAGCGGCCCTCAGCAGCGTACTGACCGATCTCGCCGCCCTACTCGTGCAAGAACCGCTCTGTCTCTTCGAGGTGTTTTTTGAGGTACGCCATGAACGGCGTCCCGCCGGTTCCCACGCCCGTCGGATTGCTGGCACTCCGCTGATGCTGCTGGTGGATGTAGCGGTCGGCGTAGTCCAAATGCGTCTCCCGGAAACGGGCCAGCAGGCGGACGCAGTCGCGGAAGGCCTCCCAGAGTTTCGGATGGCGCTCCCGGCGGTCCCGCACGTATCCGTGGAGCAGCGCCCTTCCTGACGCGTCTTTCAAGTGCTCCACTGCTTCGATGAACGCGCGGTGCTTCGGCGGGACGTACTCGCGCATCTCCGCGAGGTACTGGCGTAGCGGGTCTTGGGCGTGGGGCACCCCGAACGCGGCGTCCAGGGCCGGGATGATGGAGCTTTGCGCCCCGGTCTCGCCGCGGAAGTGCTGCGGAGCGCCCCGGAAGTCCTCTACGCCTTCGTACAGGACGCCGCGCGGGAGGGCCGGATTGTCCTTCCACCCGTGAATGTACGGTCGCACGCGAGTGTAATAGATGTACGGGTCGCACCGTTCCGGCATCCGGAGCAGCGTGTGACGCATCTGCTCTTCGGCCGAGGCGACGGTGTGTAAGCACAGCATGACTTCGTCCGGGTTGTCATCGGGTGCCGCTCTGAGCGCCTGGGCGATCCCGGCGAGCGCTTTCCCGGCTTTGGCCTCGATGTCCACGTGAACCAGCACGAACCACTCTTCGTCCAACCCGCCGAGGAAGTTTTGCAGCAAGGTGATGTTGCCGAGCTCGATCGGGCTCGTTGGGTCAAGCCGCCGCCAGTTGTCCAGCGCATAGGAGGCGTAGGACAGCACGGGCGGCCGGCCAAGCTTTTTCATGACGTGATGCCAGGGGACAGCGAGGCTTGCGGGGATCCGGTCGGCCGGCTGGTGCGGATCTTCCCAGACGTACCCATGGCCTGCGAACGACAGGATGCGGCCGGCGCAGCGGAGTTCGTCTCGTTCCCTCTTGCCAAGGCCGGTGCTCCAACTCTCCCCAAGGGCGTCGACGTAAGCGCGGAGTTGTCGGGCGGCCAGCAACTTCGGGAGCGCCTGGGCGAGGTCATTCAGAAAAGCAGGCCAGCGGTGGGGGAGCGTCGCCAGTGGATCGCGGCGTGGCAGGAAGCCACGCGCTGCTGAGATATCGAAGGAAGAGAGGTCGAGCGGCGCGATTTTCTGCAACGCCATATTCTAGTGTAGCACAGCGCCGTTCCTCAGCTCACTGTAGCTTCTCGATCCGGACGCCGATGAGCCGGATGGGCTTCCGTTTTGGATTTTCCCGCCGGTCCAGGAACGGCAACAGGAGCTTCCACGCTTCGAATTCCAGGGCCGCCACGGAATCAGCCGGCTGCGGGAGCGTGTGGGCCCGCGTGTGGGTTTCGAAGTCAGCGTACCGCACCTTCACGACGACCGTGCGAAACTGTGTGAACCCCTCGGCGGCCAGCCGCTGGATGACGTTGCGGTTCAGCTCCTTGAGGCGATCGCCGATAAAGATCGTGTCGAGGGTGTCCTGCTCGAACGTTTCTTCCTCGCCGATGGACTTTGGCTCGTAGCTTTCTTGAATCGCGGTGTCGTCCCGCCCGCGGATCATGTCGTAGAACTCCGCGCCGCGCTTCCCGAACCTGTCTTGCAAGGCGTCCCGCGAGAGGCGTTTCAGGTCCCGCACGAGCCGGATCCCCAGTCTCACCAGCTCCGCTTCGGTCTTGGGGCCGATGCCGGGGATCTTGCGGACGGGCAAAGGCTCGAGGAACGCTTCGGCCTCCTCCTCGCGGACAACGGTGAGCCCGTCCGGCTTCTTCTCGTTCGAGGCGATCTTCGCGATCAGCTTGTTGGGCCCGATGCCCACCGAGGCCGTGAGCCGCTCACGGGAGAGAATCTCTTTTTTGATGGCCAGGCAGACTTCCGCTGCTTGTTCGTACGAACCGGCAAAGCTGAGATCTGCATAGGCTTCGTCGATCCCCGCTTCTTCCACCACCGGGGCCAATCCGAGGATGATCGCCATCACGCGCTGCGAGACCTCGGCGTACTTTTTCATGTCCACGCTCAGGAACACGACGGGCGGCTTGCCCTGGCGCCTAGCTGCCTCCGAGAGCCGCCAGGCTGTGGAGATCGGCATGGCGGAATGGATCCCGTACTCGCGGGCCTTGTAGTTCGCGGTGGACACGACGCCGCGCCCCTTGCCGCCTTCCGGATCGGCCCCGACGGCGAGCGGCAGCCCGCGAAAGCGCGGCGTGTCCCGCTCCTCCACAGCCGCGTAGAACGCGTCCATGTCAATGTGTGCGACGATGCGCATGCTGTGCATTGTAATACATGGGACAAGGTCCCGCCTCGCGCAATTGCGGGATCGCCCACGATGGGGTATGCTTACAATAGAACCAGAATGAAGGTGGTCGCGTGAGAAGCTTCCCTCTTGTCTTTGCCGGTGTCTTCCTGAGTTGGATCTTTGCTGCGCCTCCGTTCGCTGATGCGGCTGAGATGTGGAAGTGTGTGGATAAGGATCGGCTGGTCCTGACCGACAATCCGTCCGGATACGGTGTGTGCAAGAGGATGGGCCTTTCTTCGCAGGGCGGGCGTGACACTGACCTCGAAAATGTTCTGGCGATCACCCGGAACATGACCCCAGAGGAGGTGCTGAGGCTTGCCGGCGAGCCGGTGAAGAAGATCACCTACCAGTGCGATCCTGGTAATTCGCCGCCCAGACTGGTGGAGTGCACGCGCTGGGTGTACTACTACGGCGACTTCGAATGGCAGGCTGACGTGACGTTTGTCTCCGGAAAGGTTTGGCTGGTGAACCAATCCAGACCACCGTGGGCGACCGTCGAGCCGCCAAGCAAGTCCCAGTCGGCAGAGACGACGAAAACCGACTCTGCGAAGCCGACCAGCCCAACACCACCAGAGCAGCGGCCGCGCGGAACGATCGAATTCGAACAGTTCCGCCTGCTGTCTGTAGGGATGAGCGAAAGCGAAGTTCGAGGCCTGGCCGGAGAGCCTGCCTCTACCTACACGCTGAGTTGTGATTTGAGCGTCACGCTCGGTATCTCCTGCCCCAAGCGGTGGGTGTATAACTACGGCGACAAGTGGGTGGCGGAGGTGACGATCGCTGGAGGCCGGGTCACAGAGGTTACAAACTTCCGACGGCAGTAACCGCCCTCCCTTGTTCTTCCACGGACATCTGCCCCTCCACTAGGTCCGCGGCGCGCATTGAGTCGTAAACCAGCCCGTACTCCCGTCTTATAGCAGGTGATCCAGAATCTCGCCCCAGGAGTGGACGCGGCGGACGTTGGGATGGGCGAGCGGCGCGGCATTCCAAGGGCGTGTAAGCAAATAGACGGTGGTGCCAGTCTCGGCGAGGCGGTGGGCATGCTCGTGCCGGTCCTCGATGAAGGCGTGGTAGGGGATGCCGAGCGTGTGCTTGTCGTCGTTGAAGTGGAGCTGATCGTAGGGCAGACCCTTGGCGTGGAGCCAGTATTCTGTGCCAGCCTTGGACTCCGGGTTGCGGCTGGTGACCAGGCAGATCTCGTAGCGTCGCGCCAAGCGGACGAGCGCGGCCTTGGCGCCGGGCACGACCTTGAGCGTCCGGCACTTCCTGACATTGAAGACTCGAAACACTTGGACGAGTTGTTCCTCGGTGACTCCGTAGGTCATGTAGTCGTACCGGGTCATCTGCTGCTCTTCCAGGGTGATCCCGTACAGCTCCTGGAACATGGCCCGCAGGCAGGCGTCCGATTGGGCCAGCACGTTGTCAATGTCCACGCCCAGAATCGGTTTTGCGCGTCTTCTCATGCGTGGCCGCCTCCCGCCAACTCCTCTAACGCCGCGTTAGCGAGACGCCGGACATCTGCGTTGGCGTCCTTGAGCGCCGCGGTGAGCGCGGGCCTGGCGGCCTCGCCGCCGAACTTGCCCAGTCGGAACGCGGCTTCGATGCGCACGCCCGGATCGGGATCCTTGGTCAGCACCTTGCTGAGCGGAGCGACCGTCTCCGGGGCGGCGATCTCACCCAGCGCGGCCACGGCCCACCGGCGGATCTGAGCGTCCCGGTCAGACAGCAGCTTGGTCAGGAATGGCACAGCCATGCGTGCTTCCATGCCGCCCAGCGCGGCCACGGCGAGGCGTTTCGAGTCGCTAGGTGTGCCGGGTTTGCTCACACGCTCAAGCAGTAATTCGATTCCAGTCTGTGTATCACCGGTCAGCCCGAGCGCCATCGCCGCCGCTTCGCGCACGCCAGGGTCGGGGTCGAACAGCAGCGACGAGAGGGGCGAGCGGTCCAGCCCCACGGCGTCTTCGCCGATCATGCCCAGCGCCCACGCGGCGTGACGGCGCACGCCGGCATCCGGGTCGCACAGGGCTTCCATGAGGGCCGGCACTGCTTCCTTGCGCGCGATCTTTCCGAGGGACTGCGCGGCGGTGCGCCGAAGCTCCGGGTTCGGGTCTTTCAACACAGCCCGCAGGTGTGGCAGCGCCTCCTCCGGCGTGGGGGCGGCATAGTCTGTGGACACCACGCAGCCGGCGAGGCTCAGACTGATAAGGAGGAGCGCCCGGAAGAGACAGAAGGCCGCGGGGATCGGCATTTATTTCGGCGGTTCTTCGACCTTGGGGGTTTCCTTGACGGAGTCGATCGAGGACTGGATCTCTTTCTGCGCGGCTTCTACTTCCGCCTTGATCGTGTGCATGGACGGATCGATGGCGCGACGCACGTCATTGGCGGCCTCGCGGAAGGTGCGCAGTGCGTCGCCAATGCCTGAGCCAAGCTTTTCCAGATCTTTTGGGTTGGGAACCTTGCTGGCCGGGGCTGCCGGCGGCGGCTGCATACCGGCTGCTTCCAACGCCTGGCGATCCATCGTGGAGAGGTTCGCCTCCGACTGCTGTGCTGGCTCCTGCTTGGCTTTTAACGCGGCTTGCTGGGCCATGACGCGTTCGACGGCGGGCTTGTTCACGACGGCTTTGAAGCCGGAAGGCTGTGCCGGCGCCGCCGGAGCCGCGCCCGGTGCTCCGGGGCTTGGTGTTCCGGCCGGAGACGGCGGTGGCGCGACGGGAGGCGGCGTGACCGGTTTCCAGGCTTGCTGGGCGACCGTGTACGCGGTCGTCCCTGGCGTCGCGGCCGGTCCCATCTGTGGCGGAACGGGCGGCGGTGCCGCTGGCGCCGCCTGCGCGGCGGTCGCGGCCGGTTGCGGGGTGGGCTGGCCGGACGGCTGTTGCGGCGGCACGGGCTGGGGCCCCCCGGAGACGACCTGCGCGTCAACCGCCTGCGCCTGCTCCGGCGCCTGAGGCGGCGGTTCGACCTCGCGCATCTCCTTCTTGAAGCCCTTGAGGGCTTTGCCCATACCTTCGCCGATCTTCGGCAGCTTGCCCGCTCCGAAGACGATCAGGACGATCGCCAGGATCAGGATCAGTTCTGTCACGCCCATCGTACCGAACATATGATTACTCTAACCGCGCGTTCTGATTGGTGTCAAGGATTGGTGGGGCGCGAAGGCGGGTCAGGTGGCGAGGATGGGGACGATGGCGGTTTGGATGGGAACGCCGGTGACGAGTGCATCGGTCTCGGTGAGATAGACGTCCACCTCGCTCCGGATGCCGAATTCGCCTGGGAGATAGATGCCGGGCTCGATCGAAAAGCACGTGTGCGGGAGCAGACGGCGTCCATCCCGGGTCTCGAGGTTGTCGATGTTGGCGCCGTTGCCGTGGACTTCTTCGCCGATCGAGTGCCCGGTACGGTGGATGAACCGGTCTTCGTACCCCGCCTGCCGGATCATGCGGCGGCACACGTCGTCCACGTCCCCGCCTTGGGGGAAGCGGCCCGCGCGTACTTCCCGCTGGACGAACGCGATGGCGGCGTCACGCGCGCTCGCGACGATGGCGAAGATTTCGGCGTGGCGGGCCGGCGCTGTCTCGCCCACATAACCGGTCCAGGTGATGTCCCCGTACATGCTGCCCGGCGCCGTGTTCTTCGCCCACAGGTCGATCAAGACCAGGTCCCCGCGCCGGATCGGCGAAGAGCCGTGCTCCGGGGGGGAGTAGTGCGGGTCGGCGGCGTGGGCGTTGATGGCGGCGATGGGCAGCGCGTAGGTGTGCATGCCGCGTGCAGTGATGCGGGCCAGGATGTCTTGCTGCAGGTCGCACTCGGTGAAGGGCGCGCCGCGGACGGTTTCCTCGCGGACGCGCGCGAACGCTTCGTCCACGATCTGCCGCAGCTTGGCGGCCGCTTCGCAGTGCGACGCGTACTGGTCCTTCGTCCAGACCGCTTCGAAACGCTGCACGAGATCGGCCGAGGTCACGACCTCTGCGCCGAGCGACCGGACGAGCTCGATGGTGCCGGCGTCCACGCGAGAGATGTACGGGATCGCATTCATCGGGGAGTATTGCATGGCGATCTTCACGGGGGCCTGTGCGGCTCTTGAAATAGGTTCCGAGGTCCACGACCCCCATACTCGAACAGGCTTTCGCGATTGACGGCCAAGCGAGGCCAGCGCCTGCCGCAGGCACTCGTGCTGCTCCTGCCACGAAAGGTAAAGCCGGCTCTCGCCGGGAACCTCGTCCAAGGAATGCGGTTCAATCTTGTGGAGAATCTTGGTCGGAGTACCCTGCGCGGGTATCAGGTAGTACCAGCGCCGCGTCATGTGGCGGGCAGGATCGAGCTTCAGGATGCGGGCGGCCAGGGGGTCGCTGCCGCGAAAGTCGTAGAACAGCCAGCCGTCAAGCTCGGCTTCCCGGAGGGCCTGCTGGATGGCGGCAATACGGTCGGCGGCTTGCATGGAGAAAGAGTATACAGTACTCTGCGGCGCGATGACCGACGAGTTTCGCATCACATTCTTCTTCGGGCCGGAAGCAGCGCCGGACCGCCCCGGCGTTGTGCGGTGCGTGTTCAACGTCAAGAAGCGAAGCTGGAAGGGGGGCGTCCAGGTGACAGTCGAGCTCGCGGCGGCCCAGCTCGAACGAATCCGAGACCGCGGGCAGTTCGGTGAGCTCATCGAGATGATCCGCGCGAAGGTGGAGCCGGAGATGTTCGCCGAGTATGAGCTGCGGGCCCGCGACCTGTTCACACAACAGGTCTGCTGGGCCAAATTGGACCTGGACATCCGGGCCGGGATCACCCAGGAGAACCAGACGATTCCAGCCGAGGCGTTTCAGCCGGAGCTGGACGAGTCGGCAAGGGCCAGAGCCGAGGCGATCCGTCAGGCGATCCTGACGGAACTGGACGTGTAACCGGGGGGAAAGGTTGTTCTCGAAGGTCGATGCCTACAAGAAGAACGAA
Source organism: Nitrospirota bacterium (assembly GCA_005877615.1). Classification (GTDB taxonomy): domain Bacteria; phylum Nitrospirota; class Nitrospiria; order Nitrospirales; family NS-4; genus NS-12. The sequence goes on along the minus strand of VBOD01000115.1, from coordinate 10,199 downwards.
CGGGAGATGTGGAATCAGTTCTCCTGTCGCTACACCGAAGTCGTCCTGCCGGAGTTCCGCCCGTTCGGCCGGCGGCTGATCAAGCTGGCCGGGATCCGCTCGGGCATGTGGGTGCTGGACGTGGCCACCGGGCCGGGCGAACCGGCCCTCACCATCGCCCGCCGCGTGGGGCCGCGCGGCCTGGTGGCGGGCGTGGACTTCTCCCCGACCATGCTGCGGAGGGCTCGCGCCCGGGCGCGCGCCCTCGGCGTGCGGAACGTACAGTTCCACGAGATGGACGCCGAGCGCCTCACCTTCGCGGATCTGACCTTCGACCGGGTGGTCTGCCGGTTTGGGCTCATGCTGATGCCGGCCGCCGAACGCGCGCTCGCGGATATGCACCGCGTGCTGGTCCCGGGCGGGCGCATCGGCGTCGCTGTCTGGAGCGCGCAGAGCAAGGTCAACACGCTGGGGATCGTCCGCCGCGCCCTCGAACGCCACGACGCGTTCCACCCGCCTCCTGGCGCCCCCGATTTGTTCCGCTTCGGCAAGGCGGGGGCCATGGAGCGGGCGCTGCGGAAGGCGGGCTTTCGCCATGTGCGCAGCGAGCGCGTGATGGCGGAGTGGGTTTTCAACAGTCCGGAGGAGTTCTGGAACTCGATGAAGCAAGGCCCGTCCTTGCGGCGGGCGCTCGCCGCAGTCTCGCCGGCCGTCTGCCTGGCCGTCAGGGCCGACGTCTTGCGCGCGCTGGCGAAGTACGAGCGGAGCGGCAGGCTCCGGATTCCCAACGAAGCCGTGCTGGCGCTCGGCGTCAAGTGATCGCGCCTTGCAACACCGGCGGAGATTGTATATAAGGAGCTAAACAATGATGGCATGCTCAGAACGATCAACTCAGGAGGAATGACATGAAGCGCATCTCGCTGCGGATGGCGGTTGTGATCTTAGCTCTGGCGGTCTGCCTGGCGCCCGTGGCCCAAGCGGCGGAGAAAGCGGACGAAACCAGTCTGTCTGCCGACCTCGGCTTAGGCGTGGCCAGCTTCCTCTGCACCCTTCCGTATGGCGCCATCAAGGTCGCGACGGGGCTCCTGGGCGGGATCGTGGGTGGCTTCACCTACGTCCTCTCAGGATTAGACATGCGGGCCGCGGACGCGGTCTGGTACACGACGATCGAGGGCGACTACGTGATCACCCCCGATCACCTCCGCGGGAAAAAGGACCTACGCTTTACGGGCGTCCCGCCGGCGAAAACCCCCGAATCGCGCTAGACCGGAGGCCGACCCATCCCCCACACCATGCGGAAGCCTGTCATCGGGATCGCGCCGGATTTCAACCCGGGGGCTGGCAAGGGCGGGAGCGAGAGCGAGGCCACGATCTTCATCCGGAACCGCTACGTGACGGCCGTCGAGGCGGCCGGCGGCATCCCGGTCATCCTTCCCGTCATCACCAAGCAAGCCGTCAGTAGCGCCATCCTGGACCGCCTGGACGGACTGGTGCTGACCGGCAGCGGACCCGACATCGATCCCCGCCGGTACGGCGAGCGCAAGCGTTTTCCCTTTAAGGTCATGAGCCAGGAGCGCACCGATTCGGAGATCGCCCTGGTCACAGAGGCCCGCCGGCGGGACCTGCCGGTGCTGGGGATCTGCGGCGGCATGCAGCTCATGAACGTCGCCTTGGGCGGCACGCTGGTGCAGGACATCGACCGACAGGTGCCGTGCGCGCTGCCGCACCGGATGACGGGAGCGGCGACCGCGGTGTTCCATCCTGTGACGGTGGAGCCGAGCTCGCGGCTTCACGACGTGCTCGGGCGGAGCACCGTGCAGGTGAACAGCTCGCACCACCAGGCGGTGAAGACCGTGCCCCGCGCGCTCGCGGTCAGTGCCGTCGCGCCAGACGGCGTGATCGAAGCGCTGGAGGACCGCGGCCGGCGGTTCTTCATCGGGGTGCAGTGGCACCCGGAGTATCTCTACCCGCGCCACCGTGCCCACCGGGCGCTCTTTGAGGCCCTCGTCGCGGCCGCCCGCGGCTCCCGCCGCGCTGTTCGACGTCCCGCGGCGAAGGGCTGACGCGTGCATCGCGCATTCCGCGCCAAGTCCATCGAGCAAATCCTCACCGACTGCGAGAGCCAGCCACACAAGCTCAAGCGCACGCTGAGCGTCTTCGATCTGACCGCGCTGGGCATTGGCGCGATCATCGGCACGGGCATCTTCGTGTTGGTCGGGACCGCGGCCGTGGGGGACGCCGACCGGCCGGGCGCGGGACCGGCCCTGGCCCTGTCGTTCATCATGTCCGGTGCGGCCTGCATGCTGGCCGCGCTGTGCTATGCGGAGTTCGCCTCGATGATTCCGGTGGCGGGCTCGGCCTATACCTACACCTACGCCACCATCGGCGAGCTCTTCGCCTGGATCACGGGTTGGGCCCTCGTGCTGGAATACGGGATCGCCTGCGGGGCCGTGTCCATCGGCTGGTCCGGGTACTTCGTCAGCGTCCTCGAGCGGATGGGCGTTCACCTGCCGGCGCCGCTGATCAACGCTCCGTATGAAGGAGGTCTCATCAACTTGCCGGCATCCCTGATCGTGCTGGCATTGACCGGCCTGCTGGTGATCGGGATCAAAGAGAGCGCCAGGGTCACGAGCGTGATCGTGACGATCAAGATCGCGGTCGTCCTGTTCTTCATCGCGGTGGGCACCTTTGCGGTGGACCCTGCCAACTGGTCGCCCTTCATGCCGAACGGGTTCGCAGGGGTCGGCGCCGCCGCCGCCGTCATCTTCTTCGCCTACATCGGCTTCGACGCGGTCTCGACGACCGCCGAAGAGGCCCGGAACCCGCAGCGCGACGTGCCGATGGCGATCCTCGCCTCTCTGGCCATCTGCACGCTGCTCTACGTCGCCGTTTCCGCGGTGCTGACGGGCATCGTGCCGTACTCGAAGATTCACGTGAAGGCGCCGGTGGCCGAGGCCCTGAACGCGGTCGGGTACCGCTGGGGCAGCGCGCTGGTGGCGACCGGCGCGTTGGCCGGGATCACCAGCGTGTTGATCGTGATGCTTCTGGGGCAGATCCGGGTGTGCTACGCCATGTCCCGGGATGGGCTGCTCTCGCCCTGGTTGTCGGCTGTCCATCCCCGCTACGGCACGCCGCACCATGCCACGCTGGTCACCGGTATCACCGTGGCGATCTTGGCGGGCTTCGTCCCGATCGGGGTCGCCGCGGAGCTCACCAACATCGGGACCCTGTTCGCCTTCACGCTCGTGTGCTTGGCCGTGCTCGTCTCGCGTCGGATTCGTCCTGAGCTGAGGCGTCCCTTCCGGACGCCCTTCGTGCCGGTCGTCCCGGTTCTGGGCATGCTGGCGTGTCTGGGCATCATGTCGTTTCTGCCCGCCATCACCTGGCTGGGATTTGTCAGCTGGATGCTGTTCGGCCTGGTTCTGTATTTCGTCTACGGCTACCGCCACAGCAGGCAGGCGACGCGGCATCTGGCATGACGGGCCCGGGCCCAACCTTGACTATCGAAGGCTGCTTAGGCACTCTACCGCTGCCGTAAACGCCACGAGGAGGTGCGAGGAAGTGACTGTGGAAAGACGCGGAACAGCGCGGCTGGCCGTCATCCTGATCGTTGGGACTGTGGGACTCAGTCTGACCGGCGGGGCTTCTCGGGAAGCCCAGGCCCTGGAAGAGGTGGTCGTGACCGGCAAGCAGATCGCCAAGCCCGACGAGGAGACGAGCGGGGATTACGATCCCTGGGAGCCGTTCAACGAGAAGATGTTCACGTTCAACCACGATTATCTGGACGTGTATGTGCTCAAGCCCGCGGCCAAGGGCTATGACGTCGTTGTGGGCGACGGGGAGAAGCAGATCATCCATAATCTCTTCGACCACATCGGCTTCCCCAAGCGGTTCGTGAACAGCGTGCTCCAGGGCAAATTGGACGGCGCCGGCCGGGAGCTGGCGCGCTTCCTCATCAACACCATTCTCGGGGGGGCGGGCATGACCGACGTCGCCAAGTATCAGTTCGGCATCGAGAAGAGCGACGAGGACACCGGACAGACGTTCGGCGTGTGGGGCTGGAAGCAGAGCCGCTACCTGGTGCTGCCGCTGCTGCCTCCCCTCACGCTCCGCGACGGCGTGGGGTACGTGTTCGACATCGCCATGGACCCGATCAGCTACGTCATTCCGCTGGCCGCGTCCTTCGGCAAGAAGACCGAAGACATCCTCAACGAGCGGGCGCTCAATCTGGAGACCTTCGAGAGCGTGGAGGAAGGGACGCTCGACCTCTACAGCGCCGTCCGCAACTTCTACCTGAACAAGCGCAAAAGGCAGATCCAGGAGTAGTGGTTGGCTGAAGTCCACCAGACGGAATCATCCTTCAACCACCACTTACCCAGAGACCACCGGCTGCCTTAGCGGAAGCCGAAAAAAATTCGCCTAAAGATCAATAGGCTAGAGTGAGCTCCGCCTCCGGCGCCGGTGGTATTCCGCTTGCACGCCCCCGGAGGGGGGAGAATGTTTTTTCTAGGACCTTGAAGGAAAGGCAGACATGTCGGCGGGATACTGGGGCATCGTGAGCGGAGTCGCGGCACTGATCGTGCTCCTGTTCGTCTGCATTGAAATCTCATGCCGTAAGCCGAAGTCTGCACCTGGCCAGCCGCACACAGAGGAGACCAAACGAGCAGCCTGAGGGGAGCCGGTTCAGCCGCAGTCTCACGCGGACGGCTCCTCGCATCCGTTTAATGGTGACGCCGATCCAAGAATATCAGATCTCGGTTTCGTCCCTGGGGGCTATCCCGGGCCAGTAAGCGACGCAGCTAGACTGTCGCAGTCAGGAGGTAAGCCATGACTCGTTTCTACTACTGCATCCTGCCCGTGTGTGCAGCGATTCTGTTTTGGGCGGCCCCAGGCGCCGCCGATCATCCCGACCGCTCCGGTCCCTTCCCCCACATCGCCCACATGGAGGTGAAGGGAATCGTGACCAAGGTCTACCCCTCGATGTTTTTTGTGCGGCCCCAATATGGACTCCAGCATAGAACGATCAGTGTTCTGAAAGCCGAGCGGATAGGAGTGTACGACGCCAAGATCGGCGACGAGCTGACATTGGTCGTGGATGAAGGCAACCTGCTCATAGACGCGCATAAGCCGGGCATGTCGGCCGCTGGTCACCGCATCATCGAAGGAACCCTGAGCTACGCTGATAAATTCTGGAAGGAGATCAAGCTCTCAACCCCGGAGGGGACCGAAAGCTTTACCGTTGACACCTTGGCGGGCAGCAAGCTTTCAGTTTTTGAGGAAGGTGTGCCTGTCACGTTGGAGCTGGACGAAGCCAACGTGGTGATCGACATCCATCGGAGCCGCTGAGAGGTTTGCGCCAAAGAAACGACGATGCCGCCGCCGGGACCAAGGTATGATGGTTCACATGTTGGCAAAGAATAACCAAGGGGCTAAGGATAGAGGACGGCCTCCCCCGTCGTTTAAAGAGATCTGAAGTCATTTTTGCGGTAAAGGGATGACAGGTAAAAGGATCTTTTTGAGAAGAGCAATGGAGGTGAACATGAGCAGAAAGATGAATAAGGTACTCGTTGCGCTGGCCGCCGTCTGTACAGTGTGCCTCTTGACGCTGGGTGTCGCCCTCGCGTCTGAGTGCGGGTGGTGCAACGAGATGGCCAACTCGCTGACCTTCTACAAGGCCACCTACCCTGCATCCAATTTTGATCCCTACGTTGAGAAAGTAGGCGTCGTACGGGATGCGATGAGTCGTGGAGATAAGAACACCGCAAAGGCCGAAATTGAAAAGCTGTTCCAGATGCTGCGCGCCCGCGCTCACGGCATCAATGACGTTGCTGCAGACGAGCTCTTAAGCCATTGGCAGATGATCTCACCGGTGGAAGAGCTCAAGACCGCTGCGCCGATAGAGGATTGCGTGACAACTGCCACTCGCATCGTCTGTGGCTCATTAACCATTAACCGGATTGAGGAACACAAGGATTATCCTCCCGAAAATCAGGATAACATGGGAGGATCTGAAGGAGGATGAGTCCTGAAAATCGCAAGGATCCTGGCATGCGGTCTCGCACGCTCACGAAGCGAAATGTGAGGCGTGCAGCGAGTTCGAGGGTTCCAAGACTGACTAAGTAGCTCAATTGAGATACCGGGGCACTGGGTCCCAGCCTGGTGTCCCGGTGTCGCCTCCGGACGCGTTCTGACCTTGATGTCAGAAGGGACCAGAGGGTATCATCGCAGCGTGATTGTTTCCCTGCGTGGACCATGATGCGGAATGTTCTTGCGTGGGTTTTTCCTGTGCTGTTGGCTACCAGCGGATCAGCCATAAGCCAACCCGTGTCTTTGTCCAAGCAACCGCCAGGCGCAAACCCCTCCCTTCAAAGCGTCTCTGAAATTGAGCAGACCGCGCGCTTGCTCGCAATTCTTCTCGACTCCGGGCGCTACGTCATCAATGAGAATCAGGAGCTGGTCGACGATCCCAGCAAGGAGAATAAAGGCTTCACGCCTAAGGTGTTCGAGCAACAGCTTATGGAAATGTTTCGCAGCCGATCTGGCATTGACCTGCAGGAGCTGAATTCCGCCCGGCTCTCACGAAATGCGAAGGAGATGTTGGCGACCCTTGTCGCTGTGAGCAAGAAGGTCGTGGCTGAGGCCCAGCCCGAGATAAACCGTAAAGGGGTCGGCTTCAAAGGATTTATTCCCGCGGTATTCGGGTCGAGAGTGGCGGGCCGCTTTAGGGAGGCAACGGGGGTCCGGCTCAAGCAGACCGCGCTGAGCCCGCGAAACCCCTCCAATGCGCCGGATGACTTCGAGAAATCAGTCCTGCAAGAATTTGCCGATCCCTCCTACCCGCGTGAAAAGTTAATCAGCCAGGTGACCGCCAAGAGCAAGTCATTGCGGCTGATGTTTCCGCTCTACACGACCCGTCAGTGTCTGACCTGTCATGGGGAACCCAAAGGGGAACTTGACAAAACCGGCTATCCGCGAGAAGGTCTTCGTCTGGGGCAAAATGCCGGAGCGATCAGTGTGGTGATCCCGATTCAACGATGAGGCGCCTAGGGCTTTGCTGTGGACTGGTCATCTTCTTGGGCGCTGGTATTCTGGGTGCGGCCGAAGGCCCGAACGGGCCTACGGAGAGACCGGCAGGAAGTGGAGTGATCGTCCATTCGGACGGCTACATTCTGACCGCCCATCATGTGGTGTCCAACGCCCGCCGTATCGTCGTCGTCACGGCTGGAGAATTCCGTGCTCCGGCAGTTGTTGTTAGCACGGATCCCGAGCAGGACTTGACCTTACTGAAGATCGAGACCGTAGGGCTCTCCGAATCCCCAATAGGCTATGCCGGGGCGGTCCAGCTTGACGAAGAAGTCGTCACGGTCGGGTTCCCGTTTGGCCTTCGGGAAGCGGCGGTCTCGCATGGGCGGATCGCCGCAGTCCGGACAAAGGGCGTCAAGCGGGTCTTCCAGGTTGATGCGGCCTTCAATCCGGGCAGCAGCGGAGGGCCGGTCTTCAATAGTCAGGGCGAGTTGATCGGAATCGTGACGACCAAATTCAGCCACCCGTCTGGAATTCCACCGGAAGGGATGGGTTTTGTGGTGCCGATCAGTTACGCGACACCGCTTCTGGCCAACATTCCGGATTTTGATTTTGCGGCGATCGGAAAGGGACGAAACGCGTCCAAGAAAAAACCCATGGAAAAGATGGTGCGCGAGATGGCTCGGACGACAGTCCGGATTGATGCCGTTCGTTTTCAAGAGCCTGCCACGCCTCCTGCCGGCCCGGCCGAGCCTAGCACCGGCCAGGCGAAAGTTGAAACACGGCGCGCCCCGATCCCGCGGCCCCAGCCCGGGGCCGCCCAGGACCAGGGTCCAAGTGGAAACGTAGACCCAAGCGCGATCGCCAAAGTGGATGAGCAGCTCGTGGCGGCGCAACAAGGGGAGTTGCAGCGACTAGCTCAGAATGGTGTTCTTCCTCCGGAAGGAATGGTGCTGATTCCGGAGGGGGAATTTCTCATGGGCGATGAAGACGGACTGCCAGATTCGCGACCGATGCACCGGACCCGTCTCAGTTCGTATTGGATCGATAAGTATGAAGTCACCAACGCGCAATACCGACTATGCGTCAAAAGTGGGGCCTGTCTTCCACCCAAGGATCGCCAGATCTTCGACGACGCGGAGCGCGCCCAATATCCTGTGACGAATGTGACCTGGGCCCAAGCCCGCACCTTTTGTCAATGGCGCGGGCGGCGGCTCCCGACAGAAGCCGAGTGGGAAAAAGCGGCCAGGGGGACCGATGGACGACGCTATCCATGGGGCAATAGCGTGGAGCTGATCAAGAACCTGGTGAAAGAGCAACCGGCGCGAGCCATCGGTCAACGACCGGCAGCGATCGGCAGCTTTCCGGCGACGATGTCGCCCTATGGCGTATTTGATCTCGTCGGGAACGCATGGGAGTGGGTAAGTGACTGGTATGCAGAGGAATATTACTCAGTCGCTCCGCCTCGCGATCCGCAGGGTCCGCTCAGGGGATCGTTCCGGGTCCTGCGCGGCGGCGACTGGAGCCAAAGCCCGTTGGAGCTGCGCGCCAGCTACCGCGGGTGGGACGAGATGAGCTACTGGGGCCCCACGCTCGGCTTTCGGTGCGCCACTGATGTCCCGTGATCGCCGTCCGCAACTTCTACCTGAACAAGCGCAAAAGGCAGATCCAGGAGTAGGTCAGAGGATCAGCATCGCGTCGCCATAGGAGTAGAACCGGTACCGTTCGGCGGCGGCGACGCGGTAGGCTTCCAGCAGGCGCTCCAGTCCGGCCAGCGCGCAGACTAGCATGAAGAGCGTGCTCTTCGGCAGGTGGAAGTTGGTGAGCAGCACGTCCACGACCGAAAAGCGAAAGCCGGGGTAGATGAACAGGCCCGTCTCCCCGGCGCCGGCTTCCAGCGGCAACCCGTTCTGCGCCGTCGTCTCCAGCACCCGCACCGCCGTGCTCCCCACGGCGACGATCCGCCCTCCGGCCGCCCTCGTCTCGTTCACCAGCTTGGCCGTCGCGGCCGGCAGCTCGTACCATTCCGGGTCCATCACGTGCCGGCGGATGTCCTCACAGGTGACCGGCTTGAAGGTGCCCGGCCCCACGTGCAGCGTCACATACCCCGCCCTGACACCCTGCGCAGTGAGAGCTTGCAGCAGCGGCTCCGTGAAGTGCAGGCCGGCGGTCGGCGCGGCCACCGCGCCGGGACGGCGCGCGAACACGGTCTGGTAGTGGACGCGGTCGTCTTCAACAGGCGTGCGATGGATGTAAGGCGGCAGAGGCACCTGCCCGGCCTTCTCCGCATAGGCAAGAACGTCCAGGCCGCCGGGGAAAGTGATGACGGCGTGCCCGCCTTCGCCGGCGGTGGTCACGCTCGCGAGGACGCCGTGCGGCAACTCCACCTGCTGGCCGGTCCGCACATGGCCGCGTACGAGGGCATGCCAGTGGTTCGCTTGTTCGCCCTGCCGCACCAGCAGCACCTCCACTTTTCCCCCGCTCGGCCGCTTGAGGCCCGGCAGGCGCGCGGGAATGACCTGCGTGTCGTTGAGGACGAGCAGGTCGTTCGGACGAAGCAGCGTGGGGAGCTCGGCGATGAGATGGTGGGCCAACGCGCCGGTACGCCGATCCACGACGAGGAGCCGGGCACGGTCGCGGGGCTCGATTGGATGCTGGGCGATCAGGGACTCGTCGAAGGGATAGTCGAAGTCCTCCAGCCGCATCGGGCGACTAACGGCGAGGCAGGCTGTCGAGGTCCCGGATGTCGGCGCCGGAATAGTAGTAGCGCAGGATGGTCTCCGCGCTGTAGCCCTTTTCGGCCAGCTCCTTGGCGCCCCACTGGCACATACCCACGCCGTGGCCGCTGCCGCGCCCGGTGAACTGGACCTGCATCCCGACGATGTCGAAGTCGAACTTGGTGCTCGCGAGCATTAGCACGCGGCGCAGCTCATCGCCTCTGACATAGAGCACGCCGTCCGAATGGAGAATGCGGACGGAGGTGACCCGCCCCGTCCTGGAGGGGAAAGCGGGCGCGAGGCTTGCGATGACTCCGACCCGGAACCCTTCTTCCCGTAGGCGCTGCTCCAGCGTCGGGAGCCCAACGTCCGTCCGCCACTGGTACCAGGGCGAGTTCAGATCGAAGGGGCACTCCACGCCTTTGAGGTACGGGAGATCGAAGCCCCACACGGTGAGGGCGTCCTCGGTCTGCCCGGCCG
>VBOD01000036.1 GCA_005877615.1 Nitrospirota bacterium | reverse complement strand
CACGTCATTGACCCGGCCTTCCCGGCGGTCTCCGAATCCGACTGCAAGGCCTTGCAACTGATCGTGCAGGCGCAGAGACGGGGCGAGATCCGCCGGGACATCGAGGTGCTGGCCATGTGCCGGAGCCTCAAGGAGGACATCGACGCGGTCGTGGACACGGTCACGGCCGTTGGCGCCAAGCCGGACGACGTGAGCGTCCTCGTGCTCTCGACACTGTCCGACCTGCATCTCAAGTATAAGCTTGGGAAGACGCTGTTGCGGCGGGCGAAGCAGCCGGAAGACCAATGGCTCAGCCAGCCCGTGGACTACTACCGAGAGCAGAACCTGGACCTCATTACCGGCGCGATCCGCTACGCCCGGGAGCGAGGGTTCTCGCGCGTGGAGTTCGCCGCCGAAGATGCGTCCCGGTCGGACGTGGCCTACGGCGAAGTCTGGGCCAAGGCCTGCGTGGTGGCCGGCGGCACGCGCATGTGTTTCTCGGACACCTGCGGGGTGTTCACGCCCGAAGGGGTGGATCATTACATTCCGCGGCTGGTGAAGGTCCTCGGTCCCGTGCCCATGACGGCGCACTTTCACAATGACTTCGGCCTGGGGGCGATCAACACGGTGCGGGCCATCAGCCACGGCGCCTTGTACGCGGGGGTGACGGCGAACGGCATCGGTGAGCGCGCCGGCAATTGCCCGCTGCATGAATTCGTCATGATCCTCAAGATGCTGTACGGGGTCACGCTGCCCGGCTTCCGCTACGACCGGCTGACCGAGCTGCGCCGCAAGATCGAGCTGTACTCCGGCATCCCGCTTCAGCCGCACGAGCCGATCGTGGGCGAGGGGGTGTTCAAGCACGAATCCGGCATCCACACAGCCGCGATCGCGATCCATCCCGCCATCTACCAGTTCATCGCGGAGGAAGCGGTGGGAGGCGAGCAGCGTTTCGTGTTCGGCAAGCACAGTGGGGCCGCCGCGGTCGAGTCCGTCCTGGCCAAGCATACCAGGACTCTGCGGGAGCACGGCGTGGAGATCAGCCCTGACCTCGTGAAGCAGGTCCTCGACCGCGTGAAGACGCTCCGCGAGGAGATGCTGCCCGAGAAGGGCTATCCCGAGGCCGTTGAGAACCACTACCACCACTATTATGCCTTGGGCCTCTCCGAAGAGCGGATCGTCGCATTGGCGCTGGAAGTCAAGAAAAAGGGGAAAGGTGCCTGTCCCCCGTGAGCGATGCTCCCGCACTGATCCTTCCTGAAAAGACCCGCTCCATCGGCAACGACCTCCGGCGGATGCTCGGCGCCGACAAGGTCAAGGACGACTTCCCCACCATCACGGCGTACTCGGTCGACGCCAGCATCTACAAGGTCGTGCCCAAGGCTGTCGTGACGGCCGAGACCGAGGAGGACATCGCCGCGACGGTCGCCTACGCGGTGTCCGCGGGCGTGCCCATCACCCCGCGCGCGGCGGGCACGAACCTCACCGGCTCGGCGGTCGGCGAGGGGATCATCCTCGACTGCGGCCGGATGAACCGCATCCTCGAGTTGAACGTCGAGGAGCGCTGGGTGCGGGTCCAGCCGGGCCTCAACCTGAACGAGTTCAACAAGAAGCTGGAGCCGCACGGCCTCATGTTCGGGCCCGATCCCTCCAGCCGCGACATGTGCAAGCTGGGCGGCATGCTCGCGAACAATTCCGCCGGTCCCCACACGCTCCGCTACGGCTCGGTCAAGGACAACGTCCACGCGATCCGCCTCCATCTCACCACCGGCGCCTGGCTGACGGCCGAGACGCTCGCCGACGGCGATCCCGCCACCGGCGCGCTGCTGGCCGCCCATCCGCCGCTCGCCGAGACCCTCGCGCTGGTCCGCAAGCACGCCGATCTCATCCGCAGCAGGAAACCGAAGGTCTCCAAGAACAGCACCGGCTACAACCTGTTCGGGTTGGTGGACGGCCTGGACCAGGGCATCGTGGACCTGCCGAAGCTCTTCGTGGGAAGCGAGGGCACGCTGGGCGTCATCAGCGAGGCGACGCTCAAGCTCGTGGAGAAGCCGACGGCGACGGCTACCGCGCTCATCCATTTCAAGCACCTGGAGGACGTGGGCCAGGCGGTCTTTGATCTGCTGCCCCTGACGCCGATGGCGCTGGAGGTGATGGACGCCAACACGCTCGATCTGATCGGGCGCGCAGCCCACGGCGTGCCGGCCGATGCGGCGGCCACCCTGCTGGCGGAGTTCGACGGCACGGTGGGTGCGGGAGGGGCGCGGGTACCCGTTGCTCCGCCGAATGCAACGGGTGATGGGCCCCCTCCCGCTGGAATGGGCCTGCCGATCGCCGCGATCCTCGAGCGGGTCAAGGCCATCTGCCGCCAATACCGCCTGTGCCAAGATCCCACGATTGCGGTCGAGAAGGAGCACCAGGAGCAGCTCTGGAAGGCCCGCAACGCCCTCTATCCGACGCTCTACCGCTACGACGCCAAGAAGAAGCCCATCAACTACGTGGACGACGTCGTCGTGCCGGCCGACCGCATCGCGGAGCTAGTGCAGTACCTCTCGTCGTTCTTCAAGCACCAGCACGTGAACGTCGCCATCTTCGGCCACATCGGCAACGGCAACGCCCACATCGTCCCCCTGCTGGACGTCAGCGACCGGCACGATTTCGAGGCGATGGTCGCCGGCTATCACGAGATCCACCAGACGGTCGTCACGCGGTTCGGCGGGTCCATCTGCGGCGAGCACGGGGACGGGCGCGTGCGCGCGGAGTTCGTGCCCAAGTACTTCGGCGAGGAGCTCTACGCGCTCTTCAAGCAGGTCAAGGCGGCCTTCGATCCCCGCGCCGTCCTGAACCCCGGCGTCAAGATCAGCACCACGCCCTTCACGGAGCACATCGACTACGTGCGGCTCTCCAAGCCCTGCGCGACCTGCGGCAAGTGCAACTCGGTGTGCCCGGTCTACGACGTCTTCCAGTCGGAGGACATGAGCTCGAGGGGCTGGTTCGAGATCGTGACGGCGCCGGGTTACGAGTATTTGAACTCGAAGCGGGTGGTGGAGGCCTGCGTCAACTGCAAGTCCTGCCGCACGATCTGCCCGGCCGGCGTGGACGTGTCGGATCTCATCTTGCAACGGCGGGCCGAGCATCCCAACAAGCTGGCCGGGGCCATTTTCGCCTGGCAGGGGAGGCCCTGGCTCTTCGAGCCGTTCCTCAAGTTACTGGGCCGCACGCAGGGGCTCTGGGATCGTCCGCTGCCACGCCGGGTCATGGCACAGGCGCTGGCGCCGCTCCTGCGGCTCCTCGCGCCGACGGCCAAGCTGCCCGCGGACATGGTCTTGCCCCGGCTGGCCCCGCGGCTGTTGCGCGAGCGGCATGCCGAGTTGACGGAAGAGCGAGGCCGCCACGGGACGGTGGCCTACTTCCACGGTTGCGCGGCCAACTATTTCCAGGACGGCGTGGGCGATGCGGTGATCGCCGTATTGCGGAAGAACGGGATTGAGCCGGTCCTGCCGCGCCAGCGATGTTCGGGGACGCCGATCGAGACCTACGGCCATATGGATCGCGTGAAAGCCTGCGCCCGGTTCAACGTGGAGTCGTTGAGTCGTTATCAGACGATTGTGACCGGCTGCGCGTCCTGCACGCTCGCGCTCAAGGACTATCCGAAGTGGTTTTCGGGCGCGGAGCGCAGGCAAGCCGAGGTGGTGGCAGCAAAGGTGAAGCACATCTCGGAGTTTCTCGCAGATGGGGGCCTGAAGGCCGCGCCGACGAGGCCCTGCCCGAAGACGGTCACCTACCATTCATCGTGCCACCTGCGCGCGGCCGGGGTGAGCAAGCCGCCGCGCGATCTGCTCAAGCGCCTCCCCGGCGTGACGTACGTCGAGATGCGGGACGCCGACCGGTGCGCCGGCGGGGCGGGGACCTTCATCGTGAAGGACTACGACACCTCGCAGAAGATCTTCGAGCGCAAGCGCGCGGCGATCCGCGACAGCGGCGCGCAGATTGTGGCGACCTCCTGCCCGGCCTGCATGATCCAGCTCAAGAACGGTCTGCGCGGTGAGGTGGAGGTGCGCCACATCGCCGAACTACTGCGAGAGGCCTATGAATGAAATTCCGGCTCAAGAAATCCGACTTCATCGCCATCGTGTTGGCGCTGGCCGTCATCATCTTCCTCACGCTGCTGCCCTCCCCTAAGGACAACAACCCGCCCGTTCCTCCTGATTCGAAGCATCGAGTTCTCAAGCTTGAGAAGGATTGCCTGGCCTGCCACGTTCAGGGCGGGGAGCGCCCGCTCAAGGAGCGGCACCCGAAGCGCCAGGACTGCTTCCGCTGCCACCGGGTTGGCGGTGCGTAACACTCCCACAGACTGAATAAATGCGGAAAATACGGATTGACAGGCTGACCTTTCCCGCGTAGGATGAAGCATGACGTGTTGAGCTCCGCTGGCTCTCCTATCCCTCGCGTTTCCTGATTCCTCCTTACGCGATCGATTCCGCAGTCTCCGCCGCTCCTACGCCAGAGTCTCTCTGAAACGGTGTACTGAAGATGAACTGCCCACGTTGTCATGGATTGATGGTGCTTACCCGGATGGAGGAAGCGGTAGGCGCAACAAGCGGCGAATCCATCTCCGGGTGGAAATGCCTGCTGTGCGGTGAGGTCATCGATTCCGTCATCTCAGCCAATCGGAAAAGTTACCAGGAACCGGTGCCTAGCCGGGCCCGTCTTCCCTATGGCACCGCGCTGGCGAAGTCTCGTGGGTCCAAGGACCTACCATGAACGAGGCTGAATTAAGCGAGTTACTGACCGCGCCGGGCTTCTTCCGGTTCCTGGCCCAACAGGCGAAGCTGACCGCTGAGGAAGTCAAGCGGATCTACCTGCTCGGGAGGCCGTGGGGACTGTGGCCGCCCGACCTGGACTTAAATCGTGAAGCTGCCGAGACCGGCATCGATGTGTACACGTATCTTGCCGCTCTGCAGCCGCTACTCGACATGGATACAACGCAGAAAGAGGCGCACCTGGCTGTCTACGAGGCCACGCTGTCTGGCGGGGAGACCACGCAGCCGATCCCAGCTGTTCGTGCGTACGTGGAGAAGGTGGCCGCTTTATCGGGAGAGGACGAGGAAACCATTTGCAGCCTACTCCATGCGCTGTACGCCTATCGCCAGCGTGTCGGCCAGTTGTCCATACAGAAGGTCAGCGAGTTGTCGAAACACAAGATCGAGCAGGATAAGGCGGCCGCCATCGCGAAACTTCAACGCGCCATTGTCGCGGAGAGTAAGCAACGCAAACCGAGCTGATCCCTTCAAAAGGTGCCAGGCATAGCCTGTAGGTGGTGAGTGGAACTGGCGATCAGGAATTTAATTTAAATAATTTGACAATCAGGGTTTGATCCAGTATAGTGTCGTGCAGTCATCGCCGAGACGGTCCGGCGGCGGTGGCGTCAACCATACTCCGGACCCGCGATCGCATCGCGCTCAGGTCCTGTTTGGAGCAGTTTCCCGCCCGATCCTGACTCCCCTCAGTTTTCTGAATCCGTGACAATGCGATCTTAACGAAAGGATAGTTTTGTGCAGACGACTGTTCACTGCAGTTTCAACAATCTCGGTTTGTCCGAGGCCATCTTGCGCGACATCGCCAGGGCGGGGTTCACCGAGCCTACGCCCATCCAGGCCCAGGCCATTCCACCGGGGCTGGCCGGCCGCGACGTGCTGGGATGCGCGCAGACCGGCACGGGCAAGACCGCGGCCTTCGTGATTCCGATGGTCGAGCGCCTGGCCGGCAAGTCGGAAGGCTTTCCCCGCGGGTTGATCCTGGCTCCCACCAGGGAGCTGGCCATCCAGATCCAGGAAACGATAACCAAGCTGGGACACAGCCGGCTCGTGTATGCGACGACGGTTGTGGGCGGCGCCGACATGAATGCCCAGATCAGAGGGCTGCGCCAGCGCCCGGACATCATCGTGGCGACGCCGGGCCGACTCCTGGACCACATGTGGAACGGGACCATCAATCTGATGAAGATGCAGATCCTGGTCCTGGACGAAGCGGACCGCATGCTGGACATGGGCTTTGCGCCGCAGATCAACCAGATCCTTGAAGCGCTTCCGGAGGAGCGGCAGACCTTGCTCTTCTCCGCGACGATCCCGACCGACGTGGCTGACCTCGCGCGAGCCAGCGTCAAGGATCCCGTGCGGGTGACGATCGGCCGGTCGGCGGCTCCCGCCGAGCGGGCCGAGCAGGCCCTGCACCATACGACACGGGAAGACAAGACCAAGCTCTTGCTCTCGCTGCTCGATGCGGACCGTGATTCGGTCCTCGTCTTCACGCGCACGAAACATGGCGCCGATCGATTGGGGCGGACGCTCGGCAGCTCCGGCCATAGAGTGGCGGTCATTCACGGCAACCGGAGTCTGTCGCAACGGCGAGCGGCCTTGGAGGGATTCCGACGCGGCACGTTCCGGGTGCTCGTGGCGACGGACATTGCGGCTCGCGGCATCGACGTGGCCAACATCGGGCACGTCGTCAACTACGACCTGCCGAACACGCCGGAAGATTACATTCACCGGATCGGGCGCACCGCTCGCGTGAAGGCGAGCGGACGGGCCACAAGCTTCGTCACGGCGGATGATCACGTGCAATTGCGGGCCATCGAGAAGTTACTGGGGCGGTCAGTCCCGCTGGCTCCCGGGAGCGCGCCTGCCGCACACCCCGCGCACAGCCCGCGGCACAATGGACAGCGAGACGCCAGGCCGGGACAGCCCTCCGGGTTCAGACCCGGACGACCGGTCCACGCCAAGTCGTCTCACAGGGCGTAAGCCAACACTTACGCCCGCTCATAAGCGACGATGAGTGAACGGCCTCCGAGGGGAAACCCGCGGAGGCCGTTCTGTTTTCAGGTCGGATTACGGCCTGAGGCGGGTCTGATTAATCGAGACGACGCGGCCGCCGCCGAACGTGATCTCCACGATCCAGTCGCCGCTCGAGTACACGAACCGGTTCGCGCCGAAGATGGGCCAGAACGGATAGGGCGAGCCGAACGCGTAGGCGCTGCCGATAAGCGTCGTTTGAGGCAGCCCGGCGCGCCCGAGCACCTCCGCTTCGGTCATGCCCACCGACAGCATCCGGTAGGTCTCAAACGGGATCTCCCCGGCCGGGGCGAGGGTATCGCTTACCGGAGGCCTTGGAGGCGGGGAGCTGATCACGATGTTGATGGTGATGGGCGGGAGCGCGGACTGAGCCTGAGCCTTCGGCTCGGGCGGCGTGGGCGCTTCCTGCCTGACCTCCGGTGGTTCCGCGGCGCGTTTGAAGTAGCTCAGCTCGGAACGGACGGTATAGGCGCGGCAGCCGGCCTGGGTCGGGACGTGGTCCGTGAACATCGTCGAGCCGTCCGTCCGAGTGCAGGTCCAGAGCTCGGGTTCGGCCCCGGCGGGAAGTGCCAGGAGCAACGCGGAGAAGAAAACGACAAAGAGAAGAATGCCGGCTCGCGACATACAAATAGTGTACTCCGGTCTACCCGGGTCGGCAAGTCAGAGCAGTTCCACCGTCCCGTCGCGCGCGTTCACCTTCACGCGCCGGCCCGTCGCGATGAGGCTCGTCGCCCCCTCGACCCCGACCACGGCCGGCAGGCCGATCTCCCGCGCGACGACCGCGCCGTGGCTCAGCACGCCGCCGATCTCGGCGATCAGAGCGCCGGCCGTGAAGAACAGCGGGGTCCAGGCCGGGTCGGTGTAGCGGGTGACTAGGACCTCGCCCGGACGCAGCTCGGCATGGTGCGGGTCGGTGATCACGCGCGCGACGCCTTCGGCGTGGCCGGTCGACACCGGCGTGCCGCGCAGGACCATGGCTTGCGGCGGGCGAGCAACTGGCGACGCTGCGTGCGGCGCGCCGCGGGTCCCGACGATCAACGAGGGCGGGCGGCGCGTGGCCCATTCCCGCCATTCGCGCGCTCGCGCATTCAGGGCGTCTTGAGTCCATGATGCGGTTCCCGTTTCGGCCCAGGCCCGCACTTCGTCCTGCCGCAACCAGAAGACATCGTCCGCCGCCTTGAGGTGTCCCGCCGCGACGAGCCGGCGGCCCAGTTCCCGGTACACCCGCCGGGCCTGTTCCAGGCCGAGCAGCCAGGTGTATTTCATGGCCTCCCGGAAGGGCAGCCACAGGACATACCGCTCATACAGCCAGGTGAAGAGGCCGCGCAGCGGAAGCGGGAGCTTCCGCCGGACGGCCTCGGCGGCCGCCTCTCGCCGACGTTGGCCTTCCGCCAGCATGGCCGGCGGACTCAGGGCGCCGGCGGGGTGGCGCAGATAATTGGCGACGGT
Source organism: Nitrospirota bacterium (assembly GCA_005877615.1). Classification (GTDB taxonomy): domain Bacteria; phylum Nitrospirota; class Nitrospiria; order Nitrospirales; family NS-4; genus NS-12. Next base: position 6,762 of record VBOD01000036.1, on the reverse strand, counting down.
CTGCAGGAGAAAGGTCGGGTCCTCGCGCCAGCGCGGCGCCGAGAGGTCGAGCTCTACCTCTCCGCGGTGCCCGTGCTGTGCGAGGAGTTCGTCGAAGCGCATCCACCAGCGCCGTCCCTCCTCGGTCGTCTGCAGCGCGCGCGCCAGGGTCTCGGGCGGGGTCTTCTCGAAGACGTCGGCGAGCGGGCGCGCGGCCTGCGCGAGGGCCCAGAGGTCGAGCGAGACCGCCGTCGTCGGATTGTGGGGGATGCCTTTGGCGAGGTCGTCAAGCAAGTCGGGCGGGATGCGTCCATCGCAGAGGCGCTGCAAGGTCGTATGGAGGAACATGGCCAGGCCGAGGTGCCGCAGGCCGTCTTTGGTCGGGTCCGATTCGTCGGTGAACTCGCGGTCCAGGTCTCTGAGCAGCACGGACGGTTCGTCCCGGTCGAGCGGGCGGCGGACCAGTGCCCGCAACCGCTCGGTCGTGCGCGCGTAGGCGTCGCGCAGCTCCACCGGCGTGCGGCGGCGGAGCAACCACCGCAGCGAACGCAGGCCCATCCGGACGTAGGCTAGATGCAGCCTGAGCCGCGCCGTGACGGGGATCGGGACGCGATTCAGGCGCTTCGCCCGCGCCAGTTCCGCGATGGCCCGGCCCTTGCTCCGATCCACCGCCTCCAGCAGGTGCAGTTGATAGGCGATGCTCGGCAGGTTGATATAGGCCGAGAGGTCCATGTAGGGCCGGCCGGCCACGAACGCCATGGGATTCAAGTCCAGGACGAGCGGGTCGCTGCGGCTGAGGCCGGCGACCTGTCCGCCGAGCATCGGGCCGATGTAGCGCGCCAGGACGTCCCGGCTCAGTGGCTTGGCGACGAACGGGAAGACTTCGCCGAAGTTGATGTCCGACAGGACGCCGTCGGTCTGCCTAGCCGCCCGCCGCGCCGTCCGCTCCACCGGCCAGTCCACTGTCGTGTTCACGCCGAAGATTTCATTTGTTATACTGAGCGCAACCGACCTCAATCTCCTCCTTTGGGCGTGTCGTCGTCGTACTCCTCCTCGTCATCCTCACGCTGGCCGAGGCCCGCGCGAAATGACCGCCGCAGCGCCCTGATCTGTTCGGCCTGCATCTCGTCGTGTGCGCGTGCGAGCCTGCACAGGTACCGGTCGCACAGCTCTGCTCCCTTTTGAAAGTGCGCCGGGATGGTTTCCTCGGTGACCTGCTGCCACGTGATGTAAATGAGGAATTCCTGAAAGGAGACGGCCTCGGGGTGCCGCTCGCCGAGTTCCAGCAGCGTGAAATACCCGGCCGTGGCCTCGCGGCCGGCGCTGCCCGAGAAGATCGCTTCCGCCTCTCTGGCACTCTCCAGATCCGGTCCCAGTTCCCCCGAGTCCTGGGCGCGCTTGAAGGAGACCTGCGCGGCGATGGCGGGATCAAATTGCACGGGCAGTCCTTAAAATTCGATCGCCTGGGCCTTATCCCCGTCGGGCAGGTCCCGGGCGCAGGGCTCCTCCCTCAGGTGGGACGCCCTCGTGACGACGAAGGCGGACGGAATCCTCTCCCAATGCCGAAAATCCGGCTCAAGCGCCCCCTTCAACACCTTGGGGGCCTGCCTCATCAACACGATCCCTCCTCTAATGGACAGCTCACACAGCCTGCCATTGCCTTTCCCGGCGGCGTCGGCCACGCATCCCCCGACCGCCACCCCTGCGCCGGCCGCCAGCGGCACGAGGCTGTACACCATGCCGATCGGCAGCCGGATCCAGCTTTGCATATTCAGGAGCGGGTGATAGGCATGGCTGTGCCGAACGGCGATCTTCTCGAACCATCGTCGTGTGGAAATGCGCGCCCCCGTGTCGGACGCACAGGCCGGCCCAAACTCCTCCGTCGGCCTGACGAGAAAATATCCATGGCTCGACACGAGAAATTTCAGATCCCATTCGACGTCCGGGAATCGTCCCGTCCCGTAGGTCCGCCAGGCCGGCTGAACGGCCTCGCCTTGATCGATTCGCGTTAGTTGACGATCCGCAAAGGACCGGATTTCCGGTTCGAGGTCTTTGAGTGAACCGACCTGGTCCCGCAAACGAAGCCAGTCAACCCGCGCCTCGCCGGGATCGCCCAGTTGCTCCCACAAGACGGCCGACAGGAGCAGATTGACCGGGTCCTCCCCATAGTTATAGATCGGCGCAAACAGCTCCTGGTCCAATCGCCTCAATTCGACTTTCGCGGCCTCGGCTTTCTTTTCCTGCACATAGCTGTCCGCGAGGAGCACGGTCAGGTAGCCACGCTCATAGCTTTCCAGGATGTACGCCGTCAATGCGCCCTCGGGGAGGAAAATGCTGGCGGTTTCCTTGATGACGGAATAGGTCTTGTGCCTGTATTCCGTTTGCGCGCGCGCGCCGTACCTGATCACCACGTCGTAGCACTTCTGTGAAAAGGCCTTCGCCAGAAGATTGAGCGTTTCAATCTGGCCAGACTGATCCAAGCCCTGCGTAAGCGTGGAGCAGTCGGCCTTGGCTTGCTGCCGGGGCGCTGCGTGCTGGCAACCGGCAAGAAGAAGCGTGAGGCAGGTGATGACGCCAAGGCCTGCCCGCGTGAACAGTGCGGCCATGCGCTGACCCTGGACCATGACGGTCCCGCCAGTGTGAGTGACTTCGCCGCCCAGGTCAAGCCGGGCGGCTCGCGCCCTGCGAAGCGGAAAAGCAGAAAACTGGACATTGCCGGTGCCCCGGCCTACCATGCGGGCGCGTGACCACCACCACCATCGTCATCGTCTTCGCCATCGTGTACCTGGGGATGATCCTCGGGGCGCTGCCGTTCTTCCAGCTCGACCGCACCGGCATCGCGCTGCTCGGGGCGATCGTCCTCGTGGCAACGGAGGACGTGAGCCTGGAGGAGGCGGGCCGCTCGATCCACGCGCCCACGCTGATTCTATTGTTTGCCTTCATGGTGCTGTCGGCCCAACTGCGCCTCAGCGGCTTCTACACCTACGTCACGTACCGGCTCGCGACGCTGCCGGTGGCGCCGCCGCTGCTGCTCGGCGCGCTGATCGGCGTAGTGGGCGCGCTGGCCGCCGTGTTCAGCAACGACATCATCTGCCTCGCGATGGCGCCGGTGCTCGCGGACGCCTGCCTCAAGCGCCGGCTCGACCCGGTGCCCTATCTGCTCGGGCTGGCCTGCGCGGCCAACGTCGGCTCGGCCCTCACGCTCATCGGCAATCCGCAGAACATGCTGATCGGCGAGTCGCTGCGGCTGTCCTTCGGCGGTTATCTGCGCGAGGCAGCGGTGCCCGTGCTGCTCGGGCTTGCCGTGACCTGGGGGCTGATCGTCATACAGGTAGGCGGCCGCTGGGGCTGCCCGCCCTCGTTGCTGGCGACGCAGGCTGCGCGTGAGCAGCGCGAGGAGGGGCCCCTGGACTTTGACCGCTGGCAGACGATGAAGGGGCTCACCGTGGCGGCCTCCCTCGTCGTGGTCTTTCTCACCACGCCCTGGCCGCGGGAGCTTGCGGCGCTCGCGGGCGCCGGGCTGCTGCTCCTGAGCCGCAAGCTGCATTCGCGCCGGATGCTCGGGCTCGTGGACTGGGAGCTGCTCGTGCTCTTCGTCGGGCTCTTCGTCGTCAACCGCGCGTTCCAGCAGACGGGCCTGACGGCCGAGGCCGTGCGGGCGATCGCGGACGCCGGCATCCACCTCGAGCAGCCGAGGGTGCTGTTCGTGCTGACGTTCCTGCTGAGCAACATCGTCTCCAACGTCCCGGCGGTGATGGTGCTGCTGCCGCTCGCGACCCACCCGATGGCGGGGACCCTGCTCGCGCTCGCGAGCACCCTCGCGGGGAACTTACTCATCGTCGGGAGCATCGCGAACATCATCGTGGTGGACGCCGCCGAGCGGCGGGGCCTGCGCATTGACTGGCGCCGGCACGCGCGCGTCGGCGTGCCGGTCACGGTCGCGACGCTCGTGATCACCGGCGCCTACCTGTGGCTGCGTCTCGCGTGACCAGCAGGATGTTGAAAAAGGCCGCCAGCTTTGTTCTCAGTCGCCCGTCTCCCTGCGACGTACCTAAAAACGTACGCCTCAGTCGCCGAGCTCCTTGCGGCCGCGCCGGACGACCTTTTTGAACATCCTGCCAAGGCGTGCAGGGGGCCTGTTGTTGCTGAATGGGAGCGGGTGGCACCGAGCGGGGCTGCTCGGCGACAGGACCCGCGATTCGCAAGACAGCTACTCGCCGCCCAGCACCCCCATGCGCCGGTACTTCGTGTGGCGCCGCCGGAGGAGCTCGTCGAGGGGGAGCTCGAGCAGCGCGCTGAGGTGAGGCTCGACCGCCTTCTTCACGGCGTTGCACATGGCCGTCGGGTCGCGGTGGGCTCCGCCGGGCGGCTCAGGCAGGATCTCGTCGATCACGCCCAGTCGCAGCAGGTCCTCGGCGGTCATCTTGAGCGCCTCCGCCGCGTCCGGCGTCTTCTTCGGATCGTTCCAGAGGATCGCCGCGCAACCCTCGGGGGAGATGACCGAATAGACCGCGTACTGGAGCATCAGCAGCCGGTCCGCGACGCCGATCGCCAGGGCCCCGCCGCTGCCGCCTTCCCCGATGACGACGGACACGATCGGGACCTTGAGCGACGCCATCACCATGAGGTTGCGGGCGATGGCTTCGGACTGGCCGCGCTCCTCGGCGCCGAGGCCGGGATAAGCGCCGGGCGTATCGATGAAGGTGATGACCGGCTTGTTGAATCGCTCGGCCAGGCGCATCAGGCGGAGCGCCTTGCGGTACCCTTCAGGGTTGGGCATCCCGAAGTTGCGCAGCACCCGTTCTTTCAGCGTCTTGCCCTTCTGTGGCCCGATGACGACGACGGACCGGCCGCTCAGGCGGGCGAGCCCCGCCACAATGGCGTGGTCGTCGCCGTACAGACGGTCGCCGTGCAGCTCCAGGAATCTGTCGCAGATCCGTCCGATGTAGTCGAGCGTGGACGGCCGCTGCGGATGCCGGGCGACCTGCGTGCGCTGCCAGGGGGTGAGGCCGGTGTAGATCTCCGCCTGGAGCTTGTAGAGTTTCTCGCGGAGCTTGCGGAGATCGTCCGGCACACCGGGGCGTTCCTGGCCCGTAGCGGTCAGCTTTTCAATCTTCTCCTCGATCTCGGCGATCGGTTTCTCGAAGTCCAAGTATTCGCGCATGACGCCGCTCCGCTACTCGAGTGCAATGCTGCCCTTGCCGATGAGGGCTTCCACGTCGCCGACGAGCTGGGCGCTCGGCAGGACGCGCAGGTCTGGCCCGACGGCGATCACGGACTCCGAATGGTCGGGGATCGTGAACATGAGATAAACCGGACAGGGGCCGGCGTGGCGGTGGAGCACGTCCCGGAGCTGGTGCAGGATCTCGGCTGACGCGTCCCGCGTGGTGACCTGGATTGAGACGCAGGCGATGCTCTGCGCCTGGAGATCAGCGAGGCCGGCGAGCCTCGTCGCCTTGACCCGGGCCGCCTTGTCGCCCCGGTCCAGCGTCCCGATCACCTGGACGACGGATTCCGGGATGATGAGGGCGGCGGCGGTCTTGTACAGATCGGGGAACACGATCACTTCGACGGTGCCGTGCAGGTCCTCCAGCGTGAGATAGGCCATGCGGTCGCCCTTCTTCGTCATGGTCTGGCGGACGGCGGCGATGATCCCGCAAAGCTTCACCTCCTTGGCGTCCGCGACCTCGCTCAGCGCGTCGGTGCTGGCGGTCGAGAACTGGCTCATGGCCTCGGCGTAGCGGGCGAGGGGATGGCTCGTGATGTAGAACCCGGTCAGCTCCTTTTCATACTTCAGCAGCAGGTCCTTGTCCCACTCCGGCATGTCGGGCAGGCTTTCGTCGAACGGGAGCGTGCCGCGTCGCCCGCCCTGGCCGTCCGGTGACTCGAAGGCGGCGAAGATGCTCGTCTGCCCGCGGGACTCCGCGCGCTGGGCGGCCATGGCCTGGTCCACGGTCCGGTCCAGCACGGCGGCCAGTTGCGCGCGGCCCGCGCCGGTCGAATCGAAGGCGCCGGCCTTGATCAGGCATTCCAGCGCGCGCTTGTTGAGCTTGCGGACGTCCACCCGGTGGCAGAAGTCGAAGAATGTGATGTAGGGGCCCTGCGCCTTCCGCGCGTCGATGATCGCTTCGATCGCGCCTTCGCCCACGTTCTTGATGGCCGCCAGCCCGAAGCGGATCCCGTCCTGCGTGACCGTGAAGTCCTGGTCGCTCTCGTTCACGTCCGGGGGGAGCACCTTGATCCCCAGGTCGCGGCACTCGTTGATGTAGCGCACCACCTTGTCGGTGTTCCCCATCTCGCTGGTGAGCAGGGCTGCCATGAACTCGGTCGGGTTGTGCGCCTTCAGATAGGCCGTCTGGTAGGTGACGAGCGCGTAGGCCGCGGCGTGCGACTTGTTGAACCCATAACCGGCGAACTTCTGGATCAGCTCGAAGAGCTTCTCCGACTTCTTCTCCGTGATCTTCCGCTTCTTCGCGCCCTCGATGAACTGGGTGCGGAGTTTGCCCATCTCCTCGGGCTTCTTCTTGCCCATGGCGCGCCGCATGAGGTCCGCCTGGCCGAGGGAGAAGCCCCCGGCCTTGTTCGCGATCGCCATGACCTGCTCCTGGTAGACGATCACCCCGTAGGTCTCCTTCAGGATCTCCTCGATGGCCGGCACCTCGTAGGTGATCGGGACCTTCCCCTGCTTGCGCCGGATGAAGTCGGGGATCAGGTCCATGGGGCCGGGCCGGTACAGGGCGATGATGGCGATGATGTCCTCGAAGCGGTCGGGACGGAGTCCGG
>VBOD01000035.1 GCA_005877615.1 Nitrospirota bacterium | reverse complement strand
CCGCTTCAACAACACCCTGGAGCAGAGCGTCATCTTCGACCTGCGTGACCAAGTGTTCGCGGCCCTCCAGCGTCTCTCCATCAGCTATTACGAGAACCGGTCCACCGGCGAGATCATGAACCGGGTCAACAACGACGTCGAGCACGTGGAACGCATCTTCATCGATGGCATCGAATCGCTGTTGATGTCCTCGCTGACGCTCATCGGGATCTCGGTCATCCTGTTCTCCCTCAACTGGAAACTGGCATTCTTGTCATTGCTTCCGATCCCGGTGCTGGTGTACGCGGCCTCGTACTTCACCAACGAGGTCCACCACTACTACCACCTCGTCCGCAGGAGCTCTGCCGAGCTGAATGCGTACCTTCAAGATGCCATCTCCGGCATCCGGGAAACGATGGGGTTCAACCGTCAGGCCCACGAGCAGGAGCGGTTCAACGCGCGCAGCCGGGACTACTGCAACAGCAATCTCAAGGTCATGACGCTGTGGTCGGTGTACTCCCCCAGCATGATCTTTGTTGGCAGCCTCGGCAGCGTGATCATCCTCTGGTACGGGACCGGCGAGGTGATGGCCGGGACGCTCACGGTCGGGGAGCTGGTTGCGTTCCTCTCCTACCTCGCGCTGTTCTACGTGCCGGTCAACCAGATCCACTCGGTGAACCACATGCTCCAGCACGCGCTGGCCGCGGGCGATCGGGTGTTTGAGATCATGGATACCCAGCCTGAGGTGGCGGATCGGCCCGGCTCTGTCGCGCCGGCGGGCCGGCTGCGCGGCGAGGTCGTCGCGCGGAACGTCTCCTTCCACTACCGACCGGAGATCCCCGTGCTCAAGGGCGTGAGCTTCGAGGTGAGGGCCGGCGAGCGGATCGCGCTCGTGGGGCCCTCTGGAGCCGGCAAGAGCACGCTGATCAAGCTGCTGATGCGCTTCTACGACGTGACGGACGGGGCGATCACGCTGGACGGCTACGATCTGCGCGACCTGCCGCTGGCCTACCTGCGGGGCCAGATCGGACTGGTGCAGCAGGAGCCGTTCCTCTTCAACGGCACGGTCCGGGAGAACATCGCCTATGGGGATCTCGCGGCGAGTCAGACGCGGATCGAGGAGGTCGCCACGGCGGCCCGCGCGCACGAGTTCATCATCGAGCTGCCCGAGAAGTACGACACGTGGATCGGAGAGCGCGGGGTGAAGCTCTCGGTCGGGCAGAAGCAGCGGATCGCGATCGCGCGGGCGCTGCTGAAGGACCCGCCGATCATCATCTTCGACGAAGCGACGTCCAACATCGACACGGAGACGGAGGTGAAGATTCGGGAAGCGCTGGTGGAGCTCACCCGCAACCGGACGACCTTCATCATCGCCCACCGGCTCTCAACGCTGCGCCATGTTGATCGGATCTTCGTCGTGGACGGCGGGCGTCTCGTTGAGGAGGGCACGCATGACGTGCTCCTGGCCCGCAGCGGCCTCTACCGCACCCTCTACGAAGCCCAGTTCCAGCTCTAAAGGGACAGGCTACTTTTCGAAGTATCTCAAGAAAAGTAGCCTGTCCCCGTTTTTCTACCAATATTAGAAGCGGACCCCGAACGTCAGGCCGGGCATGACATGCGCCCCCGTGCCTCCACCGGTATCGACGTCAGTGAAGTTGAGCAGGAAGGTCGCCGTCACATTGATCTTCGGACTAATCGCATAGTCCAGTCCGACCCCAAGCGGGATCAGCCACGAGGTATCGGCCTCAATAAAGTCAGAATGGAGGAATCCGAAACCCCCTTGGAGGACAAGCCTCGCCTTGTGCTCAGTCCCTGGAAGATCGATCCAGAGTTTCCCCTGTCCCGACAGCCCGAACTGGAAGAGATCCCCGGTCGCGGCCAACTGAAACAATGGACCGAATGACACGTTCTGGTGAACAAAATAATCGGCGTTTACGTTGAAGGCAAAGGCGGTCCCGTCCGGAGTGTTCGCGAGGAAGCCAATCGCCCCCCCTCCTGACAGGGTTCCGGTTTTCAGGTCAGCGGCTTGTGCGGTGTCTAGACCGAGTAGCCCGATCGCGACCACGACCACAAGGGGATACAAGAAGCGTCTGGCGTTACGTTGCATCATCACACCTCCTTGCCTCGGAACTCATCCAGGTTCAGGAAATACGGGGAGTACAAACCGAAAGTAAGAATCCAGCCAAGATAGACTTTAGTCTAATTCCTGTTCAGAAAAGTTCCTTGTAGTTAGCGGTGTGCGTGCTGCCGTCTTCGTCGGCGTAGCCGATCGAACCGCGCTCCCGGTGCTCGGCCTCGTGCAAGTTGATGATGTAGCGGCCGCGGAGGTGGCTGATGGCTTCGGCGAACGTCGGCCCGGCCTTTTTCTTGGGATCCTGGGGGCTGTGCGGGCCGAGGGCCACAACCCTGAGCGTGTTGGGGGTCGCCCATTCCCGCTCCGAGAATACGTAGATGTCGGCGATGGCATGCGGGCCCAGCTTGTTCCCCTTGGTGGTCGGCGGAATGTACTGCGCCAGCGTCTCGTCGAGACGGGCTTTCTTGAATCGTTGGAGGAGTTGCGCGACCTGCTCATCGGTCGTGTCTGGCGGCACGAGCACCGCGACCGCGTTGTAGTCCGGCAAGACTGCCACGGTGCGGGACGTTACGTGCGGGGCGCTGGGAGTGCCCGTGGTCAGGCCGGGCGTGATTGTGGTGAGGCCCGTCTTCGGATCGGTCGGCTGGTCCTTGGGGTTCGGGATGACGATCCAGAGGATCAGCCACAGGGCGAAGATTCCGCCCACCACGGCGACGATGGGGTGCCCGCCGGTGGGTTTGTCGGGATCGGGGGCGTTCGGGTTGCGAAAGGGTTGCTTGTCCTGTTGCGCGTTTTCGGTCATGGTGACGAGCTCTTCCGCTCGGACGCCTTGGCCTCATCCCACAGCCGGTCCATCTCGGCCAGCGTCATTTTGCTGAGGGCGCGGCCGCTGCGCTTGGCCGCCTCCTCCATGTAGGCAAACCGCTCGGCGAAGCGGTTGGCGGCACCGCGCAGCGCCTCTTCCGGATTCGCTTTCACGAGCCTGGCAAGGTTCACCATCGCGAACAGGAGATCGCCGATTTCCTCCTCGAGCCGGCGCCGGGCCTCGTCCGTAGGAGTTCGCGCCGCCTTGGCCCGCGCGTCGGCGACTTCGCGGAGCTCCTCGTGAATCTTGCCGACGACCTGGTCGTACCCCGTCTCGTCGTGCGGCCAGTCGAAGCCGACGCGGGCTGCCCGCACTTGCAGTTGGTAGGCGCGCAGGAGCGCCGGCAGGGATTTCGGGACGCCGTCGAGCGCCGAGCCTGCCTCGCCGTTGTCGGACTGCCCGGCCTTCTCCTGCCGCTTGATCTCTTCCCAGCGGTGGACAACCTCCTCGGCGGTCTTTACGACGGGAGGGTTGTTAGTCGTTTCGCCGAACACATGGGGGTGGCGGCGGATGAGCTTCTCAGCCAGGGTCTCCAGCACGTCCTCGATAGTGAAGGTCTTCCGCTCGCGCCCGATCTGGGCGTGAAAGAGTACTTGAAGCAACACGTCGCCCAGCTCCTCTTTGAGCTTTGCCTCGTCCTGCTTCTCGATCGTTTCGAGGACCTCGTAGGCCTCTTCGACCAGGTACGGCTTGAGGGACTCGCGGGTCTGCTTGCGGTCCCAGGGGCAGCCGCCTTCCCCCCGCAGCCGCGACATGATCTCGACGACGTGGTCGAACCGTGCTGACATGAGGGCCTCATTATAAAAGAACGCGCGCTAATTTGAAATCCGGCTTGATGGCGCTACCGTAATGGTGAGCACAAGGGGGGATTTTTCTTGTGTAACGGTCGCGCTTGCGGAGAGACTAAGGAAGAGAGTTGACGAGGGAGAGCGGGCCCTGCTATATGGACCCATCGTTCTAACTTCCATCCTGCGCGAGGTGCGTATGTCGGACGAGATGATCACGCAGCAAGTGAGCGAGCGGTACGCCAGGGCCGTGACCAGCGGCGAGCAGATGTGCTGCCCGTCGGGCTACAACTTCGATGATCTCCGATCCTTCGTCCCGGAGGAAGTGCTGCGCGTATCCTACGGGTGCGGCACGCCGGCCGGACTGGCGACGGTGCGGCCTGGCGAGACCGTGCTGGACATCGGCTCGGGCGGGGGAATTGATTGCTTTGAGGCTTCCAGGCGCGTCGGCCAGACCGGCCGGGTGATCGGTGTGGACATGACCGACGAGATGCTCGCGATGGCCCGGCGCAACGCGCCGATCGTGATGGCGAACCTCGGCTATTCGGCGCCGAACGTCGAGTTCCGCAAGGGCCACGCGGAGAACCTGCCCGTCGAGGATGGCAGCATTGATCTCATCATATCCAATTGCGTGATTAACCTCGCGCCGGACAAGGCCAAGGTGTTCCGCGAGATGTACCGGGTCATCCGCCCAGGCGGGCGGTTCACGATCTCGGACATCGTCGCGGACCAGCCGGTGCCGAACTATCTCATCCACGATACGGAAAAATGGGGGGACTGCCTGTCGGGAGCGCTGCCTGTATGGGAATACCTGCGCGGCCTGGTGCAGGCGGGGTTCCTGGGCGTGCATCAGATGAAGTACTCGCCATGGAGCGTCATCGACGGCATCCATTTCGTCTCGCTCACGCTGACCGGCTACAAACTGCCAAACGCGGTGGAGCCCAATGAAGTCGGATATGTGACGCTGGTGGGCCCATTCAGCCGGGCGGCGGATGAACTGGGGCAGACCTATCATCGGGGCAAGCCCGAGCCGGTGTCGGCCCGCACCGCCCAGTTGCTTAAGACACCACCGTTCGAACGGCTCTTTCTCCTGTCGGACCAGCCGGTCTCGCTTGCGGCGACCGATGAACGCCTCGTCTCGATCCTGCCCGCCCAGACGCCCTGCGTCTGGAAAGGCCATTTCGCGCTCTTCACCGGGCCCTTTACGGAAGTGGAGGATGACGACCATCACGTCTATCGGCGGGGCGTCCCGTTGGAAATCTGCTCGAAGACGCTGGACGTGCTGGGGTCCGGCCCGTACAGCCGGAACTTCACGATCATCAACCGCGCGACCGAGGCAGTCGCGGGCGAGGCCGTCTCCTGCGAACCGGGCGGAAGCTGCTGCTGACATGCTGCATCTCACGCTGACCCCCTTCGACCAGACCCTCGCCGCGCATGGGCACGACGCTCTCCGGGCGCTGCGCATCGACACGTTGCAAGTCAACGTCGGCAAGCTGTGCAACCAGACCTGCACGCATTGCCACGTCGATGCGGGGCCCACCCGGACCGAGATCATGACGCGGGAGACGGCGGAGGCGGTGCTCGACGTCGTGCGGCGCTATCCGGAGCTGCACACGGTGGACATCACCGGCGGCGCGCCGGAGATGAACCCATACTTCGAATACCTGGTGGAGCAGTGCCGGGCGATGGGTCGGCACGTGATGGATCGGTGCAACCTGACCGTTTTCTTCGTGCGCGGCAAGGAACATCTCCCGCAGTTTCTGGCTGAGCACCAGGTCGAGGTCATTGCCTCGCTCCCGTGCTATCTCAAGGAGAACGTGGATCAGCAGCGCGGCAAGGGGGTCTACGATCGTAGCATCGCCGCGCTGCAGGCGCTCAACACGCTGGGCTATGGCAGGGAAGGGACCGGACTGGTCCTGAACCTGGTGTATAACCCGCTCGGACCCAAACTCCCGCCTCCGCAGGCCGAACTGGAAGCGGATTACAGGGACGAACTGGCCAAGCGGTTCAGCATCACCTTCAACCGGCTCTACACGATCACCAACATGCCCATCAATCGGTTCCTCGACGATCTGCATCGCTCCGGCCAGTTCGAGTCGTACATGGAGACGCTCATCACGAGTTTCAATCCGGCTGCGGTGGAGGGGCTCATGTGCCGGAACCTGATCAGCGTGAGTTGGGACGGCCGGCTCTACGACTGCGACTTCAACCAGATGCTGGGCCTGCCGGTGGATGGCGCGTTGCCGCAGACCATCCATGAGTTCGATCTTGCCTTGCTGGCCCGTCGCCAGGTCGTCACGGGGCTGCACTGCTACGGCTGCACCGCCGGCGCCGGATCCTCCTGCGGCGGCGCGATCTCTTCGTGAAATGATGAGGACTGAGGACTGGGTGCTGAGACACTGATGGAACTGTCTTTGTTTGTATTCGTGCTAGCCCTGGCGTACGCCAACGGCACCAACGACGTCTCCAAGGCGATCGCGACGCTCGTCGGCAGCGGCGTTGCCAACTATCGCACCGCCGTCATCTGGGGAACGATCTGGACCACCGTCGGCGCAGCGGCGTCCGGTGTCGTGGCCGGCGCGATGCTGAATACGTTTAGCTCCGGTCTGTTCCAGCCCGGCGTCGCTGCACCACCAGCGCTGGCGGGCGCGGTCCTGGTCGGCGCGATCGCCTGGGTGCTTGTGGCGTCGCGTACGGGGCTCCCGGTCTCCACGACCCACGCCCTCACCGGAGCGCTCATCGGCGCAGGGCTCCTGGCCTTTGGCAGCCGCGGGCTGGCCTGGCCGGCCATTACTCAAAAAATCGCGCTTCCCTTGCTGCTGAGCCCGGTCCTGGCCCTGTCTCTCTCGCTCGTGCTGCATCCAGTGATGCGGGTCATCGCTGGTCGTTGGGAAGGTTCCTGCCTCTGTGTGATGCCGGCCTCCCGTGCCTTGGTGAGCGTTGACGCGCATGGCAACACGCGCACGCTGTTTCAAGCGAGCGCACTAGGACAGCCTGTGGTGGCCGTGCCCTCACACTGCGACCGCGCCGGCCTCCAGGGCGTGACAGTCGGGCTTGATACGATTCATTGGATCTCTAGCGGCCTGACCTCACTGGCCCGCGGCGTCAACGATGCGCCGAAGATCCTGGCGATGCTGCTACTAGGCGGGGTGGTCGCGCCTTGGCCCAGCGACACCATGAAGATTGCGGCGTTTGCCGGCGCGGCGCTGGCGATGGGGCTCGGGAGCTTCATCGGCGGGTACCGCGTGACCGAAGTGCTGGCGGAAAAGGTCACGCGGATGAATCATGTGGAAGGCCTATCGGCTAATCTCACGACCTCGTCCCTTGTGCTCGTCACGGCGACCATGGGCTTGCCGGTTTCCACGACGCATGTCAGCAGTTCCGCGATCATCGGCATCGGGCTCTTGAAGGGCCTGCGCGCCGTTCGCTGGGCGACCGTGCGGGACATGGTACTGGCCTGGATCGTCACACTGCCGGTGTCAGCACTTCTGGCGGGACTGGCCTATGTCATCCTGAGTCAGCTACTCTAGAACGCGTGAGATACTTCCAGTGTCTCAGAAGCTGAAGTTGGCCCGGATGCTGTAGGCGGCCACGGTCGAAAAATCCGCCTCGGCAACGAGGCTGAAGGGCATCACTGGCGGAGCAATCTTGAGTCCGACGAACCATTTCGTCAGATTCTGGGTTTCCCGGAAGTCCACTCCGCCGTTAAACGCCCGAATCGTCGCCGAGTCCGTACGGCTGTTGACGAGCACTTGTCCGATGCCGGCGTAAGGGATGAGGAAGAGAAAGCCCTTGCTGATCGAGAGATCGGCGCTATAGGTTTCCAGGTGCACTTCCGATCCGCCAATCAGCTTGGTGCCGCTGATCCGGACCGCCACCGCCGGCGCGACCACTCCCCCGCTCAGTATCGCCCATTTGATCTCGCCGCCGATGATCGAAATGTCGGTGGACGGGACTGCTGCGTAGCTGGCTCCGATGTCCAGGTTTAAGGGAAGCCCCTTCTGTATGTGGAGCCGCGGGACCACCAGGTAGGTGGGCGGATTGCCATCCTGAACTGCATTCCGCCAGAAACTGGAGTTCTGTGAAATTTTGACGGCCGTCGCTTCCACGCCGGCATCGAATCCGAGAATCCCCAACGGAGCTGCCGGCGCCAGCGGAAAGTAGCTTGCGGCGAATCCGAGTTGACGGGTCAGGTCCCTGAAGTCCTCCCGGGTGAGAGCCCCATTGAGATGGATATCATTGTCGGCGGCCCGAACGGGTGCGGCGGCTCCGAATGCCAGGACAATGACGACTGTCAGGAATCCGATGCGGGGATAAATGTTTCGCATGGCTCTCCCTCCATTCCTATTGCTGCCATTATGACGCGCTGCAGCTTGAAAATGGAGTCTGACACCATTTTTGACACCATCTGACAGTATTTTTCCTAGTCGCGTACTTTTTCAGAACTTCACGCTGGCCCCCGCGGTAAGGCCGTAATTCGGCGCCCCGCTTGAGAGGCCCGCCTCGACCAGAGCGTTTAGTCGGAACGCCTGACTGACTTTGAAGTCGGCGTTAAACAAGAGTGAACGGGGATTCTGCTCGCCGGTGACGAGCGCGGTCCGTTCTTCATACAAGACGCTTCCGAGCAGTTGCGGGGTGAACTTATACCCCAGGCCTATGTCAAAGGCGGTCTGATTATTCAGATCGGTTCCGGCCGGGCTCCCGATGATGGTGTAACTGACAGCAAAATAGGCAATGAAATCTCTGAGAAAGGTGCGGCTGAACTCCACGCCCACGCCCTCATCGAATTTCCCGGTCCCCAATCCCTCTGACTCATCGGCCGTGGGGAACTTGATCTTGGCGACCAGCACGATGGTCGGCAGCAGGCCGTGCTCATCCACGGCATAATAGCGGCCTTTGAGGATCATGTCGCCGACTCCGCTTCTCGTCACAGGGGCTTTCGGTCCTTTGCGGATCTTCTGTAGAGTTCCCTCGACCAGCGTCGTTTCACCCGCTGTCCGTACGGTCACGAAGGGGAGGGTAAGCCCGATGTCTCCTTGATCGAACAGCCTTTTCAAGGTAAACGGGATGTACTCGGTCTCGGTTCGCGTCCCGGTGCCGAAGTGGCCACTTTCATACGTGATGGAGGAGCTAAATTGCCAGTTCGGTGGCTCCGCGGCCAAGGCCAGCCCCACACCGAACGCGCCGCTCCCGATCGCAACAAAGGCAACCAATCCCCACGAAGCAAGCCTCCTCAGATGACGCATCCGACGCCTCCGCCGTGTTGGTGGCCGCCAGAAAGGTATACTATAAGCGCGGTGTCTAGGCGAGACCTACATCTCCGAGGCGAGCGCGCTCCGCAACCGGATGTATTCCTGCGCGGTCACGAGGCCTTCTTCCTTCGCGGTCTTGAGGAACGTTTCGACCGCGGCGTGGCGGTCTTCCGGCCAGGTCGTCCCGGCCAGCATCTCGGCGAGCATGTCCAGCGTCTCGACCGCAGTAGGGTGGACGAGGTGCGGGTGGGTCAGCCACTGTCTCCAGTTCACGGAATTCGTCGTCTGCTCCATCGAAAAACCTTTCAGCGTGGTTAAGGGTCACGTTTCAGGGCAACGGCGGCGTAGGATACAGATCGGCGTGGGGAGATGCAAGCAAAAACGATAAGGGGGCTGTTCTGATGAGCGACATCATGGGATGGATGTGGGCGCTCACGGGCATCGGGTTCTTCATCATGGTGGTCGTCGTGATCGTCAGTCAGATGAGAAAGTAGCGGCAACCCTGACCAGGAGGGCGCGTGGCTGTCATCACAACGAGGAGTGGCCTCAAGTATAAGGACCTGATCGTGGGAACCGGCCCTGTAGCGAAAGCAGGGCAGACCGTTACGGTTCACTACACCGGCTGGCTGTTAGACGGAAAGAAGTTTGATTCCAGCAGGGACCGCAACCGGCCCTTTAGTTTTCGGCTCGGTGCCGGGCAAGTGATCAAAGGCTGGGACGAAGGGATAGCCGGCATGCGGGTCGGGGGAAAACGTAAGTTGAGGGTTCCTCCCAGGCTCGGCTATGGCGCGAAAGGTTCCGGCCCGTTCATTCCGCCCAACGCCACACTGCTCTACGAGATTGAGCTGCTGAGGGTCGAATGAGTCAGGACACGGGCTTCAGGTATTTGGAGAAGCAGATGAAATCGGTGTGGTGGTAGTGGTCTGGGAGAACGGACTCAGGACGGTAGCCGAGGCTCAGGAACAGGGTGGTGTTCCGGGAGGTGCGGAGCATGGTGCAGACGTAGAGCTTGTGCGCGTCGGTGGCCAGGCGCTCGATCTCTCGCATCAAGGCTTTCCCGATGCCTCGGCCCTGGTAGCCGGGCTTCACGGAGAGCAGCCGGATCACGCAGACGCCCGCTACGACCCAGAAGCGGACGGAGCCCACCAGCATCCCCTCCCATTCCGCCACCAGGATGAGCTTGTCCCGCGCGTCCAGGTTGATGTTCGCCAGTGTTTCTTTCGTCCAGGCGTTCACATCGTAGAGCCCCTGATACTCGCCGAAGGCTTCCGCCTGGATCTTCAGGATGTCAGCAAAATCCTGTTCCCTGGCGCGTCGGATCGTCATCATCGGAGAGCCTCACCACACTTGAAGTCTTAGCGTGTCGTCACGCGTTTGGCAAGAGGTTGGACTCGCGGGGCTTCCTGGGCGAGAAGGCTGCCCGCAGAGGGGGAAGGGGGCTAGAGGCGTTTTGTGCAGGACGAGTCCGGAATGAGAACGCCAGCGGCGCCGCGTAGCGATAGGCTCTACAAGCCCCCGCCGGTGATGCTTGCGACCCGCACCAGTTCATCGTCGAAGTGCGCGGCTGGCTGGCCCCATCGATAGATGAACTCATGCATGCCGGGTTCTTCCGGGATCAGGACCCGGATGATCCGGTTCTGTCCCTGCATGATGATCATGCGTTCTTGCCGCTCGATGTGGATCTTGCAATTCGAGGAGAGCATCGCGGTGATCTGAGCGGGAGACCAGAAAACCTCGCCGTAGACGAAGCAGGCTTGTGGCATGCTGTTCTGGACAGGGATCGCAAGCCCGCCACTGGCGAGTGTTCCGGCAAGCATCAGAGAGGCAAGAACCATGTGACCTCCTTTGTGTAAGGATAGGCGACAGGCCGGAGAGGAACAATCAATTGAATCCCGGAATTGAAGGGGTGAAAACGCCTGAAAGGAACCACCTGGGAACCTCTAGATAGGGCTTGGGTAGTGGGGCTAAGTTTCCCCAGTTAGGAGGCGGAGTTTAAATTAGCTGTTCGGGTAGAACTAACCGCGAGCCCCCCTCTTAGGTTACACCTAAGGGTTAGGCCGATTGACCTGTGAGGGGGTGGGTCTAGAGCACTAGGTCCACGGCCGCCTGGCGCTTGGTGACCTTGTCGTCGGGGTTGTAGTTGGCCGTGATCTCCTTCTTCACGTTGTTCGCCAAGACCTCAATCTTCGTGCCGACGTCCTCGTTGTGAATGTGAAGGAAAATCTCGTAGTAGCCTTCCTTGTTGGTCTTGACTGTGTGGCCTTCGCGGCCGGGCTTTAAGGGCTGCGCCGTCACGGGCAGGTCTGGAACCGGCTTGCCGCTCTTGTCGCGCACGAACCCGTACACGATGAAGCCGTGCTCCACCTTGGTCTTCACGAAGATCGGTTTGGGAGTTGGAACGGCTGGGTTTTTCAGCGTCGCCAGGTACGCGGCGAGGGCATTGATTTCCTCATCGGTCATTAGCTCTTTGTATTTGTCCGGCATGAGTCCTTTCTTGTGTTCCTTCTCAAAGCCGTCGGCATAGAGGTAGCCGGGATCGAAGACCTTCTTCTTGATGTCTTCCTGTGTCAACAAGTTCCCGATATTGTCGAGTTCCGGCCCTCGCTTCTTGACCGATCCCTTGCCCCCGATCTTGTGGCAGTTGTAGCACTCTTGCAGGTCGTACACTTCCTTGCCGCGTGCGATGATGTCAGTCGGTCCGGCTGCGGTCGCTTGCACCGCGACGGCTGGTTTCGGCGTCGGCGCGAGTTTTTCGAGTTTAGCCTGGAGGGTTTCGGCCTTGGCCTGTAATTCTTCGGATTTCTTGAGCAGTTCTTCCAATCGAGCCCGGCGCGCTTCAGGGGTTTCCAGCTTCGGCTTCACGATCTTCTCGATCTTGCTCATCTCCACGGCCGGATCGTACTGGGGGAGGTAAGACGCGCCCAGGATGTACGCGGCTGAGAGGACCAGGTAGAACGCGACCAGCGCCGCCACGGCCTTCCATCCCTCCACCCGGGGGACGGATGGCGCATCCAGTAACAGGAACACGCCAAGGCCCAGGAGGATGTAGATCATGAGCATGACCTGGAAGACGCGGGGGAAATGCATGACCGCGCTGCCGAACCAGACGGCAGGGATCAAGACCGCAGCGATGATGAGCTTTCGAATCATCATTACCTCGCCTCCGGTAGCAGGTCAGCCATTATAACGGCCGGCGCCTGATGTGACTAGACCGGAACCGCCGGCATCCGCCCGGCCAGTTTCAGCAGCAGAAGTGCCGTGATCGGGAGGTACATGAAGAGGCCGGTGGTGCCGATCACGGGCTCGTTGATCCAGAAGGTAACTGCCAGATTGAACGCGAGGACGCCGTAGTAGAGCACGCACCCCAGCAGGAGCGGGCGAGTGATGGTGGGCGCGTTCGTGGCGTCCGGAAGGCAACGGTCGATCCATTGGAACACGCCGAGAGCGACCAGCCCCACCACGGCCCAGCCCAGGTAGTTCGCCATCGGAACGCCGAAATGCACGCCCGGCTCCGGGTAGTAGTAGATCTTGCCGAGAAACCAGCGGTCCCCTCGGAGGGCGACAGGATCGATGACCGCGTCCAGCAGCACGAAAAAGAGCGTGGTGAACACGAGGACCAGGCCTGACCGGCGTATTGCTGGGTTGTCGCGCAACTCCAAAGACAGCCTGTGGCCGCGGGCCGGTAGGAGGAAGACCAGGGCCAGGCAGTAGCTCGTGAACAAGAGGAACGAGAACGACAGCGAGTCCATGAACGGCACATTGCTGAGATACAGCTCCTGGTTACGGGTCGAGCCGTTGTAGAAGTACCAGCCGAACGGAATGCCGGTGCGGGTGGAGGAGAACTCGCAGAGAAAGGCGGTCGCCCAGGTGAGGAGAAAGAAGATCGCCGTCCGCTTCGGTCCCATCAGCCAAACGGAAGTTGCAAGGGCGAAGGCCAGAAAGAGAAAGACGTACGGGCGGAGCAGGAGGGTCTTGCCGAGGAGCCACAGGAATTCCATTTAGGCGTAGCTGTGATCTCGGAACCAGCGAACTGCCTTCTCCAGCGCGACCTCCACGGGTGTCTGCGGGAGGCCCAGCTCCCGGAGGGCCTTGGAGCAGTCATAATGCATGACGTACTTGGCCATCTTGACGCCCTCCAGCGGAATGCGCGGAGGCCGGTGGGTGACGTAGTCGGCCAGCCACTGGTTGGCGTAGGCCAGCGGCAGGATGCTCCATCGTGGAAGCTTGATGGTCGGGGCGGGCACGCCGGTCAGCCGGCTCAGGATTGCGAACACCTCGCGGAGCATCAGGTTGCGGTTGCCAAGGATGTAGCGTTCGCCGATCCGGCCTTTTTCCATGGCCAGGCGGTGCCCCACGGCGACGTCGTCCACGTCCACGAGGTTCATGCCGGTCTCGATGTAGGCCGGCATCCTCCCTTTCATGAAGTCCACGATCACCTGCCCGGTGGGCGTGGGCTTGATATCGCGGGCCCCGACAGGCGCGCTGGGATTGACGATGACGACCGGTAGCCCTGCTCGGGCCAGCTTGCGCACCTCCTGCTCGGCCAGGAACTTCGAGCGCTTGTAGTGGCCCACCATCTGCTTCAGCGACACCGGTGTCTCTTCGGAGCCGGCCCCGCCGCCAGGCGGCAGGCCGATCGCTCCAATGGTGCTGGTGTAGACGATCCGTTCAACGCCGCTGTCCCGCGCCGCCTCCATGAGGTTGTGCGTGCCGGTGACGTTGATGTCGTAGAAGATCTGTGGGTCAGGCGCCCACAGGGCGTAGTGCGCGGCGACGTGGTAGAGTTGGCGGCAGCCGGCCAGGGCCAGCCGTAGGGACGCGACGTCGCGCAGATCACCGTAGGCTTGCTCGACTTTAAGCCCTTCGAGGTTGCGCAGATCGCTGTCGCGGCGCACGAGGACGCGCACGTCCACACCGCGCTCGAGCAGGCACCGGGTGACGGCGGCGCCGACGAATCCGGTGGAGCCCGTGACGAGCGCTTTCATAAATTCTTAATTCTTCCTGGCGGTGATGTAGCGGGCCAGCTCGCGGAGCGGATCGGCTTTCCGATCGAAGTCCTTGAGATGGGCGATGGCTGAGGCGGCACGTTCCTCGGCCAGCTTGCGGGAGCCATCCACGCCAAAGAACGTCGGGTAGGTCTTCTTTCCCCGAGAGGCGTCCGTCTTAGCGTCCTTTCCGAGTTCTTCTCGCGTGCCCACGACGTTCAGCACGTCGTCCGCGATCTGGAAGGCCAGGCCGATGTCTTCGGCGTAGGCGGTGAGGTGGTCCAATTGTCGGTCGGTGGCCCCGCCGACGATCCCGCCGATGCGGACGGAGGTGCGGATGAGCTTGCCGGTCTTCCAGCGGTGCACGCCCTCCAGTGTGGCCAGATCGATGTCCTTGCCTTCGGCCTCGATGTCGGCCACCTGTCCGCCCACCATCCCGACGTTGCCGGATCCGGCGGCGAGTTCCTGGATCACCTGCACCTGCGCACGGGGATCGAGGCCGTTGACCAGCTCAAGCCGGCTGGCGAGATCGAAGGCCATGGTGAGCAGCGCATCCCCCGCCAGGATGGCCATGGCTTCGCCGAAGACCTTGTGGTTGGTCAGCTTGCCCCGCCGGTAGTCGTCGTTGTCCATAGCGGGCAGATCATCATGGATCAGCGAATAGGTGTGGATCAGTTCCAGCGTCGAGGCGAGGGGGAGGATGAGCGGCGAGGTGCCGCGGATGGCCTCGCAGGCCGCAATGGCCAGGATGGGTCGCACGCGCTTCCCGCCCGCGAACAGGCTGTAGCGCATGGCCTTGTGGAGCGTCGCGGGCGGGGCGTCCTCGGCCGGCATGATGGACTCAAGGAAACGGTCCACTTCCCGCCGCTTTTGCTCCAGGTAGGTCTTGATGTCCATACGGTTGCGCAGGTTAGCAAGGCCTGTAAAGGGTGTCAACGCAACGGCGTAAGTGGGGAGCTGTCGCCTGCGCTCGCGGGTCCTGCCCCCGCATAGCCCAGCGCAGCTGGGCGTTTCGCCGTCGAGGCCCCGCAGACCCGGCTGTACGCCCCACGCTGTATCTGGGCGCCCATGCGGTGTCACCCGCTCACCTTCGGCGACAGCAGCGCCACCCGCAATGAAGATGTCTTACGGTATCGCCGCGAAGTCGAGGTCGAACGAGAGTTCTCCGCCGGTCCGCGGGAAGACGGAGAGCTGGGTCTTCGCGAGCGGATCGAAGTCGCCGTACGTGAAGGATGCGACCACCTTGGCGCGATAGGCCGGGGATTTCGGCCAGGCGGACGTGCGGTCGGCCGTGTCGTCCGCGCGGATTCGCACCGGCATGATCTTGCTGTCGCCCTGGACAAGCATGACGAAGGTGTTCTGCGCAAAGTCGCGGCGGTCGCCGTAGAGCGTGACGGATACTTGAAGGTATTGGTCGTCCAGGATCCGCCGGATCTCCTGATCGTTCGGCTGTTGGGCGCGCAACGCGAAGTGGGCCGACAGCACGGCCAGCCCTGAGAGCTTCGTCATGAGGAACCCGCGGGGCCGGAACTCGTTCGCGTCATCGCGCGGTGGCCCGAACCACGAATACAGCTCGACCGGAGGGGTGCGGGCGGTGGCGGCGGTCCGGCCGCGTTCCAGTGCCGTGGCGACCTGCTGGTCGCTCGGGTGGAGCTCGATGGCCTGTGACCGTACGGGCGCAACGCACATGACGACCAGCGCGCAAGCCAGGAAGGTCTTCATACTTGCCTCATGGGCGGTATGTACCCAGACGGGTGGCGGCTGTCAAGCTTGCGGGGCTGGAAGAGCTTGTCTATACTGAGCGCGCTATGGGATGGCGCCGCGTTGAGCAGGGCATTGAAACCCAGACTTTGGAGATCCAGCCAGCTACCTGCCCGGTCTGCCGGAAGGGCCTCTATCGGAACATCACGTTCCTCACCGGCGGGTGGGCCCGGTGCTCTCAGTGCAACGAGGTCGTCCATTACGCCTGCCTCAGCGGGGGGATATTCCTGAAGGACCGTCCTCGCGTCTGCGTGGATTGCAGAGCTGGTCGCGTCCGTCCCGCTCAGAAGATGCCGATGCCGGCCTCATGAGCGGGCCGGCGACAGCAGAACAGTTTCCCAGCCTGCGATCATTCGGCGGTTTCTTCCTGGTTGTGGTGATTCCGATCGTCCATGCGGCCGGTGGGTTTTTCATTTTGGATTTCCTGCTCAGCGGCAACTATACGTGGGGACGCACTCTCCGCACGTTCGTCCTGTTCATGAGCAACCTGGTTCTGGCGTACGAGTTTGTGTATCGGGACCTCCAGGCGCGCTGTCCTGACTGGCCGGATCAGCGCCTGCTGAAAAGCGTGCTGACCTATTCGGTCTTTCCCTTCTGCGTCGGGATGGCGGGGCTGGTGCTGCTCCTTGCGGTGACTCGTCTCCTCAGATGAGGGGTTAAGAGAACTTCGCAGTATGCTGGAACCTGCACTTTGGACAGAGGTAGTGCATATACTTGCCGTTGCCGACCAGGCGCTTGATCATCGGCACCTTACACCAGGTGCAGGCACGATCGGGGGTGTCACAGGCGGCGCAGACTTGCGTAGTGGTGCCGTTCCGGGTCACCGGCACGGTCGGGTTTTCGCACTTGGGACAGGTCATGATGTTTTTTCGCACAGCGAAATGAGGCTTGTCAAATGAGCGGGTCAGCCGTACAGGCGTTTTTCGATGCGCTCCCATCACGGTTCCATGTTGCGGCAGCGCAGGGCGTCACCGCCGTGTATCAGTTTGACTTGTCAGGGAATGAAGGCGGGCAGTACCAGCTCCACATCGCAGATCAGACTTGCCGGGTCTCGCCCGGGCTCCATCCTTCGCCGGACGTCACGCTCCGGATGATGGGAGAAGATTGTGTGGCGATCCTCGACGGGCGTCTGAGCGGCGTGTCCGCGTTCCTGAGCGGCCGGTTGAAGTTGGAAGGGGATCTGGGGCTGGCGATGAAGCTGGCGGCTTTCTTCCCGGACCTCAGGCCCCACTAGAATAGATTATTTCCCACCCTGGGCTGCGTCGTTCGCTAGCGCGCGGACAATCGCCTCTTTGGCACCGACGGTCACAGGATCGCCGTGGTTCGTGCACAGGGTCTCAAACTTCAGGTCCAGCAACCGGCGGACACTCTCACGCGTGCGCGCCGGCTCGTCCTGGTACTCGCCCGCGACGAAGGCGAGACCCTCCACGCCGGCGTTGGTGAGCAGGTCCGCGCAGAAGACCACGCCTCCTTCGCGCTCTAGATAAAAGCTGTAATGGGCTTCCGTGGGGCCGGGTGTGTGGACTGCCAGCAGGTTGCCCGGCAGGCGGTCATGGACTTTGTACCATCGGTCCGGGGTTTCCTCGAAATCCACCCCGCCCTGCGGCGCGTACACCAAGACCTTTAATTCACACCGATAACGCCAGGCGGATCGCTCATGGCAGGATCCGGTCAGGCAGACGGCCTCAACAGGACCAAGTTTTTTGAGGTCCTTCTCGGCCATCGGTAGCGGATCAATGAGGATGGCCTTACCGTCCTCGATGACGACGTAGCTGTCGCTTTCGAAATCAATCCGGTCGTCATGGATCGTAAAGCGATACACGCCGGGAAGGATTTCGCCAACGAGCTTTGCGGTTCCACCCGGCTCGGGCACGTCTCGCCTATTTCTTTAGATCCGCCCAGGCCTGCTGGTAGTCCTCGAACGTATCCACCTCCATCCAGCCCTTGTAGATGGTGAGGCAGGAGACGTCGTGCCCTCGGTCCACCAGCTCCTGCAGCATGTCGGTGAGAGAGGCCTTCGCAAGCGAGGGCGCTTCGTGGAAGGGGGCCTCGGAGTTCTTCGCCACGCTCTTGTACGCTGATTGAAACTGCTCGGTGCCCCGTTCCGAGAGCATCGCCAGACCGATGAATTCGCCGTGCGCCCGCTCCGCGTCCAGGTGCTGGCCGATCTTCACCAGCCGGTTGGGCCTGTCCGGAGGGACGAACCGGTAGCCGGTCGCCGGCGGGTTGTCGAGGAGCACCAGGTCTGGCTTGAAGTGCGGGCGCGGCAGCTTGCGTTGGTCTGCCCAGGCCAGGTCCACGACGATGGTGAAGTCGGCGGGGCTCTTCAAGAGCTTCAGCAGGATGCCGGTCTCGAAGATGATGTCGGAGTACAGGAGCAGGCAGCGCCCCTCCAGCTCCTGTTCGGCGCAGAAGATCGACGTGAGCTCCCCCGTGTCCTCGTACCGATCGTTGTCGTAGTACCGCAGGTTGGGGAAGGCGATTTTTTCCTTCTGGTACCCGCGGACGACGGCGATGTCCTTGATGTTGACCTCGTTCAAGGCCGCGATCTGCCGTTCGAGGATTGTCTTGCCTTTGATGTCCAGCAGGCACTTGGGCTTGTCCTGAATGAGCGGCAGAAGCTGCTTCTCGAAACCCGCCGCCGGGATGATGGCCGTAACCTTCTCGGTGCCCACCGGGAGGAACTTGCGCTCGTCTTCTTCCAGCTTGGTCACGCCGACCAGATCGTAGACCTCCTGGAGCGACACCATGCGGTCGGCCACCGCTTCGGCGCGGCCCTCGCGCTTCAGCACGTCCAGGGTGTCGCGCGTCGCCCTGATGGACGTGCGGATGACCTGATTGGCGAAGATGACGATTTTGAAGCCGTGCCGCTCCAGTTCGTCAGCCGTGACAGCGCCGAAGATGGTGGGGACTACGACGAGCGGGACGCGACCGGACCACTGTTGGGACACGGCGCGCAGCTCGTCGAACGTAGGAGACTTGGAATGGATGAGTACGGCGTCGGCGCCGGCGTCGGCGTAGGCCGCGGCGCGCTTCAGCGCCTCGTCTTGGCCCCAGCCGGCGATCAGGGCCTCGGTGCGGGCGATCACGACGAAATCGGGCGCGGCTTGCGCCGACTTGGCCGCGCGGACCTTGCCCGCGTGCTCGTCGATGGAGACCAGCTCGCGGCGGACGCCGGCATAGAACGAGCAGCGCTTGGGAAAGACATTGTCCTCGATGCAAATGCCGGCGATCCCGGCCTTCTCGTAGTCCTGGACGGTCCGCATCACGTTGAGGGCGTTGCCGAACCCTGTGTCGCAATCGGCGATGACCGGGATGCTGACTGCTTCGACGATGTTCTTCGTGACCTCTAGCTGCTCCGTCATCGTGAGGAAACTGCCGTCTGGAATGCACTTGAGCGATGCCGAGATGCCAAAGCCGGAGGCCCAGATCGCGTCGAACCCGGCCTCCTCGATCAGCTTGGCGCTGAGCGCGTCGTGGGCGCCGACCGTCTTGATGATCCCCGGCCGGCGTATCAGCTCGCGGAGCTTGGCGGCTTGTGTCATGGGTCCGTATAGTGGGTGAGGCCTTACGGAAAAGTCAATGGGCAAGCATTCCGGGGGAGGGTTGTCATGGCTGGAGCGGAGTGCTATAAGGCCTTGCTATGGCCAAAGTCGCGTTGATCACGGGCGGGGCGAAAGGGATCGGCCGCACGATTGGGTTGGACCTGGCCGCGGCGGGGTGGGACATCGCCCTGTGCTACCGGACGTCCGAACGCGAAGCTGCAGAGACGGCTGCGCGAATCACGAAAACCGGCCGGCGCGCGATCGCCGAGCGGTGCGACGTCTCCGATCCGGCGGCTGCCGAAGCCTTCGTGCGCAAGGTCGAGAAGGAATTCGGCGCTGTGGACGCCCTCATCAACTGCGCCGGCCCGTACCATCGCATCAATATCCTGGACGAGACACCGGCCGGCTGGACCGAGATGTTTGCCCACAACCTGCACTCCGTTTTCTACATGAGCAAGGCGGTGGCGCCGGGCATGAAGGCCCGCAAGGCGGGACGGATCGTCAGCTTCTCGATGGCAAACGCCGATCAGATGGTCGCGCAGACCGAGGTGACAGCCCACTACATCGCCAAGGCCGGGGTGCTGATCCTCACCCGCACGCTGGCCAAGGCGCTGGCGCCATATGGCATCACGGTCAACGCCATCTCGCCGGGTTTCGTCAATTCGGGGAGTGCCCCCGAAGCGGAGCTGGCCGGCATGGTGAAGAAGATTCCGGCCGGCTACGTCGGTGAGCTCAAGGACCCCGTGGCGGCCGTCCGCTTCCTCCTCTCCGACGAGGCGCGGTACGTCACCGGCACGAACATCCACCTCAGCGGCGGATGGGGGATCTGACAGCTTTGCAAGAAATATATTTTTTGTGGCGTGATTGATAAAATATAGATAGTATTGACAAGTATAATATTGTTTTTGTATCATCCTCACCAGTATTTGATATTGGCCACATCATCTATTGGGGAGGAATTAATGAGTTGCAGGATAGCCGGACTTGTGTTGGGACTTTTGATCGTGGCGGCGGGGACGGCATCGGCTGGTCAGGACAATGACGGGGGCTATTTTCGGAACTGGTTTGTCCGATCAGACAAGGCAAAAGAAGAGCAGCCCCATTGGATGACGCCAATCGTGACGGTCACGCCACGCCTTGAACAAGAAGTTCGCGAGGATTTCCTTTGGCAGCCAAGGCCGAACGGGCGCTACCTGACTAACTATGGCGGGCAAAAAGGACTCGAGCTGATCCCGACAGAGAACACTGAGATCATTATCGGCATTCCGACCTACCAAATGCTCAGAACACCGAACATGCCCTTCAAGGAGGCAGGCTGGGCGGATGAGAACCTTCTCCTGAAGTACCGGTTTCTGGCCGCCAACGAGGAACACGGAAACTACATCCTGACGGGCTTCCTCGGGATGACCCTTCCGTCTGGAAGTGAGGAGTTCACGACGAAGCAGATCATCTATACCCCTACGGTTGCCGCCGGTAAGGGTTGGGGAACAAGGCGCGAGGGCTTCGACGTTCAAAGCACCGTGAGCGCGAGCATTCCCGATGGACACGAAAAGACAATCGGCGTGCCCATCGTCTGGAATACAGCATTACAGCTCTATGGTTTCAAGTACCTCTGGCCCGAAGTCGAGTTCGGTTACACCCATTGGATAGACGGCCCGGCCACGACGAAAAACAAAAACCAATGGACAATAACGCCAGGGCTGATCCTTGGCCGATTCCCGATCTGGGACAGGGTGAGAGCCGTCGTCGGCCTCGGATATCAGGTCCCCATAACTGACTTCCACATCCAGGAGCATACATGGATATTGACGGTACGCTTCCCCTTTTGAAATGGGAGAAGACCCCGGAGGGCGCATGGGTTCACGGATCGTAGGTTTACTGGGAGCCATCGTGATGTCGGTTCTCGGAGGAATCGTGGATAGTCGCGTTCAGGCAGGCGAGATTTCCGTTGCCGCGGCGTCCGATATGAACTTTGCGTTCAAGGAGATCGTCGCGGAGTTCGAGAAGAAGACCGGGAACACAGTGAGGCTGTCTTTGGGTTCCTCTGGGAACTTTTTCGCGCAGATCTCCAACGGCGCCCCATTCGACCTGTATTTCTCGGCGGACATCTCCTATCCCAAGAAGTTGGAAGAGGCCGGGCTGGCGGAACCGGGGACTCTCTACATGTACGCCGTCGGCCGGATCGTGGTTTGGGTTCCAAAAGGCTCTTCCATTGATGTCGCATCGTTGGGGATCAAAGCCTTGCAGCATCCGTCGGTGAAGAAGATCGCCATCGCCAACCCTAAGCATGCGCCCTACGGACGGGCAGCGGTGGCGGCGATGGAGCACTTCAAGGTCCATGACGCGGTGAAGGACAAGCTGATCTTGGGAGAGAACATCTCGCAGACGGCCCAGTTCGTGCAGACGGGCGGCGCCGATATTGGGATCATCGCCCTGTCTCTCGCCGTTGCTCCGGCTATGAAGGAATCGGGCTCATATTGGGAAGTCCCGCTCGAGGCCTATCCACGGCTCGAGCAGGGCGCGATGGTGCTCAAGGCTGCGAAGGATGTAAAGACCGCCCGCGCATTCCTGGATTTTATCAAAGGGCCTGATGGCACAGCCGTGCTCAAGCGATACGGGTTCTTTCTTCCTTCGAAGACCGTTCCGTGAATGAGAAGGGGGGCGCCATGCCGAGAAGACGCCGAGCCGCAGCTGCTGATGGTCCGAAGGATGTACTGACCGCTCGAGAGGCTGCGAAGTACCTCCGCCTGGCCCTGCCGACCTTCTACCGGTACATGTGGCAGGGAAAAATTCCCAGCTCGAAGATCGGCGGGCGGTATCGGTTTAAAAAGTCCCTGCTCGACCGGTGGCTCGGCAAGAAGGCCGAGGGCGAAGACGTCAGCGGGCGGAACAAGTTCGTGGGCAAGGTTTCGGCGATCAAGCGGGATGCGATCCTGGCGCAGGTGAACCTGGAAGTGGGCGAGCACAAGATCACGGCCGTGATCACCCGCGATGCCTTGGACGACTTGGGGTTGAAGGTGGGGGATACCGCGGTGGCGCTGATGAAGGCCACTGAGGTGATGATCATCAAGGAGCGCTGATTTATGAACTGGGCACCGATCGTTCTCACGTTGAAACTTGCCGGCCTGACCGCTGCCATTCTCCTGGTGATCGGGATGCCGATCGCCTACTGGCTGACCTATTCCCGCCGGCGGTGGAAGTTTCTGGTCGAGTCCGTCGTGGCGCTGCCGTTGGTGCTGCCCCCCACGGTGCTGGGATTTTACATTCTCGTGGCGATCGGGCCGAAGAGCCCGCTGGGGCAAGCCTACGAGACGCTCGTCGGCCATCCGCTGGTCTTCACGTTCGAAGGGCTGCTCTTTGCCTCGGTGCTCTACAGCCTGCCCTTTGCGGTCCAGCCGTTTACGGCGGCCTTCGGCGCTGTGGATCCCAAGCTGGTTGAGGCCTCCTGGACGCTGGGCATTTCCAGATTGATGACCTTTCTTCTGATCACCCTTCCGCTATCGGTCGCCGGGGTGGTGACCGGCGTCGTGATCAGCTTCGCCCATACCCTGGGCGAATTCGGAGTGGTGCTGATGGTCGGCGGCAACATTGAGGGCGTGACCCGGACGGTCTCGATCGACATTTATGATGAAGTGCAGGCGCTGAACTATGCCGGCGCCGCGCAGACCGCGCTGGCCCTCCTGATCTTTTCTTTCGCGATTCTCTCCGTCGTCTACGCCATCAACCGGAACGTGTGGGCGGTATGGCCGATGAAATAACGGCCGACTTCGAGAAGCGGTACGGCGGCGGTCCGTCCATTTGCGCGGCGCTCCGTGTCCCGCTGGGGAGCCCGCATGTGACAGTCCTGTTCGGGCCGTCGGGAGCAGGCAAGACGACGGTCTTGCGCTGCCTCGCCGGACTTGAGCGGCCCGAGCGCGGCCGCATCCGCTTTGCGAGCGAGATGTGGGTGGACGCGGACGCGGGCGTCATGGCGCCGCCACAAGCGCGCGGGGTCGGCTACCTGTTCCAGGACTATGCCCTCTTCCCCCATCTGACGGTTGCCGGGAACATCACGTATGCGATCCATGACCTCGACCGCGTGGAGCGACACCTGCGGCTTGCGGAAATGCTCCGCCTCCTGCGGCTCGAGGGGTTGGAAGACCGGCGGCCGGCTCAGCTCTCCGGAGGGCAGCAGCAGCGGGTTGCGCTCGCGCGCGTGCTGGCCCGCCGTCCTCGACTGCTTCTGCTCGATGAGCCCCTCTCCGCTCTGGATGCGCCGACTCGCGAGAAGCTCCGGGGGGAACTCAGATCCGTGCTGCGCGGTCAGAGCATGCCGACCCTGTGCGTGACCCATGATTGGGTGGAAGCCTTGACGCTGGCGGACGAAGTGGCAGTGATGGCCGGCGGGCGGATCCTCCAAACCGGCTCGCCGGATCATGTCTTCAGCAAGCCTGCGAACGCCGAGGTGGCCGCCATTGTCGGTGTCGAAACGGTGATCCTCGGGA
The DNA here is from genome assembly GCA_005877615.1 of Nitrospirota bacterium. Lineage (GTDB taxonomy): Bacteria > Nitrospirota > Nitrospiria > Nitrospirales > NS-4 > NS-12. The sequence continues at coordinate 1,743 of VBOD01000035.1, read as the reverse complement.
GAATCAGCGGTCGGCAGGATGGTCTGGCCGTGTTCGATGTGGGAGGCAAGCAGCTTTGGGTTGTCGAAGCGAGCGGGAAGGGCGAGGAGTTCTATCTCTGCATTCGGGCCGAGGACGTGACCCTTGAAATCGGGACGCGCCCGAGCAGCAGCGCCCGCAATCACCTCGCCGGTATTGTCACGGATGTGCGCCCGGCTGGCCCCGTCTCACGCGTCGCCGTGGACTGCGGCTTTGCGCTGACGGCCCTGGTCACCCGACAGGCGGCGCAGGACCTGGATCTGAAACCAGGGACGCCGGTGACGGCCACCGTGAAGGCGTCGGCCATCCACTTGATTCCGCGATGAACTACGCGTCACTCTGGTCCAGATTCTTTGTGACCAATTCACAGATGCGCATTCCGGAAAGCTTCTCGGAGACGATCACATACCGGGCACCCTCTTTTCGAAGCATATCCGCTTCCTGATCTTCTTCAGCGGTCATAATAATTTGGGCGTTCGGAGCCATTTGCTTGAGATGCGCTAACAGCCGACGGTTGGTGATCCCTTTGAGAAAGGTGTCCGAAATAGAACAGATGACAAACGACGCATCTTTAATCCCCCAATGGTGAAGTGTCTCTGGGTGAGCTAAGTCGCCGTACACCCAATGAAATCCCCGTGGTTCCAAAAGATCTTTCAGCGCAGCATTAAAGTCCACCACCAAGACACGTTCCTTAAGATGTGAAGCGCGGGTCTCTACCGCTTCCAGAAACGCCATACCAGCCCGGAAACAGCCCAATAGCACAATGTCCCGCTTAGGGCTTCCACGGTGGCTGGTCTTCTCCTCCTGCACTCCCCTCTCTTGGACATTCAGAATGCGGACAGCGTGCATCAAGGTTCGGGTCAACGTGTCATTGAATTTGATGATGTAGGTCGCCAAAATGGATGTGACCAGCATGGAGGTTAAAACGGTGGAGGAGAGCCCTTCCGATACGTGGCCGTAGTTTGCGCCCAGAGCCGTGATCACCAGGGAAAACTCGCTCATTTGAGCCAAGTTCAGAGCGGTAAGCAACCCGTTCCGAAGTCCCATCCTCAAAAAATACGCAGTGGGCGCCACAGAAAGTAACCGACTAACGAGCACAAACGCCGCAACTACCAGAGAAATTTTCAACAACTGCCACGTGGCCACCGGCACCTTGAGTCCCAGCGATACAAAGAAGAGCGTGACAAAAAAATCCCGAATTCCGGTCAGCTTGGCGACCACGTCTGTGCCGTAGGGGAAGGCGGCGATGCTCATGCCAGCGATCAAGGCGCCCATCTCCTTCGAGAGTCCTGCGATTTCAGCCAGACCGGCGATGAAGAAACACCAGGCGATGGAGGTCAACAGCACCAGCTCCGGGCTCTTGCTGGCTGCCAGGAAGAGTCGGCTTAAAAGATGACGGCTGGCAAGGAAGGTGGTCGCCACTAGGACCGCACCGAAGCCCAAGGACTGGGCGATGTTTCCCAACTGGGGGTTCAACAGGTTGGGCTGGCAGGCCATGAAAACGATGGCACAGACATCCTGGAGAACCAGGACCCCTACGGTCAGGCGGCCGGCCACGGTGTGTATCTCGAACTTGTCGTGCAAGAGCTTCACGACAATGAGGGTGGAGCTTAGGGCTGCCGCCACCGCTACATAGAGAAGATCGAAGTTCCCGTTGCCTATCCTATAGCCGAAGAATCGGAATGCTAAAAGGCCCAATGCCACACAGGCGGCAAACTGCACGAT
>VBOD01000114.1 GCA_005877615.1 Nitrospirota bacterium | reverse complement strand
CGACGGACGTGACGGGGGTGGTGGCGTTGCCGGCGGGGGTGGAGATGGTGATGCCGGGGGACAACGTGGCGATCACGGCGGAGTTGATCTCGCCGATCGCGATGGACCAGGGGCTGCGCTTTGCGATCCGCGAAGGGGGCAAGACCGTCGGCTCCGGCATCGTCACCGACATCCTGGCGTAAGGGAGCGATCAGCCGTCAGCGTTCAGCCCTTGAGCTGAGAGCTGATAGAGGTTAGGGGACTTAAGATGCGAGAGATCATTTCATTGGCGTGTACCGACTGCAAGCGGCGTAACTATTCCACGATGAAGAACAAAAAGAACGATCCGGAGCGGCTGGAGCGTCGCAAGTATTGTCGGTTTTGCCGCAAGCACACTCCACACAAGGAAGTGAAGTGACGTTAATCGTTAACCGTTATTCGTTAATCGGGAAGACAGCGTAGCGCAGGCCGCTCGCGTTTAGAGTTTCACGATTAACGTTTAACGTCTGTGAAGGGGCATGGTGTTCAACGGTTAGCACGTCGGTCTCCAAAACCGAAGGTCTGGGTTCAATTCCTAGTGCCCCTGCCACACCCAGCTTGGTCGAACCGGCGCTCGATCCAATGGGCCGCGTGTTCGACACCTCAAGTGATCGTGAAGGGGGGCGTGGGAGAGCCAATGCCGCAGGGGTACACATTACAGGGAGTGCACGGGACCAAATGTTCACACGGATGTGGGCTGCTCTCGTAGAGTTTTTCAACGATGTCCGTTCGGAGCTGAGGAAGATCTCTTACCCGAGCCGGAGCGAAACGATCGGGTCCACGACGGTCGTGATCATCTTGGTGTTCATCGTGTCGCTCTTTTTACGGTTGGCCGATATTGTGATCAGTCTACTGATCGTGAAGATACTTTGAGCGAGAACGGCATCATGGGCAAGAACTGGTACGTCGTCCACACATACGCAGGCTTCGAAGGACGTGTCAAGGACAGCATTTTAGAACGCGCGAGCCAAATGGGTCTGCAGGACAAGATTGGGCAAGTGCTGGTGCCGACCGAAGACGTGATCGAGATCAAGGAGGGAAAGAAACGCACCTCGACTCGGAAGTTTTTCCCGGGGTACGTTCTGGTCGAGATGGATATGTCGAACGAGTCCTGGCAGATGATCAAGGAGACCCCCAAGGTCACCGGCTTTGTGGGCGGGGGCTCGCAACCCGTCCCCTTAGCGCAGGAGGAGGTCGACACGCTCCTCAAGCAAATCGATAGCGGGACCGCGGTGCCCCGCCAGAAGGAGGAATTTCACAAAGGGGACAACGTTCGCATCATCGACGGACCGTTCCTCGGGTTCAATGGGATGGTGGATGACGTGGATCAGGAGCGCAATCGGCTCAAGGTCTTGGTGAGCATCTTCGGTCGAGGCACTCCGGTGGAGCTGGGGTTCTTGCAAGTCGAGCGATTATAAAAGAGGAGTCGTATGGCAAAGGAAGTCAAAACCCTGGTCAAGTTGCAGATCCCGGCCGGGAAAGCCAACCCTGCGCCGCCGGTGGGTCCGGCCCTGGGGCAGCACGGCGTGAACATTATGGAGTTCTGCAAGCAGTTCAACGCCAAGACCCAGAGCCAGGAGGGGTCCATCATCCCGGTCATCATTACGGTCTATACCGATCGGAGCTTTACCTTCGTGATGAAGACCCCGCCCGCTTCAGACCTCCTCAAGAAAGCGGCCGGGATCATCAAGGGCTCCGGGGTGCCAAACAAAGACAAGGTGGGGAAGGTCACCCCCACCCAGATCAACGAGATCGCGCGGATCAAACTGCCCGATCTCAACGCTGCCGATTTGGCGGCGGCCGCCCGGATCATTGAAGGAACGGCGCGGAGCATGGGGATTGTTGTCGCGAAGGACTAGGACGAGGAGTATCACGATGGGCAAGAAGTGGAAGGCGGCCGCCGCGCTGGTTGAACCGCGGCCGTATGACCTGCGGGAGGCGGTGGAGTTGGTGAAGCGGACAGCCTACGCGAAGTTCGACGAAACGGTGGAGATGGCGCTCCGCCTGGGGGTGGACCCAAAGCGGTCAGATCAGATGGTGCGGGGTTCGGCGGTTCTCCCGCATGGCACTGGCGTCAAAGTCCGCATTCTGGTGTTTGCCAAAGGCGAGAAGGAGAAAGAGGCCCGGGACGCCGGAGCGGATATCGTCGGGGGCGAGGAACTGGTGGAAAAGATCAAGGGCGGCTGGCTGGAATTTGATCGCGCCATCGCCACGCCGGATATGATGGGAACCGTGGGCAAGCTTGGCAAGATTCTGGGCCCGCGCGGACTGATGCCTAATCCAAAGACAGGGACCGTGACGTTCGAAGTCGCCAAGGCCATCAGCGACATCCGCAAGGGACGGGTGGAGTACAAGGTGGAGAAAGCCGGCATTCTCCATGTCCGGGTCGGCAAGGTCTCGTTCGAGGCGGAGAAGCTGTACGAGAACGCCCTCGCCATTCTGGACTCGGTGATCAAAGCCAAACCGTCGTCGAGCAAGGGCCGCTATCTCAAATCGGTCACCCTGTCGTCGACGATGGGCCCTGGGGTCTCAGTGGATACCGCCGCGCTCAGCAAGAAGCTGGTGGCGTAGCCACTGCAGACTTCCCGAGAGCGGACGGATTTGAGAGAGGAACGTAATGCGTAGGGAAGAGAAAGCACAGGCGATTGCCAAGCTCAGAGAGAAGTTCAGTCGCGCGCGCGCGGCGTTTCTGACCGAGTGTACGGGGTTGGCGGGCAACGAGGTCACGGAGTTGCGCCGACAACTACGAGGCGCCGGGGCGGAGCTCAAGGTCGTGAAGAACACGCTGGCGATCCTGGCCGCGGACGGGACCCCATTGGGCGTGGCCAAAGAGCACTTCCGAGGGGCGCTGTCCGTCGCGATAGGCTATGACGATCCGGCGTTGCCCGCGAAGATCCTTCGCGACTTTATCGCCAAGGATAAGCGCGACAAGAAGATGCGGATCACGGTCGGCGTGGTTGAGGGGAACCTGCTTGACGCGTCGCGCGTGAAGGCTGTGGCGGAACTGCCCCCGCGGAATGCCCTGCTGTCGATGTTGCTGGCCGGAGTGCAGGGCCCTCTGGTGGGGCTGGTTGGCACGCTGAACGGAATTGTGGTCAAGTTTGTAGGAACCTTGATTGCCATTAAGGGGAAACCGAAGGAGGAACCCATGCCAGGTGCAACTGCGACGAAGCTGTCGAAGGAAGAGTTCATCAAGATGATCGAAGGGATGACGGTCTTGGAATTGGACGACTACGTGAAAGCCCTGCAGGAGCGTTTTGGCGTGACCGCGGCGGCGCCGGCGGCGGCGCCGGCGGGCGGGGGTGCGGCGGCGGGGGCCGCGCCGGCCGAAGAAAAAACGGCGTTCGACGTGGTCCTCGTGAATGCCGGCGAGAAGAAGATCCAGGTCATCAAGGTCGTGCGCGAGCTAACCAATCTGGGCCTCAAGGAGGCGAAGGACCTCGTCGAAGGCGCCCCCAAACCGGTGAAAACCGGCGTCACCAAGGAAGAGGCCGAGACCATCAAGAAGAAACTGGAAGAGCAGGGCGCCAAAGTCGAGATTAAATAGCACGTGCCCGTGGGTGCTCTGATTCCACCAGCCGTCCCTGGGACGACCGAAGAGACGGCCACTATCCAAGTGGGGGATGATCCATGTCCGAAATGACGGGCAGCAGTTTGATCGAACGGAAAGACTTTTCGAAGATCCCGCGTCACCTCGACATTCCGGATCTCATCGAAATCCAGAAGCGGTCCTACGACAGCTTCCTGCAGATGGAGATCGATCCGGACCGACGCGAGGACAAGGGGCTGCAGGCCGCGCTCACCAGCGTGTTTCCCATCGCGGATTACAACAGCACGGCGGTGCTGGAGTTCGTCAACTACAGCCTGGGGACGCCGAAGTACGATGTGCGCGAGTGCATGGAGCAGGGGATGAGCTACGCCGCACCGCTGAAGGTCCGCGTGCGTCTCGTGGTGCTCGACAAGGAAGACAAATCGCCCACCAAGAAAGTCCTGGACGTACGCGAGCAGGAGGTCTACATCGGCGAACTGCCGCTGATGACAGAGCGCGGCACGTTCATCATCAACGGGACCGAGCGGGTGGTGGTAAGCCAGTTGCACCGCTCGCCCGGGGCCTTCTTCACGCATGACAAGGGCCGCACGCACGCCAGCGGAAAGGTCCTGTTTTCGGCGCGGATCATCCCGTATCGCGGATCGTGGCTCGACTTTGAATTCGACACGCGGGACATCCTCTATGTCCGGATCGACCGGCGACGAAAGATGCCGGCGACGATTCTCTTGAAAGCCTTTGGGTATACCACCGATGATCTCTTGCGGATGTACTATCCCGTGGAGGAGATCCACGTCCAGAAGGGCAAGCTGTGGCGGAAGCTGGACCAGGAAATCCATGCTGGGCTGCGCGTCCCCCATGACCTGGTGGAAAAGGGCGGCAAGGAGCCCATTGGCCGCGAAGGTTCGAAGCTCACCAAGGCCACTATCGGCCGGTTGAAGGCGGCGGGGATCAAGGAGATCGAGGTCAACCCCGAAGACCTGGTGGGCCGCACCGTCCTGGTCGACCTAGTGGACAGCGCGATCAAAGAGAAGATCCTCGAGAAGAATCACAAGCTGACGGCCGAGGTCCTGAAGAAGGTCCTGGCCAGCAAGATCGACGTATTCAAGGTCGTCTTCCACGACGGCACGACGACCGCCTCGGTGATTGAAGACACGCTGGAGAGTGAGAAGACTACGTCCAAGGAAGAGGCCATGGTCGAGATCTACAAGCGGCTTCGTCCGGGAGAAACGCCCTCCATCGAGACGGCGCGCGCGCTGTTCGAGAACCTCTTCTTCAATCCCAAGCGCTACGATCTCTCCCCGGTGGGCCGGCTCAAACTGAACAAGAAACTGGGGCTCGATCTCCCGCTGGAGAAGCGGACGTTGACGCGTGAGGACATCGTCGAGGTGGTCCGCTACATAGTGAACCTCAAGGCCGGCAGGGGAGAGGTGGACGATATCGATCACCTTGGCAACCGCCGGGTCCGGTCCGTCGGCGAGTTGTTGGAGAACCAGTTCCGGTTGGGACTAGTCCGCATGGAGCGGAGCATCCGTGAACGGATGAACCTCCTGGACATGGAAGCCGTGCTCCCACACGACTTGATCAACGCCAAACCGGTGATCGCGGCCATCAAGGAATTCTTCGCCAGCAGCCAGTTGTCACAGTTCATGGACCAGACGAACCCGCTTGCCGAGATCACCCACAAACGGCGCCTCTCGGCCTTGGGGCCCGGCGGGCTGACCCGCGAACGTGCGGGTTTTGAGGTCCGCGATGTCCATCCCTCCCACTACAGCCGGATCTGCCCGATCGAGACGCCGGAAGGACCCAACATCGGCCTGATCACTTCCCTGGCCACCTACGCCCGGGTGAACGAGTTCGGCTTTATCGAGGCCCCGTACCGGAAAGTCCGGAAGGGAAAGGTGACGGACGAGATCGAGCACCTCTCGGCCATCGACGGGGATCGGTATCACATCGCCCAGGCCAATTCCGAAGTTGGTTCTGATCAGCGGCTGATCGCCGACAACGTGTCCGCGCGCTACGGCGGGGATTTCGTTCTGGTGCACCCCGATAAGGTGGAGTACATGGACGTGTCCCCCAAGCAGACGGTTAGCGTAGCGACCGCCTTGATCCCATTCCTCGAGCACGATGACGCGAACCGTGCCCTGATGGGCTCCAACATGCAACGGCAGGCCGTCCCTCTCATCCAGACCGAGGCGCCTCTGGTGGGAACCGGCATGGAGGCGATCGTGGCCCGCGACTCGGGGTACGTCGTCTTGGCCCAGCGCCCTGGCGTCGTGGAGAGCGTGGATGCCACCCGGATCGTCGTCAAGACGGAACTGCGCAAGAAAGAGGCGGGGAGCAAGAAGCAGGAGGTTTGTCTCGACACCTACGACCTGGTCAAGTTCAAGCGGTCCAACCAGAGCACCTGCATCACGCAGAAGCCGGTGGTGTCGGTGGGGGAGACCGTCAAGCGTGGCCAGGTGCTGGCTGACGGGCCGGCGATCGACCGTGGCGACCTCGCATTGGGCCGGAACGTGCTCGTGGCCTTCATGCCATGGGGCGGGTACAACTTCGAGGACGCGATCCTGATCAGCGAGCGCCTCGTCCGCGACGATGTCTTCACATCCATCCACATCGAAGAGTTCGAGGTCGAGGCCCGAGAGACCAAGTTGGGCAAGGAAGAGATCACCCGAGACATTCCCAACGTCGGCGAAGACGCCCTGCGCGACCTTGACGAGAGCGGCATCATCCGCATCGGCGCGGAGGTCCGGCAGGGGGACATCCTCGTGGGCAAGGTGACGCCCAAAGGAGAGACCCAGCTCACGCCAGAGGAAAAGTTGCTGCGCGCCATCTTCGGGGAGAAGGCGGGCGATGTGAAGGACACCTCGCTGACCGTTCCCCCGGGGGTGGAGGGGATCGTGGTGGATGTCAAGATCTTCTCGCGCAAGGGGCTCGACAAGGATGAGCGCTCCAAAAGTATCGAGAGCGAAGACGTGCTCAGGATCCAGCGCGAGCATCAGGACAGTCTCCGAATCGTGGAAGAGGAGAAAAGTAAAAAGATCCGCAAGCTACTGCTCAGCAAGGTCGTTGCCCGGGACCTCATGGACGGGGAGACCGGAGAGATCATCCTGAAGCGGAAGGGGAAGATTACCCCCGAGATCCTGAAGAAGCTCAGCGACGAGGAGGTGCGCCGGATTGTGCTGAGCGACCCTGAGGATCAGAAGGAGGTCGAGGAGACGGAGCGGCTGGCCAAGGAGCAGATCGAAATTTTACAGACGCTCTACGACGAGAAAGTGGGGCGGCTGCGGCGCGGCGATGAGTTGCCGCCCGGCGTCATCAAGCTCGTCAAAGTCTACATCGCGATGAAACGCAAGATCTCCGTCGGCGACAAAGTGGCAGGCCGGCACGGGAATAAAGGCGTCGTCTCGCGTATCTTGCCAGAGGAGGACATGCCCTATCTGCCGGACGGCACGCCGGTGGAAGTGGTGCTCAACCCCCTGGGCGTCCCCTCCCGGATGAATGTCGGGCAGATCCTCGAGACCCACCTCGGCTGGGCCGCCAAAGCCCTGGGGCTGTGGGTCTCAAGCCCCGTGTTCGAAGGGGCGGCCGAAGCTGAGATCAAGGCGCTGTTGAAGAAGGCCAAGCTGCCGGAGACTGGACAGAGCACCCTGTACGACGGCCGCACCGGTGAGGCGTTCCAGGGCCCCGTCACAGTTGGCCACATGTACACGATGAAGCTGCACCACCTGGTGGACGACAAGATCCATGCCCGGTCCATCGGGCCCTACTCGTTGGTCACGCAGCAACCGTTGAGCGGGAAAGCCCAGTTCGGCGGTCAGCGGTTGGGCGAGATGGAAGTCTGGGCGCTCCAAGCCTACGGCGCCGCCTCGACCCTGCAAGAGTTCCTGACTGTCAAGTCGGACGATGTCCCAGGACGTTCGCGAATGTACGAGGCGATCGTCAAGGGGGAACCGTTCCTTGAGCCCGGACTCCCGGAGTCCTTCAATGTTCTGGTCAAGGAGCTCCAGAGCCTGGGACTGGATGTGGAACTGATCAAGGCGAAGGCGTGATGAGCGCAAAACAACTGGTGGTATTGAATATCCAGGCCCATTGGATCGAAGGGCCGGGTTCAGCAAGCTCGGTAGGGAGGTAGAAGCGTGGAAGGAATCTCCACAGTCTTTGAGAAACCGCGCGAGGGCGTATCGTTTGACGCGATCCGCATTCGTTTGGCGTCACCGGAGAAGGTCCGCTCATGGTCCTACGGCGAGGTGAAGAAGCCGGAGACCATCAACTACCGGTCCTTTAAACCCGAAAAAGATGGGCTGTTCTGCGCCAAGATCTTCGGCCCCACCAAGGACTGGGAGTGTAACTGCGGCAAGTACAAGCGAATGAAACATCGCGGGATCGTGTGCGACAAGTGTGGCGTGGAAGTGATCCAGTCGAAGGTCCGCCGCGAGCGCATGGGGCACATCGAGCTCGCGGCACCGGTGGCGCACATCTGGTTCCTAAAGGGCCTGCCGAGCCGCATCGGCACCCTCTTGGATATGAGCCTCAAACAACTGGAGCGCATTCTGTACTTCGAGAGCTATGTCGTAGTCGAGCCGGGGTCGACGGACCTGCGGGAGAAGGACCTCATCTCCGAAGAGCGGTATCGGACCTTGATGCAAGACCAGCCGTCAGGCTTCAAGGCCGGGATTGGCGCAGAGGCCATCCGGGAACTGTTGCGAAAGATTCATCTGGAAGCTGAGCGGGCCGTCCTGCACGACAAGGTGAAGGGGACCCACTCCCTCGCGCAAAAGAAGAAATACATCAAACGCTTGAGAGTCATTGACTCCTTCATCCGGTCCGGCAACAAGCCGGAATGGATGATCATGGATGTCATCCCTGTGCTTCCGCCGGAGCTGCGGCCGCTGGTTCCGCTCGACGGAGGCCGGTTTGCCACGTCCGACCTCAATGATCTCTACCGCCGGGTCATCAATCGGAACAACCGGCTCAAGCGCCTGATGGAGTTGAAAGCGCCGGGCGTGATCATCCGCAACGAGATGCGGATGCTGCAGGAGGCAGTGGATGCCCTGTTTGACAACGGGCGTCGCGGGCGCGCGATCCGCGGTCCTAACAAGCGCCCGCTGAAGTCGCTCAGCGACATGTTGAAGGGCAAGCAGGGTCGGTTCCGGCAGAACCTGCTCGGCAAGCGCGTCGACTACTCGGGGCGGACGGTCATCGTCGTGGGCCCGGAGCTACGGCTCCACCAGTGCGGGCTGCCCAAAAAGATGGCCCTGGAGCTCTTCAAGCCGTTCATCTTCCACAAGCTGGAAGAACGAGGCGCGGCGACCACGATCAAAAGCGCCAAGCGCTTGGTCGAGAATGAAAAACCGGAGGTCTGGGACGTTCTCGATGAGGTCATCAAGGAGCACCCCATACTATTGAACCGCGCGCCCACCTTACACCGGCTCGGCATCCAGGCGTTCGATCCGGTTTTGGTGGAAGGCAAAGCGATCCGTCTGCATCCCTTGGTCTGCGCCGCCTTCAATGCCGACTTTGACGGGGACCAGATGGCCGTTCACGTGCCGCTCTCAGTCGAAGCCCAGATCGAGGCGCGCGTACTGATGATGTCGATCAACAACATCCTCTCCCCCGCGAATGGCAAGCCGATCACGGTGCCTTCGCAGGATATGGTGCTGGGGTGCTACTGGCTGACCCGCGAACAGCCCGGCGCGAAGGGCGAAGGCAAGATCTTCAGCTCGCTGGAAGAAGTCCGGATGGCCTATGACGCCGGCGAGGTTTCGGAGCACGCCCGCATCAAGGTCCGCGGGTTCACCCCCATCCGCGAGACCGCGATGACGGAAGCGACCTGGAGAGATCCGTCCCGGTGGAAGCAGTACACGACGGTCGGCCGAGTGCTGTTCGGCGAGGTCCTTCCGCCGGGGGTCCCGTTTGAGGCCGTCAACTTGCTGATGACCAAGAAGGAGCTGACGAAGCTGATCGACGCCTGCTACCGCCAGGCCGGTCACCGGGACACTGTCATCATGCTGGACCGGATCAAGGACCTCGGCTTCTATTACGCGACGCGCGCCGGGATCTCCATCAGCGTCGATGACATGCTCATTCCTACGAAGAAGAGCGAGCTGATCCGGAAAGCGCAGGAAGAGGTCTCGGAAATCGAACGGCAATATGCCGACGGGCTGATCACAAACGGCGAGCGCTACAACAAGGTGATCGACATCTGGGCCCACGTCGGTGAGCAAGTGGCGAATGAGATGATGAAGGAGCTCGGGGCGTCCACCGGCACCGGCGAGCGGCGCGGCTTCAATCCCATCTTCATGATGGCGGACTCTGGAGCCCGCGGTAGCACCCAGCAGATCCGCCAGTTGGGGGGCATGCGGGGGTTGATGGCAAAGCCGTCCGGGGTGATCATCGAGACGCCCATCACGGCCAACTTCCGGGAAGGTCTGACCGTGCTCCAGTACTTCATTTCGACCCACGGCGCGCGCAAAGGGCTGGCGGACACCGCCTTGAAGACTGCGAACTCCGGCTACCTGACCCGACGCCTGGTGGATATCGCGCAGGACGTCATTGTCAGCGAAGACGATTGCGGCACACAAGACGGCATCTACGTCACCGCGCTGGTGGAGGGCGGTGAGATCATCCAGCAACTGGGCGAGCGCATTCTCGGCCGCATTGCGGCTGAAGACGTGCGGGACCCGGTCACGGGCGAGCTCATCGTCGGCGCGAACGAACAGACCACAGAGGAGAAGGCCTCCACGATCGTGGAGGCCGGGTTGGATCGGGTCAAGATCCGGTCTGTCCTGACGTGCGAGTCCCGTCGGGGGGTCTGCGTGATGTGCTACGGGCGCGATCTGGCGCGAGGCAAAATGGTGGAACGCGGGGAGCCGGTTGGGGTGATCGCAGCCCAGTCAATCGGCGAGCCCGGCACGCAGTTGACGATGCGGACGTTCCACATCGGCGGCACGGCCAGCAAAGTGGTCGAGCAGACGACGTTGGAATCGAAGCACGCGGGGACGATCCATTATGTGAGCTACGACTCCAAGAAGAACGCCGACATCCCCAACCCTGCGATCGCGGTCAGGAACAAGGATGGGGACTGGGTTGTCATGAGCCGGAACGCCAAGATCGCCGTGCATGACGAGTCTGGGCGGGAGCGCGAGAAGTATCCGGTAGTGTACGGGGCCAAGATCAAGGTCAAGGACGGGGGCAAGGTCGGCATAGGTCAGCGGCTCGTCGAGTGGGACCCGTACTCGCTTTCCATCCTAACCGAAGTCGGCGGGCGGGCTGCGTTTGGCGACATCATGGAAGGCGTCACGATGAAAGAAGAGCTCGATGAGGTGACCGGCCTGTCGCGCAAGGTCATCATTGACCATCCTGGCGCCTCGTATCGTCCCCGCATCTCGATCAAGGATGAGGCCGGCAAGACCGCCAAAGTGCTCGGCACGAATGCGGTCGCCCGCTACATGCTGCCGGTCGGGGCCCACATCTTTGTCGAAAAGGGGCAGACCGTGCATCCCGGCGACGTGTTGGCGAAGATCCCGCGCGAAACCACGAAGACGAAGGACATCACCGGCGGGCTCCCGCGCGTGGCCGAGCTGTTCGAGGCCCGCAAGCCCAAGGAGCACGCCATCATCAACGAGATCGATGGGACAGTGGAGTTCGGCGGGTACGTCAAGGGGATGCGGAAGATTGTCGTGCGCAACGATATGGGCGACTCCAAGGAGTACCTGATCCCCAAGGGGAAGCACATCAACGTGCAGGAAGGGGATTGGGTCAAGGCGGGCGAGCCCCTCATGGACGGGTCAGCAAACCCGCATGACATCCTCGACATCAAGGGACCCAAGGAGCTCCAGAAATACCTGGTCGATGAGGTCCAGGAGGTGTACCGGCTCCAGGGCGTGACGATCAACGATAAACACATTGAGATCATCGTCCGCCAGATGCTCCGCAAGGTTCGGGTGGAGGACCCCGGCGACACCGATTTCCTGGCCGGGAGCCAGGTGGACAAGTTCGTGTTCGCCGAGGAAAACGAGAAGGTCGGCGCCAAGGGAGGCAAGCCGGCGGTGGCCAAGCCGGTGCTGCTTGGCATCACGCGGGCAGCGTTGACGACCGAAAGCTTCATCTCTGCGGCGTCCTTCCAGGAAACGACACGGGTCCTCACGGAGGCTGCCATCAATGGCAAGATCGATCACCTGCTGGGTCTGAAGGAAAATGTCATCGTCGGCCGGTTGATTCCAGCGGGGACCGGCCTGGCCGACTACCGCGACACATTCGTGTTGGACCAGGAAGAAAAGGAAGCCGCGCCGGCGCTGGCGGAGCCAGAGGCCAGTTCCTCGACAGCGCTGGTGGGGGAGTCAGAGGCCTAGGGTGTCGAATGGGTCTAAAGTGTTTCGGATTCAGCGAGTTTCGGCTTGACAGGTCAGGGGAGAATCTCTAGAATCTCACGGTTTTGCTCGATCACGAACATGCGTGAGGGAAGGATAGGTGGATGCCGACGATCAATCAACTGGTGAGGCACGGGCGCACGCTCGCCAGAAACAAAACCAAGAGCCCGGCGCTGATGCGATCGCCTCAGCGACGCGGAGTCTGCATCCGGGTGTATACGACGACGCCCAAAAAGCCGAATTCGGCCCTACGGAAAGTTGCGCGGGTAAGGCTCACGAACGGCATGGAGGTCACGACCTACATTCCAGGCGTCGGGCACAACTTGCAGGAGCACTCCATCGTCTTGGTAAGAGGCGGGCGCGTCAAGGATCTGCCCGGTGTTCGGTATCATCTGGTGCGCGGTGCCCTCGATGCGGTGGGGGTGCAGAACCGGCGCCAAAGCCGTTCCAAGTACGGCGCCAAGCAGCAGAAGCCTGGAGCCGCGTGAGGGCCATGGCGAGGAGACGCTGAGATGCCGAGGCGGCGCAGTATCGTTCCCCGGGAGGCGGCACCCGATCCCCGGCACCACGACAAGCTGCTCGGCAAGTTCATCAATACCCTCATGAAAAAGGGGAAGAAGAGCACGGCTGAACGCATTTGCTACGGCGCATTCGATCTGATTCAGGAGCGCGCGAATGAGGATCCGCTGAAGATCTTTCGGACGGCGGTCGAGAACGTCAAGCCGGTCGTCGAGGTCAAATCCCGGCGCGTGGGGGGGGCCTCCTATCAGGTGCCTGTGGAGATCCGTCCGGTCCGCCGCATGGCCTTGGCCTTCCGGTGGATCCAGGAGTCGGCGCACGCGCGGGCCGGCAAGAGCATGATGGATAAACTGGCGCGGGAACTCATGGATGCGGCCACCAACACCGGCGCGGCCGTCAAGAAACGGGAAGATGTCCACCGGATGGCCGAGGCCAATCGGGCCTTCGCCCATTACCGGTGGTGAGAAAGGAACTGACACAGTCTGCCATTCAGATAGTGCGTGTGACGTTCTAGTCAACAAGCCTGTCAGACAGACTATTCAGTTTTCAAGTCCTGCGGACAAACCACGAGCTGGTGACCACGGGTCACGGCAATATCGTCAAGCGCCGTCACGCGGTGTGAGGGCGGCGAGCACGGGGGGAGTATGGCGAAGGCGAAATACGAGCGGCGCAAGCCGCATGTGAACATTGGGACGATCGGGCATGTGGACCACGGCAAGACGACGCTGACCTCGGCCCTCACGAAGGTGTGTGCGGAGCGGGGCATGGCCAAGTTCATCAGCTACGACGAGGTGGCCAAGGCCTCCGAGTCGCAGGGGCGGCGCGATCCGACGAAGATCCTGACGATTGCGATCAGCCACGTGGAGTATGAGACCGAGAAGCGGCACTACGCGCACGTGGACTGTCCGGGGCACGCCGACTACGTGAAGAACATGATCACGGGGGCGGCGCAGATGGACGGGGCGATCCTGGTGGTCAGTGCGGCGGACGGGCCGATGCCGCAGACGCGCGAGCACATCCTGCTGGCGCGCCAGGTGGGGGTGCCCTACATCGTGGTGTTTCTGAACAAGGCGGACAAGGTGGACGACAAGGAGTTGTTGGACCTGGTGGAGCTGGAGGTGCGGGAGCTGTTGTCGAAGTACGAGTTTCCGGGGGACAAGATTCCGGTGATCACGGGGGCGGCGACGAAGGCCCTGGAGGGCGACAAATCCCCGATCGGGGTGGCGGCGATCCACAAGCTGCTGGAGGCGGTGGACACCTACATTCCGACGCCGAAGCGGGCGGTGGACAAGCCGTTTTTGATGCCCATCGAGGACGTCTTCACGATCAGCGGGCGCGGCACGGTGGTGACGGGGCGGTGCGAGCGCGGGGTGGTGAAGGTGGGCGACGAGGTGGAGATTGTGGGGCTGCGGCCCACGCAGAACACGGTGGTGACGGGGGTGGAGATGTTCCGCAAGGTGCTCGATGAGGGGCAGGCGGGGGACAACATCGGGGTGCTGTTGCGGGGGACGAAGAAGGAGGACGTGGAGCGGGGGATGGTGCTGGCGAAGCCCAAGACGATCACGCCGCACACGAAGTTCAAGGCGGAGGTGTATGTGCTGACGAAGGAGGAGGGGGGGCGGCACACGCCGTTCTTCAACGGGTATCGGCCGCAGTTCTACTTCCGGACGACGGACGTGACGGGGGTGGTGGCGTTGCCGGCGGGGGTGGAGATGGTGATGCCGGGGGACAACGTGGCGATCACGGCGGAGTTGATCTCGCCGATCGCGATGGACCAGGGGCTGCGCTTTGCGATCCGCGAAGGGGGCAAGACCGTCGGCTCCGGCATCGTCACCGACATCCTGGCGTAAGGGAAGGGGTCGAAGAAGGGTATGGCGATCAAGCTCGATCAGCGGATCCGTATCCGGCTCAAGAGCTTTGACTATCGGGTCCTGGACCAGTCGGTCGCGGAGATCGTCGACACCGTCAAGCGCACGGGTGCCAAGGTGGTCGGGCCGATTCCGTTACCGACCCGAATCAACAAGTGGACCGTGCAGCGCTCGACCCATGCGGACAAGAAGTCCCGCGAGCAGTTCGAGATCCGCACGTACAAGCGACTCATGGATATCATGGAGCCCACGCCCGAGACGATGGACGCCCTGATGAAGCTCAACCTGGCCGCCGGGGTGGACGTGGAGATCAAGCTATGACCAACGGGTTGCTGGGGCAGAAGCTTGGAATGACCCAGGTGTTCCTCGAGGGAGGAAAGACGGTGCCCGTCACGGTGATCGAGGCTGGCCCCTGCCGCGTGTCGCAGGTCAAGACGAAGGAGCGTGACGGGTATACCGCTGTCCAGTTGGCGTTCAGGGAACTGCCAGACCGGAAAGTGTCGAAGCCGGTCAAGGGGCACTTCGCCAAGGCCAATCTGCCGGCGTACCGGCATGCGCGTGAATTCCGTGCCACGGGCGAGGCGCAGGTCGGTGCAACCGTCACGGTGAGCATGTTTACCAAAGGCGAGTTGGTGGACGTCGTGGGGGTCTCCAAGGGAAAAGGGTTCCAAGGCGTGGTGAAGCGGCATCATTTCGCGGGCGGTCCGGAGTCGCATGGGTCAATGTTCCACCGCGCGCCAGGCTCGATCGGGAGCAGTTCTTATCCCTCGCGGGTCTGGAAGAACAAGCGGTTGCCAGGGCACATGGGGAGCGTGCGGGTGACCGCCCAGGCGCTCGAGGTCATCGACGTGAGGCCTGAGGAGCACCTCCTTTTCGTGCGAGGAGCCATCCCAGGCGCCCGTGGCAGCCTGGTCGCCATTCAGAAGTCGAAGAAGGCCTCCTAACGGAGACTGAGATCCATGCCCACGATCGACATAATCGACCTGAACCGGCGGAAGGTAGGCGCAGCCGAACTCCGTCCCGAGGTCTTCGGAGTGGAGGTCAAGACATCCGTTCTCCATGAAGTGGTCGTCATGCAGGAGGCGAACCGTCGACAGGGAACGGCCTCCACCAAGACGCGCAGCATAGTCAGCGGGACTGGCAGGAAACCCTACAAGCAGAAGCATACCGGCCGGGCCCGGGCAGGCTCCATCCGGTCCCCAGTGTGGCGCCATGGTGGGATCGTGTTTGGGCCACACCCTCGCGACTACGGGTACTCGATCCCCCAAGGGAAGGCGCGGGGGGCTGTGCGTGCGGCCCTCTCTGCCAAAGTCCGGGACGGGGGATTGCTAGTCCTGGAAGATCTCCCAGAATCCGATGGCAAGACAAAATCGCTCGCCGCGATGCTGAAGGTGCTTAGCCTCAAAGGGAAGACATTGATCGTGGCCGGGGGTGAACAGGATCTGCTTCGCCGCGCCGCGGCCAACCTGTCGCCGGTCACGGTCGTCCAGCCGGAAGGGGTCAATGTCCGGGATCTGCTCCTGCACGACACGGTGCTGATCGCACGGCGGGATCTGGCAAGGCTCGAGGAGGCCTGGGCATGACCCGGGAGGCTCTCGACATCATCATCCGCCCCCTGCTGACCGAGAAATTGACCGACATGCGGGAAACTCAGCGCAAGATCGGCCTTCTGGTGCGGGCAGATGCCAACAAGGTCGAGATCAAGAAGGCAACCGAGCGCGCCTTGAACGTCAAGGTCGAGAAAGTCAGCGTGATGAACGTTGGCGGCAAGGTCCGGCGGCTCGGGCGGATGGTGGGCAAGAAGCCGGATTGGAAGAAGGCGATCGTGACGCTGAAGCCAGGCGAGAAGCTGGAGATCTTCGAGGGCGTCTAATGGGCGTTAAAACTTTTCGACCGACCTCCCCGGGCCGCCGGCAGATGACGGTGCTGACCACCGATGAGTTGAGCCCCGTCAAGCCCGAGAAACGCTTGCTGGAGTACATCAAGGGCACCGGGGGACGCAACAACCAAGGCCGTCTCTCGGTCCGGCACCATGGGGGTGGGCACAAGCGGCTCTACCGACGCATCGACTTCAAGCGCGACAAGGCGGGGATCCCGGCGCGCGTGCACTCAATTGAGTACGATCCCAACCGCTCAGCCCGCATCGCGTTGCTCTATTATGCCGACGGGGACAAACGCTACATCCTATCGCCCGAGGGGTTGCGGGTCGGTGACCGGCTGCAATCCGGCGCCGAGGCTGAGGTGCGGGTGGGAAACGCGCTGCCGCTGTTGCAGATCCCCACCGGGACTCTGGTGCATAACGTTGAGCTCAAACCCGGACGGGGCGGGCAGCTGATCCGCAGTGCGGGGGCCTCGGCGCAGGTGATGGGACGGGAAGGGCTCTACGTCCAGCTCCGTCTCAAGTCCGGCGAGATGCGGAAGGTCCTGGCTGCCTGTCAGGCGACGGTCGGGCAGGTCGGCAATACCGATCACGAGAACATTACGATCGGGAAAGCGGGCCGGCAGCGGTGGAAGGGGCGGAGGCCCCACGTTCGGGGAGTGGCTATGAACCCGGTCGACCATCCTCATGGCGGAGGAGAAGGGAAGTCAGGGGCGGGGAATCCTCATCCGGTGTCGCCCTGGGGCCAGAAGGCCAAAGGATACAAGACCCGACGGAACAAGCAGACCAAAAAGTTCATCATCGCCAGGCGGAAACCGTAGGCGAGTTCAGAAGGAACGACCATGCCTCGTTCAGTGTCCAAAGGCCCGTTCGTCGATGCCCGTTTGCTGGGCCGGATCGAGCAGATGAACGCCGGCGGCGAGAAGAGGATTCTCAAGACCTGGTCGCGCCGGTCGACGATTGTGCCCGAAATGATCGGCCACACGTTGGCCATTCACAACGGCAAAAAGTTTATTCCGGTCTACGTCACGGAGAACATGGTGGGACACAAGCTGGGCGAGTTTGCGCCCACGCGGTTCTTCAAGGGGCACGGGGCCGTCAAGACCGAAAAAGCCGTGGCGCTCAAATAGGGAACGGAGGCTATGGCTGAAGCAAGAGCAACGCTGCGCTACGTGCGGATGTCCCCCCGGAAAACACGCCCGGTGGTGGATCTGATCAGAGGGTGCCCGGTCAGCGACGCACTGGCCTTGCTCCGTTTCACCCCACGCGCCGCGGCGAAAGTGGTGCAGAAAGTGCTCCTCTCCGCGGTGGCGAACGGCCAGCAGCCGGGCAAGGAACTCGGGGATGCCGACAGCCTGCGCGTCAGTCGGGCCTGGGTCGATGTCGGACCCACGCTCAAGCGGTTTCAGCCGCGCGCGCAGGGCCGTGCGTTTGCGATTCACAAGCGCACGAGCCACATCACCATTGCGGTCACGCCGGTAGAGGGCAAAGTCAACAAGAAGGAAAAAGGCTAGCTCGGGATGGGCCAAAAATCACATCCGGTCGGGTTGCGGCTCGGCTATGTCAAGCCGTGGAGCTCGCGGTGGTATGCGGACCGCGACTACGCCAAGATCCTGCACGAAGACATCCGTGTCCGCAAGATGGTGAAGAGCAAGCTCTATCACGCGGGCGTGTCGAAGGTGGAGATAGAACGCTCCGGAGACCAAGTCACGGTCATCATCCATACCGCCCGGCCCGGCATCATCATCGGGCGCAAGGGCGCGGAGGTGGACAAGCTCAAGGCCGACCTGGAGAAGATGATCAACCGCCAGGTCTACATCACCATCAAGGAGATCAAGAAGCCAGAGCTGGATGCGCAGTTGGTCACCGAAAACATCGCCGTGCAACTGGAGAAGCGTGTCGCGTTCCGCCGAGCCATGAAGCGCAGCGTCGCGTCGGCCCTCCGCCTAGGCGCCCAGGGCATCAAGATTCGGTGCTCGGGCCGGCTTGCCGGGGCTGAGATCGCTCGGACCGAGTGGTATCTGCAGGGCCGTGTGCCGCTCCATACCCTCCGCGCCGACATTGACTACGGGTTCGCGGAGGCCCATACGACGATGGGACAGATCGGCATCAAGGCGTGGATCTACAAAGGCGAGATCCTGCCTGCCGCATCGCGTGGCAGGGCAGAGGGTGAGCTGGAACGGCGGTAGGAGGGATGCATGCTCGCTCCCAAGAAAGTTAAACATCGGAAGATGCACAAGGGGCGCATGCGGGGGAAGGCT
This sequence comes from Nitrospirota bacterium, assembly GCA_005877615.1. Taxonomy (GTDB): domain Bacteria; phylum Nitrospirota; class Nitrospiria; order Nitrospirales; family NS-4; genus NS-12. The sequence continues at coordinate 20,164 of VBOD01000114.1, read as the reverse complement.
TACCGGGGGTGTCAGGTGACGCTCGGCGACTACGGCCTGAAGGCGCTCGAGCCGGGCTGGATCACGAACCGGCAGCTCGAAGCGGCCCGGATCGCCATGACGCGCCATGTCAAGCGCGGCGGCCGAGTCTGGGTCCGCATCTTCCCCGATAAGCCGATCACCAAGAAGCCAGCCGAGACCCGTATGGGCAAGGGCAAGGGCAATCCCGAATACTGGGTTGCCGTGGTGAAGCCGGGGCGCATCCTGTACGAGATGGATGGAGTGACGCCGGAGGTGGCCCAGGAGGCCCTCCGCTTGGCGGCGCATAAATTGCCGGTCGCGACCATGTTCGTCGCACGAAAGGGCGTGTAGCCGTGGAGACGCACGCGATCCACGTGAAGAACCTGCGTGGCCTGACGACCGTGGAATTGGAGGAAAAGGTCAAGGAATTGAAGAAAGAATTATTCAACCTCAGGTTTCAGTTTGTAGCCGGACGGGTTGAGAATCCGGCCAAAATCAAGCAGACGAAGCGGGAGATCGCCCGCCTGAAGACCATCATCCGCGAAACGCAGCGCAGCGAGGCGGCGACATCCTCCCGAGGCGCTGCATGAGCGAGAACGGCCGTCAGGATCAGGCTCACCGCCGCGAGTTCGTCGGCGAAGTAGTGAGCAACAAGATGCAAAAGACCGTGGTCGTGGTGGTGAAGCGATTCGTCCGTCATCATCGCTATGGGAAGGTGCTGCGCCGGGTGACGCGGTTGAAGGCGCACGATGAGAAGAACGAGTGCCAGATTGGTGATCGGGTCCGGCTGGTTGAAGCCCGGCCGCTAAGCAAGGACAAGCATTTCCGAGTCGTACAAATCGTCGAGAAGGCCAGAGCGCGATGATTCAGATCTATTCCATGCTGGACGTGGCCGACAACTCAGGGGCCAAAAAAGTCATGTGTTTCCACGTCTTCGGCGGGACCAAGCGCCGCTACGGGAGCCTGGGAGACGTTGTCATGGTGACGGTCAAGGAAGCCATCCCACAGGCCACTGTGAAAAAAGGGGACATCAGCAAGGCCGTGGTCGTGCGGACGACGAAGGGAGTCCGCCGGGAAGACGGCTCGTACATCAAGTTCGACCGCAATGCCTGTGTGTTGATCAACGCGCAGGGGGAGCCGGTCGGCACCCGCATCTTCGGGCCGGTGGCCCGCGAGCTGCGCTGGAAGAAGTACATGAAGATCATCTCGCTTGCGCCGGAGGTGCTGTAGATGAGACGTCGAGGCTGGCTGAGCGCCAACCGCCCCCAGGAAGTCCCGCCCAAGTGCCACGTGCGCAAGGGCGACACGGTCGTCGTCATCGCGGGCAAGGATCGCGGGAAATCCGGGAAGGTCCTCGGCGTATTCCGTCTCGACGGCAAGGTCACGGTCGAACGGATCAATATCATCAAGCGGCATACGAAGCCGACCCAGCAGAACCGACAGGGGGGCATCCTGGAGCGGGAGGCGCCCATTCAGCTATCGAACGTGATGCTGTATTGCTCCACGTGTCAGAAGCCGACGCGCGTGGGGACGAAGACGCTGACCGACGGTTCCCGCGTCCGCGTGTGCCGCAAGTGCATGCAACCCATTGAGAGCAGCGAGCGACCGTAGCCATGGCGAAGCCCCAACCCAAGCCGGCCCCCAAACCCGCGCCCAAACCGGCAACCAAGCCCGAGGGCCAACCAGCCAAGGCAGCGCCCGAGCCCCGCGGCCCGGTCCGCTTGCAGGAGCACTACCACAAGGCGGTCGTGGCGAGCCTGATGAAGGAATTCTCCTATACGAACCGGATGCAGGTACCGCGGCTTGAATGCATCGTGCTCAACGTGGGCATGGGCGAGGCGACACAGAACGTCAAGCTGTTGGATTCGGCCGTGAAGGAACTGGCCACCATTACCGGGCAGCACCCCGTGATGACCCGCGCCCGCAAGGCGATCGCAAACTTCAAGCTCCGCAAAGGCCTCCCGATCGGGGCGAAGGTCACGTTGCGGGGCAAGCGCATGTACGAGTTCTTGGACCGTTTGGTGACCGCGGCCCTGCCGCGCATTCGCGATTTCAAAGGGGTCTCGCCGAAGTCCTTCGACGGGCGCGGCAATTACACGCTGGGCCTCAAGGAGCAACTGATCTTTCCCGAAATCAAGTACGACACGGTCGAGGCCATCCATGGGATGGATATCACAATCGTGACGACCGCGAACACCAACGATGAAGGCAAGGCCCTGTTGAAGTACCTGGGCATGCCCTTCCGAACCTGATCTGACAGGAGGTGCCGAAACCGTGGCCCGATTGGCTCTAAGATTAAAGGCGCAGAGGCCCCAGAAGTTCAAAACGCGGGTGTACAACCGCTGCCCCAACTGCGGCCGGGTGCGGAGCTTCCTGCGCAAGTTCAAGCTGTGCCGTATCTGTTTTCGCTTTCTGAGCCTTCGGGGCGAGATCCCCGGGGTGATCAAATCGAGCTGGTGACGCGATGGCGATGACTGATCCCCTCGCCGATATGTTCACCCGGATCCGAAACGCCGTGCGGCGGCGGCATGCGACTGTGCAGGTGCCAGCCTCCGCACTCAAGGCCGAGGTCGCCCGGGTTCTCCAGCAGGAAGGATACCTTCAGGGCGTGGAGCGCACCGAGGACGGCGGCCATCCGGTCCTGCGGCTGCACCTCCGCTACCAGGAGGGTGAGATCCCCATGATCACGGGGCTCCGTCGCGTGAGCCGGCCGGGCAGACGAGTGTATGTCCGGCGCTCGCACATTCCGAAAGTGCGGGGCGGTCTGGGAGTCGCCATCCTGACCACGCCGAAAGGGGTCATGACCGGTACCGAGTCACGCGTTCAGAAGATCGGCGGCGAAGTGCTCTGCTATATCTGGTAGGAGCGTTCGATGTCACGGATCGGAAGAAAGCCAGTACCCATTCCGCAGGGCGTTGACGTCAAGGTCGACACCCAGAAAGTGTTCGTGAAAGGCCCGCTTGGGGCCCTCACACGGCCGATCCCGCCGGACATCACGGTCTCGGTGGCTGATAGCAATGTTGTGGTGCAGCGCGCGGCCGATACCCGTCAGCACCGCGCGCTCCACGGGCTGGTCCGGAACGAGATCCGCAACATGGTCGAGGGAGTCACGAAGGGGTATGAGAAAGTCCTCGAAATCAACGGGGTCGGGTACAAGGCCGCGCTGAGCGGACGAACACTCAATCTCAACCTCGGGTTCACGCATCCCATCGCGTTCCCGCTGCCAGAGGGCATTGAGGCCAAGGTGGACAAGCAGACGGTGGTGACGATCAGGGGGCGGGACCGGTACCTGGTCGGCCAGATCGCCGCCAATATTCGGGCTCTCAAGAGGCCTGACGTCTACAAGGCCAAGGGTGTGAAATACGCGGGCGAAATCTTGATTCGCAAGGAAGGCAAGACGGGCAAGTAAGGGAAGCCGGCGATGTTGGATGTGAGCAAACGGGAACGTAGCCGGGTCCGCCGGCACCACCGGGTCAGGCTCCGGGTGTTCGGGACAGCCCAGCGTCCTCGGCTCAACGTGTTCAGGAGCAACGCGCACATCTATGCCCAGGTGATCGACGACACAACCGGGCGGACCTTGATCAGCGCGTCGAGTCTGGACAAGGAGCTCAAGGGCAAGGTGAAGAACGGAGGGAACGTGACGGCTGCCGCCGCTGTGGGCCGGCTGGTCGCCGAGCGGGCCCTGAAAGCCAACGTGACGGCCGTCGTGTTTGACCGCGGCGGCTATAAGTACCACGGGCGGGTCAAGGCATTGGCCGAGGCCTCCCGCGAAAAGGGGCTGAAGTTCTAAACAGGAGCACCGTCGAATCGTGAAGATCAACCCGGACGAACTGAACCTGAAAGATAAGGTCGTCTACATCAACCGCGTGGCCAAGGTGGTCAAAGGGGGCAAACGGTTCAACTTCACCGCGCTGGTCGTGGTCGGCGATGAGCAAGGCCTGGTCGGCATCGGCAAGGGCAAGGCGGCGGAGGTTCCCGAGGCCATCTCCAAAGGCGTGCAGCACGCCAAGAAAAATCTCGTCCGGGTCGCGATCAAGAACGGGACTATTCCTCATGAGGTCCACGGTCAGTTTGGCGCCGAGCATGTGCTGCTCAAGCCGGCGTCGGCCGGAACCGGGATCGTCGCCGGCGGAGCCGTACGGGCCGTGATTGAGTTGGCGGGGATCCACAATATTGTGGCGAAAACGCTGGGGCGCGGCAATCCCTTCAACGTGGTGCAGGCGACCCTGGCCGGGCTGAATCAGTTGCGGGACCCAGACGAAGTGCTTCGTATCCGCAAAGCGATCGTCCCGCAGGCGGGGTAGGCGATGGGGCGAAAGACCACACCCAATGAGACAATGGCGATCACCTTGGTCCGCAGTCCCATCGGCACGCCAAGGTCCCATCGGATCATCCTGCGCGGGCTCGGCCTCCGTCGGCTCCACCACACCGTGATCCGGCCGAACACGCCGCAAGTGCGGGGGCTGGTTCACAAGCTCTCCTACCTGCTGGAAGTCAGGGATGCAGGCAAGGGGGCTCCATGAAGCTGCATGACTTGAAACCAGCCCCAGGGTCACGGCGGCGTCGCAAGCGCGTTGGCCGGGGTATCGGCTCCGGACACGGCAAGACGGCCACGCGGGGCCACAAGGGACAGAAAGCCCGCTCGGGAGGCGGCAAGCGTCCCGGGTTTGAAGGGGGACAGATGCCCCTGACCCGGCGCGTGCCCAAGCGCGGGTTCACGAACATCTTCACGCAGGAGTGGGCTGTCGTGAACCTCCGCGACCTGAACCGGCTCGAAGGCGTCCAGGATGTGACTCCGCAAATCCTTGCGCAAGCCGGCCTCGTGCGCGGGCGGGGGGCCAAGATCAAGGTCTTAGCAGAAGGCTCGTTGTCGCGGGCGGTCCACGTCCAGGCGCATCGGTTCAGCGAGGCCGCGATCGCCAAGATCCAAGCCGCGGGGGGGATGGTAGAGGTTCTCGACGGTGCTTGAGCGGCTGATCACGAATTTCAAGAACATCTTCAATATCCCGGAGCTGCGGAACCGGATTCTGTTCACGCTCGGGATGTTGGCGGTCTATCGGATCGGCGCGCACATCCCGACCCCGGGTATCAACAACGACGAACTCGGCAAGTTCCTGCTGGAGAAAGGCGGCGCGCTTCTTGGGTTTCTCGATATCTTTTCCGGCGGGGCCCTCTCGCGGCTGACGATCTTCGCGCTTGGCATCATGCCGTACATCAGCGCGTCGATCATCCTGCAGCTGCTGACCGTGGTGATCCCGCACCTGACCAAGCTCGCCAAGGAAGGCGAGCGGGGACGAAAGAAGATCATTCAGTACACTCGGTTCGGGACGATCGGGATCGGCTTGATCCAGTCATTCGGGATCGCCATCGGGCTTGAGGGCATGAACCGCGGCGCCTTCGTACAGGCTCCCGGGTGGAGTTTCCGCCTGATGACCATGTTGACGCTAACCGCCGGCACGGCCTTCTTGATGTGGCTCGGGGAGCAGATCACCGAGCGGGGGATCGGGAATGGCATCTCGCTGATTATCTTCGCGGGGATCGTCGCCCGCCTGCCGGCTGCGGTGGTGGAGACCTATCGGCTGTTTGAAGTCGGTCAGTTGACGGGGTTCTGGCTCGTGATGCTCATCGGCGGGATGGTTGGCGTGATCGCGGCGATCGTGTTTCTGGAGACCGGCAGGCGCAAGATCCCGGTGCAGTACGCCAAGCGCGTGGTGGGGCGGCGGGTGTTTGGCGGGCAGAGCACGCACATCCCGCTCAAGATCAACACGGCAGGCGTGATTCCGCCGATCTTTGCCTCGTCGATCATCGCGTTTCCAGCGACGATCGCCGGCTTCATCCAGATCCCCTGGGTCCAGCAGGCGGGCACCATGCTCGCCCCAGGCTCGGTGACCTACACGATCCTGTACGTCAGCCTGATCGTGTTCTTCTGTTATTTTTACACGGCGGTGGTGCTGAACCCGGTGGATATCGCCGACAACATGAAGAAGTATGGAGGATTCATTCCGGGCATCCGACCGGGCCAGCGGACCTCAGACTACATCTACCGGGTCCTGAACCGCATCACGTTCGCGGGCTCGCTCTACCTGGCGGGGGTGTGCATCATCCCAGAGATCCTGATCTACAAACTGGGCGTGCCGTTCTATTTCGGTGGCACCTCATTGTTGATCACCGTCGGCGTGGGCTTGGACACGGCGCAACAGATCGAGTCGCACATGCTCATGCGCAACTATGAGGGGTTCCTGGCCAAGGGACGGCTGAAAGGACGAAGCGGGTAAGGCGATGCGCCTGGTCTTTTTGGGAGCGCCCGGCGTGGGCAAGGGGACGCAGGCGCAGCGCTTGGCTAAGCAGGAGAAGATCCCCCAGGTCTCCACCGGAGAAATTCTGCGGGAGTCCGTCAAGCGCGGCACGCCGCTCGGGCTGCGGGCGAAGGGCTACATGGACTCGGGCAAGCTCGTGCCGGATGAGGTGGTCATCGGACTCGTCCGGGAAAAATTGACGAGCCCAGCGTGCGTGCGAGGGTATATCCTCGATGGGTTTCCCCGGACAGTGGCGCAGGCCGAAGCGTTGGACCGGATGTTCAAAGAGACCGGCACCCCTGGGCTCGATCATGTGATCAGCTTCGAGGTGCCTCATGAGGAGATCGTCCGCCGCCTCTCTGGGCGCCGCAGTTGCTCCACGTGCCAAACGGTCTATCACATCGAGCATGATCCGCCCAAACGGGAGGGGGTCTGCGACAAGTGCGGCGGAGCGCTGGTGCAGCGTGTCGACGATAAGCCCGAAACGGTGTTGGCCCGACTCAAGGTGTTTGACCATCAGACCCGCCCGCTCGTAGAGTATTATCAGAAGCAGGGGCTCCTGCGTCGGGTGGATGCCACCGTCTCGATCGACCAGGTCTACAAGCAACTGCTGGCCGTCGTGCATGCGACGAGGGTGGCATGACTGAGATCGAATTGAAGTCCCCCGAAGAGATCGAGAAGATGAGCCGCGCGTCGCGGATCGTCGCCGAGGTCCTCGAGGCGCTGCGCCATCAGATCAAGCCCGGTGTGGCGACGGAAGAACTGGATCGCTTTGCGGAGAAGTTCATCCTCGAGCGAGGCGGCAAGCCGGCGTTCAAGGGCTACCGGGTTCGCGACAAGATCTACCAGCACACCTTATGTGTGTCGGTCAACGAAGAGGTCGTGCACGGTATTCCCTCGCACCGCGTGCTCAAAGAGGGCGACATCGTGGGACTGGACGTCGGGGTCGTCGTGGACGGATATTATGGAGATGCCGCCATTACAGTTCCGGTCGGCGCCGTCTCTGACGAGACGCGCCGCCTGTTACAGGTGACGGAAGAGGCGCTCCACCGGGGAATCGCCCAAGCCGTCGCGGGCAAGAGGATTTCCGATATCTCCCACGCCGTGCAGCGCCACGCGGAAGGGGCGAACTTTTCCGTCGTGACAGAGTTCGTGGGACACGGAATCGGCCGGCGTTTGCATGAAGAGCCCCAGGTGCCGAACTACGGCGAGCCCGGAAAAGGGCCTCGCTTGCGACCGGGGATGACGCTCGCGATCGAGCCGATGGTGAACATGGGACGGCCGGAAACCAGGCTGCTGGCCGATGGCTGGACGGCCGTCACCCGAGACGGAAGTCTGTCGGCCCACTTTGAGCATACGATCGTCGTGACTGACGCGGGCCCGCGGATTCTGACGAAATTATAAATGGACGGAGTGACCAGGGCGATGGCCAAGGAAGATGTGATCGAAGCGCAAGGGACCGTCGCCGAGACGCTGCCGAACGCCATGTTCCGCGTCCAATTGGACAACGGCCACACGATCCTGGCGCACATTTCCGGCAAAATGCGGATGAATTTCATCCGTATCCTCCCGGGCGACAAGGTGACGGTGGAGCTCTCGCCCTACGATCTGACGCGGGGGCGGATCACGTACCGGTTCAAATAGCAGCAACCATCCCTGGAGGGGGCTGAGCGGTCATGAAAGTGAAATCGTCGGTCAAACCGATCTGCTCGAAATGCAAAGTGGTCCGGCGGCGCGGGGTCGTCCGAGTGCTCTGCCCGAATCCCCGGCACAAACAACGGCAAGGGTAGTGAGCCCACAGAGAGGAGAGACAGGTTATGGCGCGCATCGCTGGAGTCGATCTGCCGCGGGATAAACAGGTCCACGTCGGATTGACCTACATCTACGGCATCGGGCGGGCGCTCGCCGCCCGGATCCTCACCAAGGCGGGAGTCTCACCGTCCACGCGCGTGAAGGATCTCCGCGAGGATGAGATCGTGAAGCTGCGCGAGATCATCGAACGGGAACACAAGGTGGAGGGAGACCTCCGCAAGGAAGTGTCGATGAACATCAAACGGCTCGTCGACATCGGGTGCTATCGGGGGCTCCGGCACCGTCGTGGGCTGCCGGTGCGAGGGCAGCGAACCAAAACGAACGCACGGACACGAAAAGGACCCAAGGGCCAGGGCAAGGCACGGAAGACGCTCAAGGTTGGGTGAGGGAGGCACGGCATGGGGGTGAAGAAAGGCAAGAAGCGGGAGAAGAAGATCGTCCAGAGCGGCGTGGCCCACATTCAGGCCTCCTTCAATAACACGATCGTGACCATCACGGACATGAGCGGAAACACGATTGTCTGGGCGAGTGCCGGCGACCAGGGTTTCAAAGGGTCCCGCAAAAGCACGCCGTTTGCGGCGACCCGCGCCGGTGAAGTAGCGGGCAAGAAAGCGATGGAGTGCGGCATGCGGCAGATCGACGTGTACGTGAAGGGCCCTGGCGCCGGGCGCGAGTCGGCCATTCGGGCGTTGCAGGCGGCCGGCCTTCGCATCAACATGATCCGGGACGTGACGCCGATCCCTCACAACGGCTGTCGTCCGCCGAAACGGCGTCGGGTCTGAGGACGTGCAACGTTAAACGCTAATCGTTAAATGGTAAGCACGAAGAAAGATGCAAATGCCACGTTTAACGTATAACGGATAACGATTAACGAAGGGGAACGAACAGTGGCAAAATATCGTGGACCGGTATGTCGGTTGTGCCGTCGGGAGGGGGTCAAGCTCTTCCTGAAAGGGTCCCGTTGCATGACGGAAAAGTGCGCAGTGGAACGGCGTGCCTATCCGCCCGGCCAGCACGGTCAGGGGCGTCAGCGTGTCTCGGAGTACAGCGCCCAGCTCCGCGAGAAGCAGAAGCTGAAGCGCATTTACGGGATCCTAGAACGCCAGTTCCGGGGTACGTTCGCCAAAGCTGAACGCCAGCAGGGCATTACGGGCGAGAACCTGCTCCGGACCCTGGAGCGACGCCTGGACAACGTGGTCTACCGCATCGGCTTTGCGGCCTCCCGGAGAGAGGCACGGCTTCTCGTGAATCACGGCCACTACCGCATCAACGGTCGGAAGGTCAACCGGCCCTCTTTTCTGGTCAAGGAAGGTGACGTGATTGAGGTCAAGGAGCGCAGCCGGTCCATCGTCCCCATCGTCTCGGCGCTGGACGCCGTCGAGGGGCGAGGCATCCCGGCCTGGCTGGACTTGGACAAGGCGAACTTCAAGGCCACGGTGCGAGGCCTGCCGACCAAAGACGACATTGCCTTACCTGTCAACGAACAGTTGGTCGTGGATCTCTATTCGCGGTGAGCTGCGCGTGGCGCCACGACTTGGCCGCGCCACGGCCGCGCACCGCGTCAACCCGGCATAAGGAGCTAGTATGCTGAAGGGAATGCGTGATTTTCAGGTACCAACGAAGGTCGAAGTCGACAAAGAGAGCTTGACCGCGACCTACGGACGGTTTGCTGCCGAGCCGTTCGAGCGTGGGTTCGGCACGACTGTCGGCAATTCACTGCGTCGAGTCTTGCTGTCCTCGTTGTCGGGAGCCGCCGTCGTCTCCGTCAAAATCGAGGGCGTCCTGCACGAATTCTCCACGATTCCCGGCATCACCGAAGATGTCACCGACATCATTCTCAACGTCAAGAAGATCCGCTTCAAGTTGCATGCCGATAAGACCAAGTCGATTCGCCTGCGCAAGAAAGGGCCCGGAGTCGCCAAAGCCGGTGACGTGGAGCACGATGCAGACATCGAGATCCTGACGCCTGACCTTCACATTGCGACTCTGGATAAGGGCGCCGTACTGGACATGGAGATCGTCGTCAAGCATGGGCGCGGGTATGTCTCGGCAGAACGGAACAAGGAAGAGGGCATGCCCATCGGCGTGATTCCCGTGGACGCCTTCTACTCACCGGTCACCCGCGTGAACTACCTGGTGGAGAACGCGCGTGTTGGGCGGATGACCGACTACGACAAGTTGATTCTGGAAGTCTGGACCGACGGGAGCGTCTCGCCCGAGGACGCGCTGTCGTCCGCCGCGCTGATCGTGCGAGGCCATCTCGAGATCTTCATCAAGGTCAAAGACATGGAAGAGGCACTCGTGCAGCCGGTGGCACAGGAAGCCATCACGGAAATCAACAAGAACCTCCTGCGCAGCGTCAATGAGCTGGAGCTCTCGGTGAGGGCCGCCAATTGCTTAAAGAACGCCAACATCAAGACCATCGCGGATCTCGTGCAGAAGACGGAATCCGACATGCTGCGGACCAAGAATTTCGGCAAAAAATCACTCAATGAGATCAAGGAAATCCTCGCCGAGATGGGGCTGAGCCTCGGCATGAAGCTGGATCATCTCCCGCAAGGAACTGGTTCGGAAACGAGAGAGGGGTAAGGCTGAAGCATGCGACATCGGAAGAGCGGCCGGCAACTCGGTCGGAACACCCATCACCGTCGAGCGTTGTTTCGGAGCCTTGTCACCTCCTTGCTGGAACACGAACGGATCGAGACGACCGAAGCCAAGGCCAAAGAACTCCGCATCCTGGCCGAGCGCATGATCTCGTTAGGTAAGGAGGGGAGCCTGCATGCGCAACGCCGCGCGGCGGCATATATACGCGCCAAGCGCGTCGTGTCTAAGCTGTTCAAGGATCTGGCGGGCCGGTTCGCCGAGCGCCATGGCGGTTACACCCGTATCATCAAGACGCGGCGCCGGGTGGGGGATGCCGCGCCCATGGCCGTGATCGAACTGGTGACTCGCCCGGTCGACAAGAAAGAGGCGGGCAAAGGGCTCGCCGCTGATCAGAAAGGCGCGGGCAGGAGCTCCTCGAAAACCGGGGCCACACCGGCCAAGGCGTCTGCTGCCGCGGGCGCGTAAGACTCGCCGAACGGCACCTCTCGACCCTGCGCAGGGCCGCTGTGACGGCCCGCTCCCTGCCTTTACTCCCCGGCAACATTGTGCTATAGTGCCCCCCCGTGTTGGCGAAGAGGACGCCATCGTCTTTGCGTGTCGCGAGAGCCGCGCTTGTGGGCACGATGCTTGCTTTGCTGGCGACGATTCTCGTGTTTGTCGCCGCCGGGCCGGCTCGTCGAGTCCCGCAGGCCTCCGCCCCTAGCTTGCCGCAGCAGGCAGATGCCGGCCTGCAGGAATTCTCGTTCGCCCAAAGCAAGGGTGGGCTCGTGGACTGGAAGATCCATGCCCGACAGGCGCAGCTGTTCGAGGCGGATGCCAAGGCAGTGCTCAATGATGTGCAGGTGACGCTGATGGGGACCGATGGCGTCACCATGACCGTGGCTGGTGATGAGGGCACCATCAACATCACGTCGAAAGATTTCGTGATCAGCAAGCGATCCGGCAACCTCGCCTTGATCCTGAACGGCGGATTTACGATTTTTACTCCGCGGATCAGATGGGACAACCAGGCACTTCGGATCTGGACCGACGAGTCGGTGAGGATCACTGGTCCCCGGCTGGAGGTCACGGGCCAAGGCATGGACGCGTTCCCTGCCTCCCGAGAAATGAGGGTCCGTCACGATGTCCGCGTGGGGATTCACTAGCGCGCTTCTCCTCGTGGGCAGCACCATCGTCTCCGCGGCACCGCCGCCGGAGCCCTCGCCCACCACGCCAGCCGAAATCGTCATCACCTCCGAATCCCTCGTTTTCAGAGACCATGACAATATGGCACTCTTCACGGGGAAGGTGGTGATGACCAAAGGGGACTTCGTGATGCGCGCTGATCAGATGGTCGTCCACTTTGACGGCACTCCCCCGGCGCCCTCCGCCCAGAGAAGCGGGAAAACAGGCACGCCAGCGTCTCCGGCCGCCACCGACCTGCCCACGTTCGGCAATCGGGCGATCAACCTGATCGACGCGACGGGCAACGTATTCATGCAGCGGGGCGAAAAGCGAGCGAAATCGAAGAAGGCGGTCTATCACCAGCGGGATGAAACCCTCGTCCTGACAGGCGATCCGGAGGCCTGGGAGGAAGGCTATCGGGTGACCGGCACCAAGATGACCATGTTCCTGAGGGAAGACCGGAGCATCGTCGAGGGGAGTCGGGTCATCATCAACGATAGGGAACCCAAACCCCGGTGACGGACGTCACCGGGACCTCGGGGGACGGGAAGGGGCCCTACGCGTTTGAGGCGCGTGGACTCGAAAAGGCCTATCGGGGGCGGCGCGTCGTCAGGGGCGTGAGCCTGGCGCTGCATGCCGGGGAGATCGTCGGGCTTCTTGGCCCCAACGGGGCGGGGAAGACGACGGTCTTCGACATAATGGTGGGCTTGACGCTGCCGGACGAAGGTGCCATCCTCCTGGGTGGGGAGGCGATCACGGACCTGCCCATGTATCAGCGGGCGCGGCGCGGGATCGGCTACTTACCCCAGGAGTCGTCGGTGTTCCGACGCATGACGGTGGAGCAGAACCTGGTGGCGATTCTCGAATTGCTGGATCTGAGCAAAGACGCGCGACGAGAGCGTCTGGAGACCGCACTTAAGGACCTTGGGTTGGATCACATCCGGACGAACAAGGCCTTCACCCTGTCAGGCGGCGAACGACGGCGCGTGGAGATTGCCCGCGCGCTGGTCACGCGGCCACATTTCCTGATGCTGGACGAACCGTTCGCCGGGATCGATCCGATTGCGGTCGGCGACATCCAAAGCATCATCCGGCGGCTCAAAGAGCGCGGGATCGGTGTGTTGATCACCGACCACAACGTCCAGCAGACGTTGTCTATCACCGACCGCGCGTACATCATCACCGAGGGCGAGATCTTAGAGGAAGGGTCTCCCGCGTACCTCGTGAGCAGCCAGCGCGCACGGGAAGTGTATCTGGGAGAAGGATTCCGCCTGTAGTCGAGGAACGGATTTATGCAGCCACGCCTTGACCTCCGCCTGTCGCAACGGCTGATCATGACGCCGCAATTGCAGCAGGCCATCAAGCTGCTCCAATTGTCCCGCCTTGAATTGCAGGAAGCCCTCACGCAACAACTCGAAGAAAACCCCCTCCTCGAAGAGGGCAGCTCAGAGCTCGAAGACCCGGAGACGGAGGCAGGCACTTCTGAAGAGGGTCAGGATACGGGCACGGTCAAGCGGGATGAGGAGGACGCTGCAGGAGAAGCCGGCGGAGATGAAACCAGCCGGGAGGAGTTGACGGGAGCGTGGGACGAGTATTTTGATGACGATCGGCGTTGGGGCGACGTCGAGGCGCCGCGCAACGGGCGTGATGAACTTCCCTCCCTCGAGCAGACGATGACCAAAACTGCCTCTCTGGAAGATCACCTCGTGTGGCAATTGGCCCTGGCCCCGCTCGACAGGGCCGAGCATGACATCGGGCGGAGCATCATCGGCAATCTTGATGAGGATGGCTATCTGCGCACGCCGCTGGAAGAATTGGCCTCAGCGTCCGGAGTGTCTCTTGCGCAGGCCACGCACGTGCTCAAGGTGATCCAGGGTTTTGATCCTGTCGGCGTGGCGGCGCGTGATCTCCCGGAGTGCCTGCTGGCGCAGATCGAGCACTTGGGGCTGGGCGGCTCTCTCGTCGAGGCCATTATCCGTCATCACCTGGTGGACTTGGAACACAAGCGATACCCGGCGATCGCCAAGGCCCTCGGCGTCCCTATGGACGCAGTCCTGCACGCCATCAAGATCATCGAGGGGCTCGAGCCCAAGCCTGGACGCCCGTTCTTTGCTTCAGACAATCATCCGATCATCCCGGACGTCTATGTCTTCAAGTCTGACGGGCAGTGGGTGGTAAGGCTCAACGACGACGGCATGCCACGGTTCCGGATCAACTCCTACTATCGCAGATTTTTGGCTGGCAAGCGCGATCCTACGGACGCCACGCGCGCGTTCCTGGACGAGAAGCTGCGATCCGCTCAGTGGTTGATTCGGAGCATTGACCAACGGAACAAGACGATCGTGCGGGTCGTCGAGAGCATCGTCAAGGCCCAGGAGCCTTTCTTCGAGCACGGTATCCAGTACCTCAAGCCGATGGTGCTACGCGACGTGGCGGAAGACGTCTCCATGCACGAGTCGACCATCAGCCGCGTCACCTCCAACAAATACGTCCATTGCACGCAGGGGATTTTCGAGCTCAAGTTTTTCTTCACCACCAGTATCGCAAGGTCCCAGGAAGGGCTGAGCGAATTGTCCTCCGTTGCAGTGCGTGAGATGATTCGCAAGATGGTGGAGGAGGAAGACTCCAACCGTCCTTTGAAGGATCAAGAGATCGTCGCGCGACTGAAAGCCCAAAACGTGGTCCTGGCCAGGCGCACCGTGGCCAAGTACCGGATGGAACTCAACATCCCGTCCGCCAGCCGACGTAAGCGCGTCTGCTAGGACAACGCTGTCTAAGTTTCCCTGCGTTCCTCTTCCTCCCCTCCCACAAGGACTATCATCAGTACGATGTCTTACCGCTAGGGGTTGTAGGGCCGGTCCCTTACGTGGGTCGCGTCGCGTTGTTGAAGCGGCTGCCGCGCGGTAGTCACAAATTTCCTTTTTAAAATACCTCTTGACATCAAAATTATACTAACTATACTTACGACATTTATGTGTCCAATCGATTTCACGAGCCGCGCATGATGAAGGCCGTTGAGGTGAAGAGGAAAGGGCACAGCGTGCGGCCCGCAGGTCGCAAGCCTGTCTCACGGCGGTTCTCGACCCTGGAAGTGTGTCATTTGTTTGATATCTCGAAGGCGACGCTGTATCGCTGGGAGCGCGAAGGCCTAATCTCAACGCCGCCGCGCGATTGGAGGAATTGGCGACTGTACACGACGACGAATCTCGAAGAGATCAAGCGCATCATTCGTCGGCGCGCATCAAGTTAGACGCAGGAAAGATAGAAAGGGCGACCGTTGTTTGGATTTGGTTCGAAAGCGTACTTGCTGGGGTTGGACATCGGGTCTGGGTCCATCAAGATGTTGCAACTCAAGGAGTCCACGGGAAAGCTGAAGGTGGAGCGGTTCGGCATGAAGCCGCTTCCCGCTGAAATGATCGTCGACGGATCGATCATGGACGGTTTGGGGGTCGTGACGGCCATCAAGGAGCTCGCCACCGAGCAGAAGCTCAAGAACAAGAACGTCGCCCTGTCGATCTCCGGGACGTCCGTCATCGTGAAGAAAATTACCCTCCCGCCGATGCCGGAAGAAGAGTTGGACAAGCAAATCAAGTTCGAGGCGGAGCAATACATCCCCTTCGATATAAACGACGTCTACCTGGATTTCCATATCCTCTCGCAGGAAAAACAGTCCTCCGTCACGCAGGGTGAGATGGAAGTCCTGCTGGTCGCTACCAAGAAGGACAAGCTGAACGATTATGCCAACGCGGTGCGCGAGGCCGGCTTGACGCCCAAGGTGGTTGATGTCGACGCGTTCGCCGTTGAGAACATGTACTGCGTGAATTACGACGTGTCACCGGCTGAGCTGACTGCGATCGTGAACATCGGGGCCAGCGTGATGAATATTAACATCTTGAAGGGCGGTGTCTCCGCGTTCACCCGGGACATCGCGATCGGCGGCAACCGGTACTCGGAGCGGATCCAACAGGATCTGGGGCTGAGTCTGGAAGATGCTGAAGCGGCCAAGAAAGGCCAGTTGCCCGATGTCAACGCCGACGCGCTCCACCAGGCGGTCGCCACAGTCGATGAGGAGCTGGCGACGGAGATCAGCCGTTCCTTCGATTACTTCCGGACGACCTCCCCGGAAGACATCGCGCGCATCGTCCTGTGCGGCGGGTGCTCCAAGATCAAGAGCCTGCCGGTCAAGATTTCAGAACACTTGGGGATCGAAACGTCTGTGGCCAATCCCTTCAAGAAGCTGGATACGTCAGCGTTGAAGAAGAGTCACGAAGACATAGAGCGGATCGCGCCGGAGGCCGCCGTCGTCGTCGGCCTCGCCCTGCGGCGGGAGGGTGACCGGTGATCAAGATCAATCTCCTCCCGGTCAAGCGAGTTGCCGCCAAAAAGGCCAAGGTTCCTGTCGATGAGGCGGTGTTCCAGTTGGTGGTCGGCCTGGGGATCTTGCTCGTCTTTGTTGGGGCATGCGGGTATCGCTGGCTGATGCTCGTCGATGAGGTCGCGTTGCAGACCCAACTCAAGGAGAGCAAGACGAAGGAGCTGGAGTCGCTCAAGAAGAAGGTCCAGGAGGTGGAGGATTACGAGAAGAACAAGCAGTTGCTGGAGGACAAGAACCGCATCATCGAGCAACTTCGCAAGAATCAGGGCGGGCCGGTTCGGTTGCTTGACTATCTGAGCCAGAGCTTGGATCCCTTGAAGGTCTGGCTGACCAACGTCGACGGCGACAAGGAGATCACACTCACTGGCAAGGCGTTGACGAACGACGATATCGTGGAGTTTATCAGGAACCTCCAGCAGAGTGGGTACTTTGCGGGCGTGTTGCTGGAGGAGAGCCGTCAGACGACGGAAGAAGGCCTGATCATCTACTCGTTCAGAATCAAGATGGCGGTAAAGGCCTGACGCATGGCGATGAAAGCTCCAGATCTCACGGCCTTCAAGGCCATCCCGATGCAGCAGAAGGTGGCCATGTTGGTCCTGGTCTTGGTCGGGATCGGCGTCGGGTTCTATTTCTATGTCGAAGATCCGTTCCAGGCGACCATCACCAACTTGAAGACTGAGATCGCCAAGCTCGATACGGAAATCACCACCAACAAGGCCAGGATCGCGAAGCTCGAGGAGCTCAAACAGTTGAATGCGGACTTGCAGCGCCAGCTCGCTAAGAACCTTGAATACCTGCCTCCCGAGGAGGAGGCCGTAACACTGCTCAAGCAACTCTCCAACCTCGGGACACGCATCGGTCTGGACCTCAAGCTCTGGAAACCCGGTATCCGTACGGAGGATTCATCCAAGCTTTTTGTCCGGCTCCCCGTAGATGTCGAGATGAGCGGCGGGTACCACACCTTGGCGCTCTTCTTTGACCGGATCGGCAAACTCCCACGCATCATCAATGTCAACAAAATCAAGATGGGAGGCGGGAAGGAAGAGCGGGGTCGTGTGTCTGTCCAGACATCGTTCCAGCTCACGGCTTTCGCGTCTCCAGCCGCGTCCACCGCACCCGGAGGGGCCAAGCCGGCAGGGAAGTGAGACACCGAAAAGACACCATGAGAATGGTCACCCTCTATTACGTTGCCGGTTTGACAGCCGTCGTGCTGCTGGGCGTAGGCACTGCGCTCGCGGAACCGACGACCAGGCAAACACTGGTGGCCATGAGCCTGTTGACTGGAGAAGATCAGAAGCCGCCGGCAGCGCCGTCAGTGAAGCCCAAGGCGCCGCCTCCTGGCAGCGCCGGACAGGCTCCGGCCCAGCCCGCTGCACCTGCTGCGCCAGCCAAGCCTGGAACGCCAGCTTCTGCAGCCGGCACGCCTGCACCGGCTCCTGCCGCACCTGCTCCGCCCCAGGCCGGCGCGAAGCTTCCCGCTCCCAGTGCGCCTGCTGCGCCAGCCAAGCCTGGAATGCCAGCTCCTGCAGCCGGCACGCCTGCACCGGCTCCTGCCGCACCCACTCCGCCCCAGGCGGGCACGAAGCTTCCCGTTCCCGGTTTGCCTACTCCTGCTG
The DNA here is from genome assembly GCA_005877615.1 of Nitrospirota bacterium. Taxonomy (GTDB): domain Bacteria; phylum Nitrospirota; class Nitrospiria; order Nitrospirales; family NS-4; genus NS-12. The sequence goes on along the minus strand of VBOD01000114.1, from coordinate 2,297 downwards.
CGACCCCGCCAGCGATGACGACGGCCACCGCGCCTGGGGCTTCCACCCCGCCCATGGACAGTGCTGAAGGCTATTCCTATGATCCGAAAAGCCGGCGCGATCCGTTCCAGTCGCTCACGAAAATGATCAAAAGCGCTTCATTGCAGTCACAGATGCCTCCTCTGCAACGGGTCCAGATCAGCGACATGAAGCTCCTTGGCATCATGTGGGGAGGGTACGGCTACTTCGGACTGATCCAGACTCCAGAAGGCAAGGGATACACGGTGAAAGAGGGCATGCTGCTGGGCACGAACAACGGGGTCATCAAAACGATAACCGATAAAGCGATCATCGTGGCGGAACCCACCCTAGATATCGCAGGAAGAAAAAGCACGAAGGAGGTCGAAATCCTCCTCCGTCCCAGAGAGGTGACCGAATGAAAACTCAACTGACCAGCCTGGGGGTCCTCGTGGCAGGAGCTGTGCTGCTAGGAACCCTGCAGGCCTGCGCCCCGACCCAGCCGATGATGGAACCGACCGTCGCTGAGACTGCGCCCACGCGCAGTGCAGAAGCGCCGGCGAGAGAGCTGGCGCCTCCTCCTGCTGACGCGTCAAAGTCGGCGCCCGAAGCACCGTCAGTACAGTCCGCAGGCGAGGCTGTCCCGCCTTCCCTCATCGCCGCAGGGACAAACAACGACAAACTGCTGCCGCCGGCAAGATCCTTGACTGACCTCACCGTGCAGCGGACCAAGCACAGCGTGGTGGTGCTCATTACCGGCGACGGTGATCTGACCTACGACGTCACGAAGCTGAGCGGGAACCGGCTCGTCATTGACCTCATGAATGTCGTCAACGGCACCAAGCGGCAGGCTGTGCCCGTTGGACACCAGTTCATGCGGCAGATTCGGATTGGCGTGCACCAGTTCCCGCAGGCGAAAGTGCGGTTGGTGCTCGATCTGGGTCGGACCGTCCCCTTTATCATCGAGAAGACCGGGGCGCAACTCCGGGTGACCCTGTCGGAACAGGCCCTGGCAGTGCAGGCCCCTCAAGGAACGCAAACGGTAACTCGTTCCGCTCCTGGCCCGGCCGATGTGGGTGCGGGAGGGGCGTCTGCGGGGCCCCCTCCCGCGACGAACGTCGCGGGCATGAGCCCACGGCGCAACGTGCCGGTGCCGGTGCCGGAACGGCTCAAGTTCCTCGATCCCCTGACGTCGCTGGCGCAACCGAAACCGGATCAACCGACCGATATTGGCGGGCTCGGCGGCCCCGAACGATTCACCGGGAAGCGTATTTCCCTGGACTTTCAGGACGCAGAGATCAGCAGCGTGCTCCGTCTGATCGCCGACGTCAGCGGTCTCAACATGGTCGTCGGGGAAGCAGTCAAGTCGAAGGTGACGCTGAAACTGTTGAACGTGCCGTGGGACCAGGCGCTCGACCTCATCCTCAAATTGAACAACCTGGGGCAGATCCGCGAAGGGAACATCCTGTGGATCGACACCCTGGCCAACATCACCCGGCTCCGGGATGACGCCGCCAAGGCAAAAGAATCGACGCTGAAAGCCGAAGAGCTCGTGACGCGCATCATCTACCTCAATTACAGCGATGCGGCGAAGTCCATCGACGTCGCGAAAAGCAGTCTCAGCCCACGAGGCGAGATCAAGGTCGATTCCCGGACCAACGCGCTCGTCGTCCGGGACATCTCGGACAATGTGGCCCGGGTCGAGAGGATCGTCCATGACCTGGACCAGCGGACGCCACAGGTCCAAATCGAGGCACGGATCGTCCAGGCCAGTAAGAACTTCGCCCGCGGGCTCGGGATCCAGTGGGGGCTCAGTTCAATACGTACGACGTCAACGGGAAGTGGCAAGGATGCACCGATCACGCTCAACGTTGGCGCCTCCGGCGTCGCCGTGGGCACGCAAGCGAATGACTTTTTGGTCAACCTCCCCGCTGCCGCGTCAGGCGTGAGTGTGCCGGGAAGCACGATAGGTCTCCTCGTCGGGAAATTTTTGGGGACTACCGGCACGCTTGATCTGCGGCTGTCGGCCGGGGAGGCCCTGGGCCAGACCAAGGTCATCTCTGCGCCCAAGATCATTACGTTGGACAATAAACCGGCCAAGCTTGAACAGGGTCAGCAGGTTCCCTTCCAGACCACCTCGCTGCAGGGAACGCAAACCACGTTCGTTGATGCGACGCTTACCTTGAACGTGACGCCGCATGTGATTCCCCATGCCAACACGGTTCGTCTCGAGATCAAGGTGACCAAGAACGCCATCGGGGCCATCACAGTCACGGCGGGCCCGACGATTGACAAGAAGG
>VBOD01000034.1 GCA_005877615.1 Nitrospirota bacterium | reverse complement strand
TCAGGCCAACAAATTTGGCGCGCGTCTCTCGGTGTCCACGCCGGTGAGCAGCCTGATGTTCGACAAGACCTATCCGGTGTTGCGGCTGGACGGCGACGAAACGGTCACCACAAAGTGCCTGTTGATCGCCACGGGCGTCGAGTATCGCCGGCTGAACGCCGAACGGTGCGAGCAGTTCGAAGGGCGGGGCGTATTCTACGCCGCCACTCACAACGAGGCGCAGATCTACAAGGGAGCGCAGGTGGTGTTGGTGGGCGGCGGCAATTCTGCCGGGCAGGCCGCCGTCTTCCTTTCCCAGCATGCGAGTCGCGTGCTACTTGTAATTCGCGGCGACGACCTCTACAAGCATATGTCTAGCTACCTCGCCAAGCGGATTGAGCAGACACCCAACATCGAACTGCTCCGCAACTCGACGGTACAGCGAATGAACGGCGACGGCCACCTCAATTCCATCGAAATCGTCAACAGCAAGACCGGGGAGAAGCGGACGGTGGAGACGCCGGCGGTGTTCAGCTTCATCGGTGCGGTGCCGCGGACCGACTGGCTCCCGCCGGAAATCGAGCGGGACGGCAAGGGGTTCATCAGAACCGGTCCATCGCTGGCGCAGTCCCCGCACTGGACCGGCAAGCGACAACCGTTTCTGCTCGAGACCAGCCGCGCCGGCGTGTTCGCGGCCGGCGACGTGCGATCCGACTCGGTCAAACGCGTCGCTTCCGCGGTCGGCGAGGGCGCGATGGCCATCCAGTTCGTGCATGAGTACCTCAAGGAGATGTGACTATCACGCTACAACCGACAGGTCAAAGATTCCTTGTCTACTGCGTGACCCTGTTCGTGCTGTGTAGCGCGCGCCCCCTCTGTGCTGCGCAAGAGTCGGCCCCGCGGGTGCAGGAATATCCCGTGCCGGCCGGGTCGCATCCGCATGATGTCGCGCCGGCGCCCGACGGCGGCGTCTGGTACGTCGCGCAGCGCTCGGGCGAGCTGGGACTGCTGGATCCCGCGACAGGGCAGGTTCGCCGCATCAAGCTGGGGGAGAAGTCACGGCCGCACGGTGTGATCGTCGGCCCGGACGGCGCGCCGTGGATCACGGATGGCGGCCTGAACGCCATCGTGCGCGTCGACCCTCTGACCGAGAAAGTCAGCGTCTACCCTCTGCCGTCCGGACGCGAAGGGGCGAACCTGAACACCGCTGCGTTTGATAAGCGCGGTGTGCTGTGGTTCACCGGCCAGAGCGGCATCTATGGAAGGTTGGATCCCAAGGTCGGCCGGGTGGAGGTGTTCGATGCTCCGAGAGGGTCGGGGCCTTACGGGATCGCCGCCACGCCGGACGGAACCGTGTACTATGCGTCGCTTGCGGGCAGCTACATCGCGCGTCTTGACCCGGTCACCGGTGCTGCCACCGTGATCGAGCCGCCGACGCCGAAGCAGGGCGCACGACGGGTGTGGGCCGACTCGAAGGGGAACGTCTGGGTCAGCGAATGGAACGCGGGTCAGGTGAGTCGGTACGACCCGGTTACCAATACCTGGAAGGAATGGCGGTTACCGGGGAAGAACCCGGGCGCCTATGCGGTCTATGTGGATGACCGCGACATGGTGTGGCTCAGCGACTTCGGCGCGAACGCGTTGGTGCGTTTTGATCCTGTGAATGAAGCGTTTGAGGTCTTTCCGCTGCCGAGTTCCGGTGCGAATGTGCGTCAAATCCTGGGTCGTCATGGCGAAGTCTGGGGCGCCGAGTCCGGCGTGGACAAGCTGGTGGTGATCCGGTACTAATCCCCTCCCTGTTTCCTCACCGGATCATGCTAGTGAGACCCAGGCCGATGTAGAGCACTCCCAGCAACACGAGGAAGGTGGTGCGCCACCAGGGTCGCCACTGCCTGATGATTGCAGAATCCACCATGTCACCGCAGTTCACGCATTGCCGGACGCGTACCCAAAGATGTGCCTCGCCGTCGTGTAGATCAATGACGTGATCTACCAGTCCGTGACTTTGCTGATAAGCCATCACGCACCTCCTTAGTTCGGAGTGAGGTGCAAGCGTTCTGACACACGTTGCACTATGCTAATAGGATAAGATGACCGACACCGGGGTCCACTCTGGTATAGACCGGAATCTGGGTGGGGAAAATACTCTAACGGTCTACGTGGCGGGAGGAAAAAATGGCAATATTTCCCTTTCCTTTCAGTATTATTCAGGTTTCAAAAAATAGAAGTGGTTGGTGGGACCCTTGCCGTGGCCGATGGCCAGCGCATGACGGATGGCCTCGGTAGTGTACGCCTTGGCGGCCTTCACGGCCTGGCTCAACGGCTTGCCGAGCGCGAGATGCGCGGCGATCGCCGAGGCGTACGTGCAGCCGGTCCCGTGGGTGTGCGGCGTGTTGATGTACTCCCCTTTGAAGACCTCGAAGAACTTCCCGTCATAGAGCAGGTCCGTCCCGCGATCGGCGAGCAGATGCCCGCCCTTGATGAGCACGTGCTTGCACCCCATCTTGTGAATGATTTTCGCGGCCTGTCGCGCGTCGGGGAGGGTTTTGATCTCGACGCCGGAGAGCTGCTGCGCCTCATGGATGTTCGGCGTCAGGACGAGGGCCAGCGGGATCAACTGCTTGATCACCGCCTCAATGGCGTCCGGCTTGAGCAGCGGATGGCCGCTCTTGGAGACCATCACCGGATCCACGACAAGATTTACAACTTTTTGCGGCTTGAGCATTTTCGCGACGGTCTTGACGATCTCGGCAGAAGAGAGCATGCCGGTCTTGACTGCCGCCACCTCGAAGTCGTCGAAGACGGCGTCGATCTGTGCCGCGATGATGGAGGCGGGCAGCTCGAAGACCTCGGTGACTTCCTCGGTGTTCTGCGCCGTGATCGCGGTGATCACCGACATCGCAAACACCCTATTGGCCGACATCGCCTTGATGTCCGCCTGGATCCCCGCGCCGCCTCCGGAGTCCGACCCCGCTATCGTCAGAACCTGCTTCATGATGAATAGTTCCAGTTGAAATAAACGGGTGGCGCCGCATGGGACCCTGGCGGAGCTGTCGTTGCGAGGAGTCCGCGACGTGGCAACCTCGACCGAGATTGCTTCGGCTGCGCCTCGCAATGACAATCAGGGTGATGCGGTGACAGGACCCGCTCCTTATCTCTTTCGCTTCCGATATTTAAAACATCCTACCACGTGGTCGTCCACCATGCCGGTCGCTTGCATGTGCGCGTAGCAGACCGTGGAGCCGACGAACTTGAAGCCGCGTTGCTTCAAGTCTTTGGACAGGGCGTCGGACTCCGGCGAGGTCGCCCTGATGGTTTTTCGAGTCAATCCGTTGGGATTGCGCACTGTCCGGTTGCCCGTGAAGCGCCGGATGTACCGATCGAAACTGCCGTACTCCTTTTGCACGTCGAGAAACCGCCGCGCGTTGGTGATGGCCGCTTCGATTTTCAGGCGATTACGGATGATGCCCTCGTCTCTCATCAAGCGCGCAACGTCGGCCTTGCCGAATCGCGCCACTTTCCGCACATCGAAGTTCTTGAACGCCTTCCTGAAATTGTCGCGCTTGCGCAGGATGGTAATCCAGCTCAGTCCCGCCTGGAAGCCCTCCAGGGTTAGCATTTCGAAGATCTTTCGGTCGTCATGGACCGGCACGCCCCATTCCTTATCGTGATACTCACAGTACAGCGGATCCTCCCCACACCACCAGCACCGCGGCTTACACGAAACGCCCCTCACACTGGCCACGACTCCTCGTTCCACGCCATCTCCCAGAACATCCACTCATACCGCGAGCTGATGATAAACGCCTTCTCCATGCGCGCCTTCTCGCCCTCGCTGGCTTTCTTCGCCCACGCATCCACTTTCTCCCGCATCCATCGCCCCACTTCCTCGAACTCCGGCGAGGCATAGAGCAGCAGCCAGTCCCGGTAGGGATGGGACTTCGGTGGCTTGCCCTTACGCAGCAGATGTTGCCCTACCACGCAATAGATCCAGGCGCAGGGCAGGGTCACGACCGTGGCGTCGAGGGCCGTTCCGTTCTGCGCGATGTGCAACATATGCCGCGTGTAGGCGTAATTGGTCGGCGCCATCGGTGCCCTGCTCATTTGTTGAAGCGTCAGTTTCCAGCGCTTGCCGTACGTCTCGTGCAGCGAGCGTTCGACGACCAGTGTGTCCTTGGCCAGCTTGGCGAAACGAGCTGCGGAGACCGCCTCAGGCGCCTTTTCCGAGGCAATCGCGAAGACCTGCGCCAGATCATTGAGAAACAGCGCATCCTGGAGGATGTAGTACTTGAACTTCCGCTCCGGCAGCGTCCCATTGCCGAGCCCCACGACAAACGGGTGGGTGAGCTGGGCGGCCCAAATCGGTTCGGCGATGGACCGTAAGTGCTGGCTGAACTTCATGAGCGTTCCTCATGAGTGGGGGAATCACCTTAGCGGAAGCGGGGACGGCGACGCAAGTGGGTCGGCCTGTGTTATATTTGGTCCATGTGGCCCAAGATTCTTGTGGTGTCTGGGCTGCTCTGGATCGGCGCAGTGGCGACCGTCTCGGCCGCTGAGCCGCGCAAGTTGCCCGCCCTCCCCCCGCCAGAATTCCGCGTCGCCGAAGTCTTCGACAACCGGCTGGAGCTCTGGATCGAGCTGTACGCGACGAAGAACCCGGATGTGGTGGACTATGCGACCGGGCGGAAAGTGCTTCGTGTGATCATGAATCCGGATGGGACACCAAGCTATGACTTGGCCCCCAATCCCATCTTCATCTGGTGGGGGCGGGCCTTATGGAAGGACCCGGAAGAGGACGGGATCAACGGCAACGAGGTGATCCAGGAAGACAACGTCATCTTCCACCCGAACCCCTACCTCCGTCTCTATCGCGATCAGTAAACCCTCTAAAATTCCTTCACCATCGAGATCTCGATCTCGTCCTGTGGGGAGGAGCCGCGGTTGCGAACGTGGACTTTCCAGGCGGGATGCTGGCGGAGGTAGTCAAAGACCATCTTCACGAGCTCCGGTTTGAGCCGCTGCTCCCACTCTTTCACCCACATCTGGCCGTCTTGATCGCCGTCATAATCGTCCGGGAAGACGGCTTCCAGGGTGAAACGCAAGTTGAATGTCTTTTCTTCCTGAAACACAGTGGCCTCCCAGTCATGATTGATAAGCGGAGTGCGAGCGCTACGGTCGTGCCAATCGATTGATGCCGTCGAGGGCCGCCGTGCGGTAACACTCGGCGAGGGTGGGGTAATTGAAGACGTTGTGGACGAAAAAGTCCACTGTTCCGCCGTAAGTCAGGACTGCCTGGCCGATGTGGACGAGTTCGGTGGCGCCGTCGCCGAGGATGTGGACGCCGAGCAGCTTCAGCGTGGTGCGATGGAAGATGAGCTTCAACAACCCTTCCAGATCGCCGACAATCTGCCCACGCGCGATCTCCTTGTAGAAGGCGCGGCCGATCTCGTAGGGAACCCCTTCCTTGGTCAGCTCTTCCTCGGTCTTGCCTACCGTGGAGATCTCGGGAATCGTGTAGATACCGTAGGGCAGCACTGTGGGTAGGGTGGACTGCTCCACGTGGAAGGCGTGGCAGGCGGCGAGCCGGCCCTGCTCCATGGACGTGGCAGCCAGCGCCGGAAAGCCGATCACATCCCCGGCGGCGTAGATGTGCGGCACCTCGGTCTGGTAATGCTCGTTCACCTTGATCTGGCCCATCTTGTCGGGTGTGATGCCGACGGCGGTCAGGTTCAACATGTCCGTGTTGGCAATCCGTCCCATGGCGTACAGCAGCACGTCCGTGATGATGGTCTTGCCGCTCTTGAAAGTGGTCACGACCAGGCCTCTCTCGTCGGTAGTGACCTTGTCGAGCTCCTCTCCCAGCCGCATCGTCACGCCGTTGGTCCGCATGTGGTAGATCAAGGCCTGGACGATCTCCTGATCCACAAACCGGAGCAAATCATTGCGTTTGTCGAAGAGGGTGACCTTGATCCCATAGGCGGCGAACATGGAGGCGTACTCGCAGCCGATCACCCCGCCGCCCATGACGATCATGCTCTTGGGGATGACTTCGGTCGAGAGGATCGAATCCGAATCGCAGATCGTCACGTCGTTGAAGGGGATCTCCTCCGGCCGGCGCGGGCGCGACCCGGTAGCGATGACGATGAACGGCGCGGTCAGCAAGTCCTTGTCGCTGCTCTTGGCGGACACTTTCAGGATGTGCTGGTCCACGAACGAGGCCGTGCCCTGGATGATTTCCACGTCGTTCCGCTCGAGCTGGTCGGTGATGACCTCCAGCTCGTGCTTGATGACCAGGTCCTTCCGGGCCATCAGGTCCCGGAGCGTCATGTTCTTTTTCAGGGAGTACGTGATGTTGGTGAAGGAGCGGAGCTTGAACCCGTGCAGGTAGTAGATCGCGTCCTTGAGGGTCTTGCTCGGCAGCGTGCCGGTGTTGATGCACGAGCCGCCGAGCACTCGCTCCTTCTCGATGACGGCCACCCGCTTGCGCAGCTTGGCCGCCTGGATGGCGGCCTTCTGGCCGGCGGGACCGCTGCCGATCACCAGCAGGTCGAATTCACGCATTAATCAGTAACCCCCGCCCATTGACCCGCTAGACGATGACATGGCGGAAGCAGGCGGCGGCAGGCCGGCGACCTTTCGCGCCTCTTCGAAGGCTCGCTCCATGTCCGGCATGGACGCCAGCTCCGGCACCACCTGGAGATAGCGGACCACGTTGTCCTTATCCACTACCATCACGCTTCGTGCGAGCAGGTGGAGGTCAGGCACGAGGAGGCCGTGGGCGCGCCCGAAGTCGCCTCCGCGGTAGTCCGAGAGGAAGGTCACGTTGCGGATGTTCGCCTCTTCGGCGAACCGTTTCTGCGCGAAGGGCGTGTCCACGCTCACGGTGATGAGCTGGACGTCCCGGTCAAGGCCCCTGTTCTTTTCACTCAGGTAGTGCGTCTGCTGCTCGCAGACCTTGGTGTCGAGCGAGGGGACGATGCTGACGATGCGGACCTTGCCTTTGCCCTCGGTCAGGCTGACCAGTTTGAAGCCAGGGGGCATGGTCGTTAACTTGGCGTCGCGGAGCGTGTCGCCCATCTTGATGGGGGTTCCTTCGAGCTGCAAGTGAGAGCTTCCGAACACGACGGTCTTTCCGGTGCCGGCTTCCGCGTTGCCCTTCGAGACCTTGAAATCCTTATACGTGAAGCCGCTGGTGGCGCACGCGGTCAGGAAGAACGTAGCGAAGGCTAGAATAATCGAATGAATCGGTTTCATGGGACAGCCTCCTTGGTACTGCGGGATACGCAGCCGTTATAGACCCTCGGCGCGGAGAACGTCAAGGAAGGTAGGTCGCGGGTCCTGTCGCCGTAGGGGCGGACCTGTGTGTCCGCCCGATGTTTGGGCACCCACATAGGGGTGCTCCTACGAGGATATGGTGGAAGAAAGAAATTCCGTGATTAAGCGGTTCACCTTGTCGGGGCGTTCCCACATGGGCAGGTGGCCGGCGTCGGGGATGACAACCAGGCGCGAACCGGGGATGGTCCGGTGCAGTGCCTCGCCGGCGGATAGTGGGAGGAAACAATCGTCGTGGCCCCAGATGAGCAGCGTCGGCGCGGTCACCGAACTCAGTCGCGGCGCATAGCGGGTCTCCCACTCTTCGACATGCTCCAACGACGACCACAGGGGCTGGGCCTTGCCGTACTGCTTACGAAGCTGGTAGGCGCGCTCGACCACCGCGGGCGTGACGAGGCTCCGATCCCAGACGAGGCCCCCGAGGAACTTTCGGAAGTTCCGGCGGCCCAGGAGACGGTAGGCAAGCCCGAAGAGCAACCCCGAGCCGGCCCGTGCGAAGAATCGCAAGTACGGGCCGCGGACGTGCGTCAACACTCCCTCGGGGAATCCCGAGATGAGAATGAGCCGGTCCACGCGGTCGGGGTGAGTGAGGGCGAGGCCCAGCGCCAGGCCCGCTCCCATCGAGTGCCCGATGAGGGCGGCGCGCTCAAGGCCGATGGCCTTCAGAAATCCGTGAAGCCATTCCACGTATAGGTCCGGCGTGTACGCGAGCCGGGGTTTGTCCGACAGGCCTTGGCCCAACACGTCCGGGATGAACAGGGTCACGTGCTGGCCTAGGGCTTCGATCTGGTGCTCCCAGTTCCAGATGGCGCCGGCGTAGCCGTGCAATAGGACGGTCGGCGGCCCGTCGCCGTGCCGGATGTAGGCAGTGTGGTGCTGGTTGACGCTGGCGAATTGAAGCGGGTAGCGGTCGAGCGGCGGGAGGGCGGAACGCAGCAGCGTTACTCCAACGTAATCAGCGTTTCATCGGGCTTCACGTCGTCACCCTCTTTGACATACAGGGTCTTCACGACTCCGGCGATCGGTGCGTTCACCTGGCTCTCCATCTTCATCGCCTCGACGATCAACAATAGGTCGGCCTGCTTCACGGACTGGCCCGGCTT
>VBOD01000113.1 GCA_005877615.1 Nitrospirota bacterium | reverse complement strand
TTCCGCGCGTCGATGATCGCTTCGATCGCGCCTTCGCCCACGTTCTTGATGGCCGCCAGCCCGAAGCGGATCCCGTCCTGCGTGACCGTGAAGTCCTGGTCGCTCTCGTTCACGTCCGGGGGGAGCACCTTGATCCCCAGATCGCGGCACTCGTTGATGTAGCGCACCACCTTGTCGGTGTTCCCCATCTCGCTGGTGAGCAGGGCTGCCATGAACTCGGTCGGGTTGTGCGCCTTCAGATAGGCCGTCTGGTAGGTGACGAGCGCGTAGGCCGCGGCGTGCGACTTGTTGAACCCATAACCGGCGAACTTCTGGATCAGCTCGAAGAGCTTCTCCGACTTCTTCTCCGTGATCTTCCGCTTCTTCGCGCCCTCGATGAACTGGGTGCGGAGTTTGCCCATCTCCTCGGGCTTCTTCTTGCCCATGGCGCGCCGCATGAGGTCCGCCTGGCCGAGGGAGAAGCCCCCGGCCTTGTTCGCGATCGCCATGACCTGTTCCTGGTAGACGATCACCCCGTAGGTCTCCTTCAGGATCTCCTCGATAGCCGGCACCTCATAGGTGATCGGGACCTTTCCCTGCTTGCGCCGGATGAAGTCGGGGATCAGGTCCATGGGGCCGGGCCGGTACAGGGCGATGATGGCGATGATGTCCTCGAAGCGGTCGGGACGGAGTCCGGTAAGCAGATCCCGCATGCCCGCGCTCTCCAATTGGAAGAGGCCCAAAGTCTTGCCGGAAGAGAGCAGCGCGAATGTCTGCGGATCGTTGAGGGGCAGATTCGCGACCGAGAACGGCTGAACGGGCGCGTCCGGCGTTGCGGCATTGATCAGGCGCTCGGCGTGGGCGATCATCGTCAGGGTCTTGAGCCCCAGCAGGTCGAACTTCACCAGCCCGACCTTCTCGACGTCGCCCATCGGGAACTGCGTCACGACCTCGTCGGTTTCCTTCGACCCTTTGTAGAGGGGCACGTGGGCCGTCAAGGGATCGTGTGAGATGACGACGCCGGCCGCGTGGGTGGAAGCGTGGCGCGGCGAGTGCTCCAGGGCGCGCGCCGTCTCGAAGACGTCGCGGATCTTGGGGTCGGTGTCCACCAACTCCTTGAGGCGCGGCTCGGCTTCCAGCGCGTCGTCCAGGGTGATGTGGAGCTGGTCGGGGACCAGCTTGGCGATGCGGTCCACCTCGGCGTACGGCATCTCCATCACGCGGCCGACGTCGCGGATGGCGGCCTTGGCCTTCATCGTGCCGAACGTGATGATCTGGCAGACATGATCCTTCCCGTACTTCTCGACCACGTAGTTGATGACTTCCTGGCGGCGGTCCATGCAGAAGTCCATGTCGATGTCGGGCAACGAGATGCGTTCGGGATTCAGGAAGCGCTCGAACAGCAGGCCGTACACGAGCGGGTCCAGGTCGGTGATGTGCAGGGCGTAGGCGACTAGGCTGCCGGCGCTGGAGCCGCGTCCGGGCCCGACGGGAATGCCCCGCGAGCGGGCGAAGTTGATGATGTCCCAGACGATCAAGAAGTAGCCCGCGAAGCCCATCGAGGTGATCACGGTCAGCTCGTCCCGCAGGCGCTGCTGGTACTGCGAGGCGGGAAGGCCCGACGGACGCTCGCGCAGGCGCTCGGCCAGTCCCTTCTGGGCGAGCTTGTCGAGGTAGCTCTCCAGCGTCTCCCCTTTCGGCACTGTGTAGTGCGGGAGATGGGACTTGCCGAACGTGAAAGCGAGCTCGCATATCTCCGCCACGCGGGCCGTGTTCCAGACCGCCTCGGGCCACTCGCGAAACGCGGCCAGCATCTCCTCCGTGGACTTCACGTAGAGCTGGTCGGTCTGAAAACGCAGCCGGTTCGGATCGGTCACCGTCTTGCCGGTCTGCAGGCACAGCAGGATGTCATGGGCCTTCGCGTCCGCCTTCCTCAGGTAGTGGCAGTCGTTGGTGGCCACGAGCGGGATGCCGAGGCGCTTGTGGATCTCCCGCAGTCCCTGGTTGACGATCTGCTGCTCGGGCACTCCGTTCTCCTGGACTTCCAGGAAGTAGTGGTCGGGCCCGAAGATGTCCCGGTACTCGGCGGCCACGCGGAGGGCCTTCTCCAACTGGCCCTGACCGATGAGATACGGGACCTCGCCGCTCAGGCAGCCGGAGAGCGCGATGAGGCCCTCGTGATGCTCGACGAGCAGCTCCTTGTCCACCCGCGGCTTGTAGTAGAACCCTTCCAGATACGCTTTGCTGGCGAGCTTGAGGAGGTTCTGGTAGCCGGTCCGGTTGGCGGCCAGCAGGATCAAGTGGTAGTAGTCATTGTGGGCAAGCTGCCCTTCCCGATCGAACCGGCTCTTCGTGGCGAGATAGGCCTCGCAGCCGATGATCGGCTTGATGCCGGCGGCGGTGGCCTTCTGGTAGAACTCGATGGCGCCGAAGAGGTTGCCATGGTCCGTGATGGCCAGGGCCGGCATGCCGAAGCCCTTGGCCTCCTGCACCAGGGCGTCGATCTGATTGGCCCCGTCGAGCAGACTGTACTGGGTGTGCACGTGGAGGTGGACGAACTGGGACGCCACGCAGGCTTCCTTATGATCTCGGCGTCTCTGACACGCCGGCTCATTCTAGCGATGCCCTCTTTCGATGTCAATCCGAGACGGCGCAGTTGCAAGCGCTAGAGATTCAACTTGTACAGAATCTGGAGCGTCTCCATCTGCTCGTCGGTGAGGTTGACCAGGTAGAGCTTGCCGTCCTTGACGAGCCGGGGGCGCTGAAGTCGGCCGCAGGTCGGACAGATCAGGAAGATGGCCGGTCCTTCTTCAAGCCTGACCATATGGACCTTGGAGTCCGGCTTGATCGGAATGGGGAGCGTGCAGAACTCGCACAGAATGGGCGTGGAAGAGTCAAAAAGGTCGAACATAGAAGGAAGGCTAGGCCTCTTCATCCTCGTTGTCAATGAAGCCCGGCGGTTGATTCGCATTGAGGGTTATGCTACGTTTTCCGCTTGTGTTGAGGCCACGTGGCGCACGCGTCGGGATAAGCTTGGGAGGACGAGGGCATGGCGAAAATTGACGCGTTCTTTAAATTGATGTTCGACCAGGGGGCATCGGACCTCCACCTGGTGTCCGGACAGCAGCCGATTCTCCGTCTTCACGGGGATATGGAGCGGGTCAAGTACAAGATGTTGGAGGATGGCGAGCTGAAGGCCATGCTCTATGAGATCGCCCCCGAACTCAAGATCAAACAATACGAGGAGACCGGCGACGTAGACTTCGGGTATGAGATTCCGGGCGTGGCGCGCTTCCGGTGCAATTTCTTCAACCAGAAGTACGGCTGCGGAGCGGTGTTCCGGCAGATCCCCACCAAGGTGAACACGGCGGACGAGCTGGGGCTGCCGCCCCTCCTGAAGCGAGCGGCATTGCTGCACAAAGGACTGGTCCTGGTCACAGGGCCGACGGGCAGCGGCAAATCCACCACGCTGGCCGCGATGGTCGACCACGCCAACAAGCACCGTAAAGACCACATCATCACCATCGAGGACCCGATCGAGTTCGTGCACCAGAGCCAAGGCTGCCTGGTGAACCACCGTGAGGTGGGGACGCACACCCGGTCCTTCTCCGCGGCCTTGAGGGGCGCCCTTCGCGAGGATCCCGACATCATCCTCGTCGGCGAGATGCGGGACCTCGAGACGATCCGACTGGCGATCGAAGCGGCCGAGACGGGGCACCTGGTCTTCGCCACATTGCACACGACCAACGCCGCCAAGACCGTGGACCGGATCATCGAGGTGTTCCCGCACGAGGAGCAGGGGCAGATCCGCAGCGCGTTGTCCACGAGCCTCAAGCTGGTCGTGGCGCAGACCCTCTTCAAACGCGTTGATAAGAGGGGACGGTGCGCGGCGCTCGAGATCATGGTGGTCACGCCGGCCGTTGCCAACCTGATCCGGGAGAACAAGACCTTCCAGATCCCCTCGGCCATCCAGGTGGGCAAACAGTTCGGGATGCAGACCCTTGACGATGCGATCATGGAGGTGCTCCAGAAGAAGTGGATCGGCGCGGACGAAGCCTACAACAAGTGTATCGATAAGGCGAAGTTCAAGCCGTTCCTGAAGAGCGCGCCGGATGAGTGGGGCGGGTAATGCAAGCGCACTGGAGGTATTGAGTATCCCGGCATGTTTGATCGTTTCACCCATTGCAATTTAGGAGCAATGGGTACCCGGGGTCCAGCTAGCTTGGAGGGGAGAGTGTCATGAGAAAAGCCCAGATAGATACGGTGATGGCCGCGATGCTCGATTCGCACGACCTTGTGTCGGACCTGAACCTCTCGGTGGACCGCCCGCTGCAGGTGGAATCGGCCGGCGAGTTAGTCCCGGTAAAGTTCACCCCGCCCATCGAGAACCTGACCCCCTTTCAGACCGAGATCTTCGCGCTCAATCTCATACACAACGACCGCCGGCTGAGCCAGATGCTCCTGCAGCAGGGGTCCTGCGACAGTTCGTACTTCCTGCCCGGGAAGGCCCGGTTCCGCGTCAACATCTTCTCCCAGCGGGGAAACTATTCGGTCGTCATGCGGAAACTGGAGACCCTGATCCCGTCCATCGACGATCTCAAGCTGCCGGAAGCATTCCGGAAGATGACCAAGGAGAAGAACGGCCTAATCCTGGTGACGGGCGCCACCGGTACCGGGAAAACCACCTCGCTGGCCTCGCTGCTGCGGGATTTCAACGAGAGCAAGTCCATCCACGTCGTCACCCTGGAGGACCCGGTCGAGTTCGTCCATCCCAACATCAAGGCGACCTTCAACCAACGGGAGCTCGGCGGCGACTTCGACACCTTCGCCAACGGCCTTCGCGCCGCGCTCCGTCAGGCGCCGAAGGTCATCCTCGTCGGCGAGATGCGCGACCGCGAGACGGCCGAGCTGTGCATGAAGGCGTCCGAAACCGGCCATCTCGTGCTGAGCACCGTGCATACGGTGGACGCCGGCCAGACCATCAACCGCATCATCGGGATGTTCGATCCGGAGGAGGAGAAGCAGATCCGCCAGCGCCTCGCCGACTCGATCCGCTGGATCGTCGGCCAGCGGCTGCTGCCCAAGGTGGGAGGAGGACGCATCGCCATCCACGACATCCTCGGCAACAATATCCGGACCCACGAATCCATTCTGATGGGCGAGAGCGAAGGGAAGACCTTCTACGAGATCCAGGAAGCCAGCGCTCCCTTCGGCATGCAGACCTTCGATCAGGCGCTCATCAAAGCCTATTCTGAGGGATTGATCACGCAGGAGACCGCCGAGCTGTACGCCACCCGGAAGGCGGTCGTGCAACGCGGCCTCGACAAGGTCAAGCAGTCCCGCGGCCAGAAGACGACCGACATCGAAGGCCTGACCCTGGACAGTGGCTACGCCAAAACGGTGAAGAAGAAGTAGGCCGATGGAACTCATCTGCACGTCCTGCTCGACCAAGCTCGCGATTCCGGACGCGAAGGTCCCGAAGAACGCCGTCTTCAGGGTCACCTGCCCCAAGTGCCAGACCAAGGTCCGGGTCAGTACCATGCCTGAGCAGGCCGCCCCGAGGGCCGGAGGGGGGCCGACAGCGCCCCTACTCACTCGGCCTGCTCCGCCGCCTCCGCCTCAGGTACCCGAAGAGCCGATGGAGGAGTTCGATTCCTCCGACATCAAGGATGAGGGGTTGGCCTCCTCGCCGGAGGAAGACGAGTTCGTGGAGGACCGCAAGCTGGCCATGGTCTGCATCGATTCGGCGCCCCAGCGGGCAATGGTGAAGACCGCCCTCGACGGGCTGGGCTACACCGTGCATATTCCCCTCAAGCCGGAGGACGCCGTCCAGCGGATTCGGGCGAACCGCTATGAGCTGGTGATCATCCACGAAGGTTACGGGGGATCGGCGGAGAGCAATCTGGTGCTCCAGACCATCCAGCCGATGACGATGCCGCTGAGGCGGCACATGTGCGTGGGCCTGGTCGGCGACCAGTTCCGCACCTTCGACAACCTGATGGCCTTCGCCAAGAGCGTCAACTTCGTAGTCGCGGACCGGGAATTGTCCAAGATCAGGGGGATCGTCCGCCAGGCCGTGGCGGAGAACGACCAGTTCTACCGCGTCTTCCGGGAATCGCTGCGGGACGCAGGCAAGATGTAGCCACACCACTGGCGTGTCATTCTGAGCGAAGCGAAGAATCTCCTAACCACATAATGTAAAGTAAGGAGGAACGAGCGTGAAACGGGCGCTGGTCAGCGTGTCGGACAAGTCCGGGATCCTCGAATTCGCCAAGGGGTTGAAGGAGCTGGGGTACGAGATTCTCTCCACTGGCGGGACCGCCAAGACGCTCCGAGATGCCGGGATCGCGGTCACCGACGTGGCCGCCTATACCGGCTCTCCCGAGATTCTGGACGGGCGGGTCAAGACGCTCCATCCCAAGATCCACGGGGGGCTGCTGGGCCGCCGCCGCGACCCCAAGCATGTCGCCGAGATGGAGCGCCACGGGATCGGGCCGATCGACGTGGTGGTGGTCAACCTCTATCCCTTCGAAGCGACGATCAACAAGCCGGGCTGCACGTTCGACGAGGCGATCGAGCACATCGACATCGGCGGGCCGTCCATGCTGCGCTCGGCTGCCAAAAACCACGCGGACGTGACGGTCGTAGTGGACCCGGCGGATTACGGGCCCGTGCTGGAAGCGTTGCGCGCTGGCGGCGTGTCGCCGGCGATGCGCCGGGAACTGGCCCGCAAGGTCTTTCACCACACCTCTCGGTACGACGGCATGATTGCCGGCTATCTCGAGCAGCAAGGCGCGCCTGGTCTGGTGCGGTTCCCGTCCCTCCTCACCCTGCAGTTCGAGAAGGTGCAGAGCCTCCGCTACGGCGAGAACCCGCACCAGCATGGAGCCTTCTACCGCGATTTCGGGAGCAGCGAGCCGGGCGTGGCGAAGGCGCGGCAACTCCACGGCAAGGAGATGTCCTACAACAACTTCCTCGACGCCAATGCCGCGCTGGAACTCGCCAAGGAATATGGAGTCGCGCCCCTTCCCGTAGCGGTCATCGTCAAGCACAACAACCCTTGCGGGGTGGCCGTCGGGCCCACGCTGCGCGACGCCTATGTCGGGGCGCGCGAGACCGATCCGCTTTCCGCCTTCGGCGGCGTCATCGCGTTCAATGCGCGCGTGGACCTCGCTACCGCCAAGGAGATCACCGCGACGTTTGTGGAGGTGGTCGTGGCACCCGACTTCGATGAGGACGCCCTGGCCGAGCTGAAACGGAAGAAGGACCTGCGCCTGCTGGCGGTGGGCGTGCTCCGCACCGACGTGCGCACGGGACCTGACCTGCTCGATCTCAAGAAGATCGTCGGCGGGCTGATCCTGCAGGACCGGGACCTTGGCGCGATCGCGGACGTGCGGGCGCTGAAAGTGGCCTCGCAGCGGGCGCCCACCGATGAGGAATACGCCGCGTTCGCCTTCGCCTGGAAGGTCTGCAAGCACGTCAAGTCCAACGCCATCGTGTTCGCCCGGCGCGACCGGACGGTCGGGATCGGCGCGGGGCAGATGAGCCGCGTGGATTCGGTGAAGCTGGCGACCCTGAAGGCAGGCTCCTCGCTGAAAGGCTGTGTCATGGCCTCGGACGCCTTCTTCCCGTTCCGCGACGGCATCGACGCCGCCGCCCAGGCGGGCATCACGGCCGTCATCCAGCCGGGCGGCTCCATTCGCGATGAGGAAGTGATCAAGGCCGTGGACGAGCACCAGATGGCCATGGTGCTGACGGGCATGCGCCACTTCAGGCACTAGGCCACTCTTTCCATGAAAGTACTGGTTGTCGGCGGAGGCGGGCGGGAGCATGCGCTTGCCTGGAAGGTCGCCCAGAGCCCGCGGGTGACAAAGCTCTACTGCGCGCCGGGCAATCCGGGGATCGCTCGAATTGCCGAGTGCGTGCCGCTGGCGGCTGACGATCTGGCCGGTTTGCGTGACTTCGCCCGCAGTCAGCGGATCGACCTCACGGTCATCGGGCCCGAAGCGCCCCTGGCCGCCGGCATCGTGGATGAGTTCCGCAAGAACAAGCTGCTCATCTTCGGTCCGCACAAGGCGGCCGCCCGCATCGAGGCAAGCAAGGCGTTCTCCAAAGACCTGATGGTCCGGTTGGGCATCCCCACCGCCGGCGCGCAGACGTTCACGGCGGTCGGCCCAGCCCTCAACTACCTCGAGCAGCGCGACATGCCGATCGTGGTCAAGGCCGATGGGCTGGCGCAGGGGAAGGGGGTGATCGTCGCCGGCACCCGCGCTGAGGCCAGGGACGCGGTCCGTGCCATGCTGGAGCGCAAAGCGTTCGGCGAGGCCGGATCGCAGGTGGTGGTCGAGGAGTTTCTGGACGGCGAGGAACTGACGGTCATGGCTTTCACGGACGGCAAGACCGTCGTACCCCTCTTGCCAGTGCAGGACCACAAGCGGGCGGGGGACGGCGATACCGGACCCAACACGGGGGGCATGGGCGCCTACGCGCCGGCGCCCATCGCCACCCGCGATCTCGTCGATCGGGTCCGGCGTACCATCCTGGAGCCGATCGTCGAAGGCCTCTCCCGGCTCGGCAGTCCCTTTCACGGCGCGCTCTACGCGGGGCTGATGATCGTGCGCGGGGAAGTGAAAGTGTTGGAGTTCAACGCGCGCCTGGGTGATCCGGAAGCCCAGGTCGTGTTGCCCCTGTTGAAGACCGACCTGGTGGAGATCCTGACGGCGGTGGCGGAGCACCGGCTGGACCGTCTCACGGTCGACTGGCACGATCGCGCGGCGGTCTGCGTGGTGCTGGCCGCGCCCGGCTATCCCGGCTCGCCGACGAAGGGCCTCCCGATCCACGGCCTCGCAGAGACGGAAGGGCAAGCCGATCTCCTCATCTTCCACGCCGGGACCGCCAGCACACCCGGCGGCGTCGTGACCACCGGCGGCCGGGTGCTGGGGGTCACCGGCCTCGGGGACACCTTCACAGCCGCCCGCGAGCGGGCGTATGAGGGTGTTCGCCGGATCCGCTTCGACGGGATGCACTACCGTTCCGACATCGGCGCGCGGGCCCTGAGTAAACGGTGATGGCATGAGCCATGGTATAATGCCGCACGTATGGGGATGACCATCCAGAGTCGCCACATCTCCAAGTCCTCGCTCCGGGAAGCCGGCGAAGTGGTCCGGGGCGGCGGCGTCATCGCGTTTCCCACGGAAACCTTCTATGGACTGGGCGTCGATCCCCTCAACGTCCCGGCTGTCCAGCGTCTGTACGACCTGAAGGGCCGGTCCCCGCAGACGAGCCCCATCCTCGTGCTCATCCGCTCCCGCCGCGAGTTGCGGGCTCTGGTCTCGGAGATCACGCCCGCCGCCGAGCGGCTGATGCAGGCCTGCTGGCCGGGCCCGCTGACGCTCGTCTTTCGAGCCGCGGAGGCGGTCCCCTCGGTGCTCACCGCGGAGACGGGCACCATCGGAGTCCGGCTCTCGGCGTATCCTGACGTGCAGCGGGTACTGGAAGTCATCGGCGGCCCCCTGACCGGCACCAGCGCGAATCGCACCGGGCAGCCGCCGGCCACCACGGCGGACGAGGTGGAGCGCGCGTTCGGAGCCGATGTCGATCTGATCGTCAACGGCGGTCCGACGCCCGGCGGGCTCCCCACCACGGTGGTGGATACGACCGTGAGCCCCCCGCGGCTCATTCGCGAAGGGTGCGTGTCGCACGCCTCGCTGCGCGCGGTCCTCCCCTCCTGGACAGCCTGATCATGCTGCCGACGCTCCACGCCCTCAACAACCAGCTCTTCCACCGCCTCCGTCTGACCACCAAGCTGGTCATCATGATGCTCGCGCTGCTGGTTCTCTCCCTCACGGCCTCCGTGATCCTCTCCTACATGTCCCAGCAGGCGCTGGTTCAGGAGCTCGAGGAGAGCATCAATGATCTCTCGAACGCCACGGCCGTCAGCGTCGAGCAGTTATCCGGCGAGCCGGACCCGGCCGCGCTGCAGAAGCTGATGGCCCGTTTGGGGACGAAAGGGGTGAAGGAGATCAAGCTGCTGGACGTGGAGAAGAAGGAGGTCATCGTCAGCACCCGGTCGCCGTCACCGTCCGGTCGCAGGATGGAAAGCACGGTGACCAAAGGGGGGCAGCGCGAATACAACGTGACGGCCCCGCTGGTGGACGGCAACGAGGTGCTCGGGTACATCCACGTGACGTTCACCCTGGACGATGTGGAGCAGACGACCAAGGCGTCGTTGTACAAGCGGGTGGCCGTCACGTTGCTGATCTTTTCGCTCGGCATGCTGGTCTCGCTCTACCTCGCGCGGAAATACACGCAGCCGCTCCATGACGTGGTCACGGCGGCCAAGCACGTCGCTGCCGGCGATCTCACCAAGACCATCGAGGTCGAGGGCGAGGACGAGATCGCGGAGCTGACCCGCAGCTTCAACGAGATGGTGGAAAAGCTCCGCCAGCACCGCGAACTGGAAGAACGCCTCCGGGAGGCCGAACGCTTGTCCGCCGTGGGCAAGCTGGCGTCCGGCATCGCCCACGAGATCCGGAATCCCTTGAACTTCATGAACCTCAGCATCGACCACATCCGGACCAGGCTGGGCAGCGGGCGGCCCGAAGGTACCGCCGAGGTGATGGCGCTGATGTCCAACATCAAGGCCGAGATCCACCGGTTGAACGACATGATCGAGAACTTTCTCACGGTCGGGAAGCCGCTGGCGCTCAACAAGAGCGACGTGGACCTGGTGACGCTGATCCGGGAAGTGGTCGGGCTCGCGCGCCAGAAGGCCGTCGAGCAGGGGATCGCCATCGAGGTGTCGGAAGCGACCCCCATCCCGCGGCTGCAGGCCGATCCGGTGCAGATCAAAACCTGCCTCATGAACGTCGTGCTGAACGCCATCCAGGCGATGCCCGCTGGCGGGCGCTTGCGCGTCACCACCCGGCGTTGCGCTGAGGCGAGGCACGAGGGGCACGCGCCTGAGCCCAACGGGACCGTCGAAGTCATCATCTCGGATACCGGACCCGGCATCAGCGAGGAAGACCTCAACCGCATCTTCAACCCGTATTTCACGACCAAGAAGCTGGGGATTGGCCTGGGGCTGGCGATCACCAAGAAGATCGTGGAGGAGCATCGGGGCCGGATCAGCGTCCGCAGCCGCCCGAATGAGGGCACCGACGTGGTCATCAGCCTGCCGGTGGAGCGCGTCGAGGTGGCGGCATGATCACGGCTGGCCACGTCCTGGTCGTGGATGACGAGAAGGCCCAGCGGGACATCCTGACGGTGATCCTGGAAGGCGAGGGGTACACGGTCGAGACTGCATCCAACGTCTCACAGGCCCTCTCCGCGTACCGAAACCACCGGGCGGACGTCGTCCTGACCGACCTCTCAATGCCCGAGCGCGACGGCCTGGCGTTGCTGGAGGAGCTCGTCAAACTGGATTCCGAGGCGCTCGTCATCCTGGTCACGGCCTACGGGACGATCGGCTCCGCGGTCCAGGCAATGAAGAAGGGCGCCTTCGATTACCTCGCCAAGCCGGTGGACCGGGAAGAGCTGCTGATCACGATCGCGCGCGCCTTCGAACGACTGCACCTCGTCAAGGAGAACCGGCGGCTCCAACAACAGCTCCTCGACGCGTTCAAAGTCGAGAACATCATCGGCCACCATCCCTCGATGGAGGAGGTCTCTCGCACCATTAAGAAGGTGGCCCCCAGCCAGGCGACCGTCCTCATCACGGGCGAAAGCGGCACCGGCAAGGAGCTCGTCGCGCGGGCCCTGCACGCGCACAGTCCCCGCGCGTACCGTCCGTTTCGGGCGCTCAACTGCGCGGCCGTGCCGGAAACCCTGATCGAGAGCGAGCTGTTCGGGCATGAAAAAGGCGCCTTCACGGGGGCCCAGGCGCGACAGATCGGCCTCTTCGAAGCCGTTGACCAGGGCACGCTGTTCCTGGATGAGATCGGCGATCTGAGTCTTCCCCTTCAGGCGAAGTTGCTGCGCGTGCTCCAGGAGAAGGAAATCCGCCGGATCGGCGGACGGGAAGACATTAAGGTGGACGTCCGGGTGGTGGCGGCCACGAACCGCAAACTGGCGACAGCCATCAAGCAGGGAACTTTTCGGGAAGACCTCTACTACCGGCTCAACGTGGTCTCGATCCACGTCCCCGCGCTGCGGGAGCGGGCCGCGGACATCCCGGAGCTGGTCGGCCATTTCCTGAAGAAGTACGCCGCCGCATCGGGCAAGGCCGTCAGGGGTGTGACGAACGAGGCGTCGCGCCTGCTGATGGACTACCCGTGGCCCGGCAACGTTCGGGAACTGGAATCGGTCATCGAACGCGCGGTCCTGCTGTGCGACGCCGAGCGGATCGATGTCGGCGACCTCCCGGCCGGAGTGCGGTCGCGCGTGACTCCGCTCGCCCAGGCCGATTTCGAGCTGCCGGCCGAGGGCTTTTCGCTCGAGGGGTTCGAACGTAAGCTTCTCGAAACGGCGATGGCGCGGAGCAATGGGGTGATCGCCAAGGCGGCGAAGATGCTGGGCTTGACCTACAAGACGATGCAGTACCGGCTGGAGAAGTTTCAGATCGGACGCGGGGCGCCGGCGGGACGGGAGGCGTCACCGGAGGTGTCCGAAGAGCAGGGGTCTCGGCTGTGACCGGCGTACGGAGCGCCAACGTAGAGGAGGGACGAATGAGCGACATAGCACGGGTAGTCGGAGCGATCGCGCTGGCAGGATGCCTGATCGGGTTGAGCGGGTGCGACTGGTGGCCGCCGGCTTTGCAACAGCAGATCGGGGAACTGGACGCGAAGGTCAAAGCCGCGGAGGCGGAAAAGAGCGCCGTGCTCAAGAAGATGGCGGATGTGTCCCAAGCGGCTGAGGACTGCAGGGTGAAATCTGATCAGATGGCGAAAGCCCAGGCTGACCTCAATGCCCGGGTGGATCAGCTTCAGGCGGCGCTGGCGGACGCCCAGGCCAAATTGAAGAGTAAAGGCAAGGCGGTCAGAAGCAAGAACAAGCGGTAGAACCGGGCTCGCGTCCGAGAATTAGGAACCAGATGAGCCCGTCGTCTTAGGGGGGCTCGAGCCGGTCTCGGGAGGGGACGAGGATGAAGGGCTGGCCGTGCTCTCGGACTTCCCTTCCTGCGCCGGCGGCTTCATCTTGTTCGAGTAGTCCGTGACGTACCAGCCGGCTCCCTTGAACGAGATGGCCGGCGCGGAGATGAGCCGGGACACCGGCAGCGCGCACACTTGGCACGTGGTGAGCGGAGGGTCGCTCACCTTCTGCTTGACTTCAAAGCGGTGCCCCGCCTCGCATCCGTATTCGTAGAGTGGCATTATGCTAATTCTCTAAGTCCTGTCCCCGCCACCGTCAACCCCCCGGCCCACGGGCAATTCACTTCAGCCGGCGGATGGCCTCCTCGATGCGGTTCAGTCCCTCGACGATTTTCGGCATGCTCGTGGCGTAGGAGATGCGCACATGATCCGAAGAGCCAAAGGCCTCGCCAGGGACCATGACAGTCCGGGCCTCTTGTAAGAGATAGGCCGCCAGCGCGGTCGCGGAGGTGAGCGGGCCCTCGGGCCCCCGTCGGCCGATCAGCCGGCCAACGTGCGGGAAGGTGTAGAACGCACCGTTCGGCATCGCGCAGGTCACGCCCGGGATCTTGTTCAACCGTTCCACCATGACCCGCCGCCGCTGGTCGAACTCCGCGACCATCTCCTTGATGAACGCCTCGCCCTGGTTCAGCGCCGCGACCGCCGCCTTCTGGGCGACGGATGTGGGGTTGGACGTGCTCTGGCTCTGCACGGTCGTCATGGCGGTGATCAGGTCTTTCGGCCCCGCGGCATAGCCGATCCGCCACCCCGTCATCGCGTAGGCCTTGGACACGCCGTTCACCACGACGGTGCGGGCCTGGACCTCGGGCCCCAGCGAGGCGATGCTCACGTGCGTGAGCCCGTCGTACAGCAGTTTCTCGTAGATCTCGTCCGAGATGATGAGCAGGTCGTGGCGGAGCGCGACCGCGGCGATGCCTTCGAGCGTCCGGCGGTCGTAGACCGAGCCGGTCGGGTTGCCCGGTGTGTTGACCACGACGGCCTTCGTGCGGGGCGTCACGTGCCGCGCCAGGAGTTCCCCCGTCAGGCGAAAGCCTTGTCGCTCCTCGGTCTGGACCAGCACCGGCGTGGCGTCGTTGAGCAGCACCTGCTCCGGAAACGAGACCCAGTAGGGGGACGGGATGATCACCTCGTCGCCGGACTCGACCAGGGCCTGGGCCAGGTTGTAGAGGGTGTGCTTTGCGCCGCAGGAGATCAGCACCTGCGACGTGTCGTAGGTGAGCCCCTGGTCGCGCCGGAGCTTCTCGACGACCGCCAGCTTGAGTTCGTCAATGCCGCCCGCGGCGGTGTATTTCGTGAAGCCGCTGCGGATGGCCGCGATGCCCGCTTCCTTGACCGGCACCGGCGTGTCGAAGTCCGGCTCGCCGGAGGCGAAGTCGATCACGTCCACGCCCCGGGCGGCCATCGCTTTGGCTTCGGCGGTGATGCGGAGTGTCGGGGAGGGCGAAGTGCGTCCGACCCGCTGCGCAAGCTTCATCGGGAGGCGCCCCGCAGGCGTTCTCTCAACCGACGGGCAATCTCTGGATGCACCAGTCCGGTGAGGTCGCCCCCGAGCCGGGCCACTTCCTTGATGATCGTCGACGTCAGATAGATGTATTCCTGGCTGGGCATGAGGAAGACGGTCTCTACGCTCTGGTCCAGGTTGCGATTCATGAGCGCCATCTGCAGTTCGAACTCGAAGTCCGACACGGCCCGGAGCCCCCGGATCACCGCGTGGGCCCCCCGCTGGCGGACGAAGTCCACCAGAAGACTCTGGAACGGCTCCACTTCGATGTGGGGAATCTCCTTGGTGGCGAGGCGCACCAATTCCACCCGCTCGTCCAAGGCCAGCACCGGATGCTTTTGCGGGTTCGCGGCCACGGCCACGTAAATCTTGTCGAACAGGTGCAGGCCCCGGTTGATAAGGTCCACGTGCCCGTTGGTGATCGGGTCGAATGTGCCCGGATAGACACCGATCCTCATGCCGAGGCCTCAGCCCGATCGCGCTGGTACACCGACAGACAGGTGTCCCCGTACCGGTACGTTTTCACGAGAGCCAAATGTCCGATCCGATCGACCAGGTGGGTTTTATGGAAGTGCTCGACAACCACCACGCCGTGCCGGTGGATGATAGCATCGCCTCCCAACGATGGCAAGACCCGTTGCGCGTCCTGTGTCTGGTAGGGCGGATCGAGAAAGACGATGTCATAGGCCGGTCCGCGCGCGTGCTTCAGGAAGCGGGACACGGAAACAGGACGGACCTCGGCCACACGCTCGAAGCCGCACCGACGGACGTTGACCTCCAGCAGGCGGCACGCAGTGGGGTCGGACTCCACGAACGTCGCCTGCGTGGCCCCGCGGCTCAGCGCCTCGAGACCGATATTGCCGGTCCCGGCGAAGAGATCGAGGAAGCGCGCGCCCACGATCCGGTTCGCGAGGATATTGTAGAGGGCCTCTTTCACCTGATCCGCCGTGGGGCGGATCGCCGCGCCGCTGGGCCCGGATAAGCGACGTCCGCGTGATGTGCCGCCGATGATGCGCATGATCGCTGCGAGTCTAACACGGTCAGCCGTGGTTTGCACAACTGAGGCGGCTTGACAACACGGCGAGCGCCACGATAAGGGAAGGCGACGGGCGCGGGAGGAAAGGCCTCCCCGTTATGTCGGCGACGGCGGGAAAACGAGCGGAGGGTTACTGGGAGACAGTCTCGCGGGGGCCCTCCGCAGGCGCAGGCCGCTTTTTCTGATTATGGGTGATGGTGGAGTCCACGATCGCCCCGCAGTTGATGCACTTCCAGGCGTAGACGATCAGGAAATAGTCTGAAAACCGTTCCCTGACCATGAGCCCTCTGCACTTCCTGCATTGCATCGTCCTGTCCTCCTGTCGGTGATGGGAGACCCGTTGCCCGGAGGAAGGCAAGGTAGGTGCCCAAAACGTGGCTTTCGGAATTTCATAGAGTTATGAGAGATGGCGGTCCTACCGGTTTAACTTAAAGGACCTTCCCTGTGTCAAAAATGTTCATCGGGTGTGTAAGTGGGTACACAGACGTGCAGGGAAATGATGACATGGGGAAAGCGATGGGAATCGAGACTTGGCCTCCGGACGAGCGGCCCCGCGAGCGGCTCCTTCGGTACGGCCCGGAGACCTTGACGGATGGCCAGCTTCTTGCCATTCTGCTAGGCACCGGGTGCGAGGGCTGGACGGCGCTGGATGTCGGCGTCGCTCTACTGGATCGGCACGACGGCTTGCCAGGTGTCAGCCGGATGAGTGCCAGCGAACTCTGTGCCGTGCCCGGAGTCGGGCCGGCCAAGGCCGCTCTCATCAAGGCGGCGGTGGAAATCGGGAAACGGGCCATGGCCGCTCCGCTGTCCACTGGGCAGCGGGTGACGTCCAGCCAGGACGTGTTCCGTCACTACCGTCCCCTCATGCGGAGCCTTCGCCGGGAGGTCTTCAAGGCGGTCTTGCTGGACGGCAAGAACGCCATCATTCGGGACGTGACGGTGTCGGAGGGGAGCTTGACGCTGAGTATCGTCCATCCGCGTGAAGCCTTCGTCCCGGCCATCAGGGAGTCGGCCGCGGCCGTCATCTTCGTGCACAATCACCCGAGCGGAGATCCGGAAGCGAGTCCGGAAGACCGGGCCTTGACCCACCGCCTCGTCTCGGCCGGAGAGATCATTGGCATTCGAGTCCTTGACCACGTTATTATCGGGGACCATGAGTACGTCAGTTTTGCCGATCATGGGTGGTTGACACCGTAGTCTGCGTATCGCTGAGACGGGGGGAGGAAGGAGGGCGATGTCTGCCAAGGGGAAGCACAAGGCCGCGAAGGAGGCTCCCATAGGAGGAAAGCCCCGACCTAAAGTTGTCGATGCCGTCGGGTCGCCCGACTTAGCTGCGGAAGTCAAGCGCCTTGCCCGAGAGGTGGAGGCGATCAAGGCCGTGCTCAGCCAGCGTCCAGTTGGGGGCCCTGATGGGGGTGCGGTGCGGCGCGATCAGGACAAGTTGGTGGCTGACCGACTGGCGCGGCTGGATGAGAAGGTTGAAGCAGTGTGGAACCGCGTGGCCGATCTCGAGGGGCGTCTGGAAGGCGAAAGCGCCGGCGGGCATGAAGCGGATGACCTCGACGACACGCCAGAAAAGGATTTCTACGAACGGTAGGCTATAGGTAGACTCGCCAAGGAAGCCTGTGCTACCGTGGCCGCATGCATTCAGGCGGCTACGTCCCTGATTTCAAAGAGTTTTGCGCGCTGGCCAAACAGGGGAACCTTATTCCGGTTTCCCGCGAGGTCTTGGCCGACTTCGAGACGCCGGTCTCGGCGCTCGCCAAGATCGATCGCGGCCCGTGCAGCTATCTGCTGGAGAGCGTCGAGGGTGGCGAGAAGTGGGCGCGCTACTCGTTTTTGGGGAGCGGCTCACCGATTCTGTTGTACGGCAGCGACCGCGAAGTGGTGCTGTCAGCCGGCCGCCGCCGCCGGCGGATTCCCGTGACGACCGACGTGCTGGCCTGCCTCCGCGACCTCATGGCGGAGTACCGGCCGGTCGAGGTGCCCGGGCTGCCCCGGTTCTGCGGAGGGGCGGTGGGGTATCTGAGCTACGACGTCGTCCGCCAGTTTGAGCGGCTTCCGTCAGTTCGCCAAGACGTGCTGGGGCTGCCCCTCATGTGCTTCCTGTTCACCGACACGCTGCTGGTCTTCGACAACGTGGCACAGACGATCCGGGTCGTGGCCAACGCGCACGTCGGGGATCGGGACTACAAGAGGGCCTATGCCGATGCGGTCCGGCGGATCGACGGGATCAGCGCGCGGCTGCGCTCGGGCCGCCGGCCGGCCCCGCGCAAGCCCGCTCCCAGGCGGCCGCTGGCCTTCACCTCCAACATGAGCAAGGCGGACTTCGAGAAGATGGTGATGCAGACGAAGGAGTACATCAAGGCCGGCGACATCTTTCAGGGCGTGCTTTCGCAGCGGTGGCAGGCGTCGATTCGGGCCCGGCCGTTTGACATCTACCGGGCCCTGCGGGTCATCAACCCCTCGCCGTACATGTACTATCTTCGGTTTCCCGAAGTGGAGCTGGTGGGCGCGTCGCCGGAGGTGCTGGTCCGGTGCGAGGATGACCTGGTGCAGCTGCGGCCGATCGCCGGGACTCGCCGGCGCGGGGCCACTGAGGAGGAGGACCGGGCCTTGCGAGAGGAGCTGCTGGCCAATGCTAAGGAACGCGCCGAGCACGTGATGCTGGTGGATCTGGGGCGCAACGACGTGGGGCGAGTGGCGCGGCCCGGCACTGTCCGCATCAAGGACTTCATGGCCGTGGAGCAGTACTCGCACGTCATGCATCTGGTCTCCCAGGTGGAAGGCCGACTGGCGCCCGGGCGGGACGCCTATGACGTGCTGCGGGCGTGCTTTCCTGCTGGCACAGTGTCCGGCGCGCCGAAGATCCGCGCCATGGAGATCATCGAAGAGCTGGAACCGTCGCGCCGAGGGCCGTACGCGGGCGCGGTCGGGTACTTCGGGTTTTCGGGCAACATGGACACGTGCATCAACATCCGAACCGTGGTGATCAAGGGACGCCAGGCCTTCATCCAGGCGGGCGCTGGCATCGTCGCGGATTCGGATCCCGAGGCCGAGTACGTCGAGACCTGCAACAAGGCCAAGGCCATGATGCGGGCCGTGGAGATGGCCGAGCGCGGCCTCGAGTAACGCTCATGCTGCTGGTGATCGACAACTACGACTCCTTCACCTACAACCTGGTCCAGTACCTGGGCGAGCTCGGAGAGGACGTGCGGGTCGTCCGCAACGACGCGATGACGGTGGACAAGATCGCCGCGCTCAAGCCTTCGCGGATCGTGATCTCGCCGGGGCCGTGCACGCCGAAGGAGGCGGGGGTGTCGATCGAGACCATCAAACGGCTGGCCGGGACAGTGCCGATCCTGGGCGTGTGCCTGGGTCACCAGAGCGTCGGCGAAGCCTTCGGCGGCGACGTGGTCCGTGCGGAGCGCCTGATGCACGGGAAGACGTCCCAGATCAAGCACGACGGCAAGACGATCTTCAAGGACCTGCCGAACCCGTTTGAAGCGACGCGCTATCACTCTCTGATCGTTAAAAGGGAGACGCTGCCGTCCTGCCTGGAGATCTCGGCCGAGACCGCCGAGGGCGAGATCATGGGCCTGCGCCACCGGACCCTGGCAGTCGAAGGGGTGCAGTTTCATCCGGAGTCCATCCTGACTCGGCCGGGCAAGGACCTGCTCCGCAACTTCTTGTCGCTCTAGTCTTCGACCTATGATCAAAGACGCCATCGCCAAAGTCGTGGACCGGCAGGACCTGACGGAAGCCGAGGCCGAAGCCGCCATGCAAGAAATCATGGAGGGGCAAGCCACGCCGGCGCAGATTGCGGCCTACGTCACCGCGCTCCGCATGAAGGGCGAGACAGTGGACGAGATCACAGGATCCGCGCGGGCGATGCGGGCGAAGGCCGTGCGCGTCCGCACGACCGACCCGGTCGTCGTGGACACGTGCGGGACGGGCGGGGATGGGGGCGGGACGTTCAACGTCTCCACGGCGGTCGCCTTCGTGTTAGCGGGCGCGGGGATCACCGTGGCCAAGCACGGGAACCGCGCGGTCTCCTCGCGGTCGGGCAGCGCGGACGTGCTGAAGACCCTCGGCGTACGCATTGATCTGCTGCCTGAGCGGGTCGAAGAGTGCGTGAACGAGATCGGCATCGGGTTTCTGTTCGCCCCGCTGTTTCACGGCGCCATGAAGCATGCCGTGGGCCCGCGCCAAGAGATCGGCGTCCGTACGATCTTCAATCTGCTGGGACCTCTGACCAATCCTGCCTGGGCGTCTGTCCAGATCGTCGGGGTGTACCACGAGGCCCTCACGGACCTCATGGCGAGCGTCCTGATGCGGCTCGGTGTGCGGCATTGCTACGTGGTGCACGGCATGGACGGGCTGGACGAGATCACGCTGACGGACCGGACACGCGTCTCCGAGGGCAAGGCGGGCCGGCTGACGAGCTACATGGTCGAGCCGCGAGACTTCGGGCTGCAGCGAGTGCGCGTCAAAGATTTGGAGGGAGGGGATGCGGAAGAGAATGCGCGGATCACCCGGGACGTCCTCTGTGGGCGCGAAGGCCCGCGCCAGCAACTCGTCCTCGTCAACGCTGCGCCGGTGCTGATCGCGTGCGGGAAGGCGGCGACCTTGCAGGATGGGGCGGCGCTGGCGCGAACGATCATCCAGTCAGGGGCGGCGATGGACAAGCTGGAGCGCCTGATCAAGTGGACAAACCGGTAGCATGATCCTGGACAAAATTCTTGAGCACAAGAAGCGGGAGGTCAAAGACAAGAAAAACGCCCGCTACCTGGCCGCTCTGAAGACGAAGATCCGCGATGCGCCAGCGCCGATCGGTTTCTACCAGGCGCTCGCCGGCCCGCCCCGTTCAACGACTAGTCCGACAGTTGAGTCGCCGCGGCTGATCGCCGAAGTCAAAAAAGCCTCACCTAGCAGGGGGGTTATCTGCGAGAACTTCGACCCGCTCAAGATCGCCCAAACCTATCACGAGTACGGGGCCGCCGCGCTCTCCGTTCTGACAGACAGAGAATTTTTCCAGGGCAGTCTCGACCACCTGCGGGCGATCCGAGAGAAAGTGCCGCTGCCCGCCCTCAACAAAGAGTTCATGGTGGACGAGCTCCAATTCTACGAGGCGCGGGCGCACTTGGCGGACGCGGTGCTATTGATCGTCGCGGCGCTGGACCGAGTGCAGCTCGTCGACTTCTACCATCTGGCCCGGCAGGAGTTCGGCCTGGACGTGCTGCTAGAGGTGCACCATGAGCGAGAGCTGGATCTGGTGCTCGAACGGCTCCCCGGAGCCCGGATCATCGGAATCAACAACCGCGACCTGACCACGTTCGTGACGACCCTCGACGTGACCCTTCGGCTGGCCACGCGCATTCCCAAGGACAAGCTGATCGTGAGCGAGAGTGGGATCTTCACGCGGGACGACGTGAGGCGGGTGGCCGAGGCGGGCGTCCGGGCCATCCTGGTCGGCGAGTCCCTCATGACGGCCAAGGACGTCGGGGCGAAGATCAAGGAATTGATCGGGCGCGAGGAAGAGGAATAGCCTTCTACAGGACGAACATGAGGCCGGCGAGCTGGCTGGCGCCAGGGCCCTTGTCCTGCACCCACTGCACGCGGGTCAGCACCGGCACGTTTACCGGAACGGAGGACATCGGGATCCAGGTCCGGACCAGCGAGCCGATTTCCAGGAATGAGTGTCCTCTCGTCTGCATGCTGAGCCCGCCGTTACTGAGGTCCACGATCTTCCCCTGAAAGGGCACTTCCTGGTGGGGCGCCCCCGGCGTGCTGACCTTTCCCATGTAGGTGACGGAGTACGCGTACGAATGGCGTGGCGCCCTTCGTTTTTCCTCAGCCGATTGAGCCATGGCACCAAATCCTTTCAATGAAGTGGATTAGGTTGAAGCGATGGGGCGCATCATTACGAGTCATCCGGTCTTTTCCAACACCACGAGGATGCGGAACGCCAACACCCGATCCAGAAAGCCTAGGGCGCGCTCGAGGGCCAGCAGCGGCCGCACGAAGGAGATAGGCAAAATGGACGGGTGCTCGAAGCCACCGCTCAGCGGGTACGCGAAGAAGGATAGCCGGCGGTGGACCAGCTTGTCCAGTTGCGGGTACTGTCGGCAGAAGGCGTCATAGCCGCGTTCGAACAGCATCGTCGCCGCGGCCTGGTTCGCGTCGAAAGGCGCCCGATCGGCTTGGGGCGGCTGGAGCTGCAGCGGGTCCTGCGTGAAATCCACAGGCTCCTGATGCAGGTAGTGATAGACCGGCCACGACAGCCAGGAAATGTACGGGTCCATCACGACGATCCGGCCGCCTGGCTGAAGGACCCGCACTGCTTCATCGAAGAACAGCCGCACGTTCTCGATGTGGTGCAAGACGTCAAAAAGCACGACGTTGGCCAGTGTCCCCGTGGCGATGGGCAGACGTTGGGCATCGGCCACGGCGTCCAGCCAGGGCACCCGGACCACGTCCGTGCAGATGACCTGTGGCGCGTACTCCTTGAGATTGCCGGTGCCGCCGCCGACCTCCAATGTAG
Organism: Nitrospirota bacterium; assembly: GCA_005877615.1. Classification (GTDB taxonomy): domain Bacteria; phylum Nitrospirota; class Nitrospiria; order Nitrospirales; family NS-4; genus NS-12. The sequence continues at coordinate 3,134 of VBOD01000113.1, read as the reverse complement.
GGCCGGACCGCAGGTATGAGGCGATCTCCTCGTACCAAGCCCGGTACAGCGCGCGGAGCACCGCTTTGCTCCGCCAGACGGCCTGGTGCCGCAGCAGGGTCTCCGGGGTCCTCACACCGCCTTGAGCCTGAAGAATCCGAAAACGGTCATCTTGAGCAGCAGCCAGCCGTGGGCAAACCGCCGGATGTTCGTGGTCCCGTAATCCCGTTCCAGGTAATGGATCGGGATCTCCAGGATCTTGAGGTTGAGCTTGGAGGCCCCGAAGAGGAGGTCGAAGTCGCCGAACGGATCGAAGTCGCCGAAATACCGGCGATTCGCTTCGATGCGGCGGTAATCCTCGCGCCAGAGCACCTTGGTGCCGCAGAGCGTGTCCTTGATCCGCTGGTTGAGCAACCAGGAGAACGCCATGCTGAAAAATTTATTCCCCACCAGATTGAGGGTTAGCATGGCCTCCTTCTCCATCGGATAGACTAGTCGGGAGCCGTTGATGAACTCTCCCTTGCCGCTGGCGATGGCCTGATAGAATTTGGGCAGCTCTTCAGGCGGCATGGTCAGGTCCGCGTCCAGGATCATGAAGATGTCCCCGGTGGCTTGGGCGAACCCCAGGCGCACGGCATCCCCTTTGCCCTGACCGTCCTGAACGAGGAGGCGAATGTTCCGGTCCGGGTGCTGGCTGATGACACGCCGGATCTCCTCCGGGGTGCCGTCGGTGGAGTGTCCATCCACAAAGATGATCTCCTGGCGGGTGCCGAACCGCGGCATCCGCCGGATGGCGGGCTCGATGTTGCCCCGCTCGTTCCGGCAGGGGATGACGATGGTTGTGGAATACTCGTGGTCGCGGCGCGGATCCAGCGGCCGGGCCACCACATAGTGGCAGAGGCAGGCCGCCCGCAGACCCGGCAAGAAGGCGAGAAAACAGTTGGCGAGCGCGCTTAGCAACGGAATCCATTTGGGCAGCAACAGTCGCTGCTCGGTCTTGACGACCTCGTAGTCCGCCAGGTGGAGCAGGTTGACGATGTCCGCCGGCGCCAGCCAGTTCTGGTGCTGCTGCGGCATCTTCAGACCGATCCGCTCGGCGAGGCGGAGGAGCGGTTCCCACAAAAAGTTGTAGTACGAGATGATGATGCGCGTCTTCGGCGAGCAGCACCGGCGCAATCGCCTCAGCGCCTCCTCGATGTCGACCAGGTGGCCGACTACGTCCGCAAGGATGACCACGTCGAAGGTCTCCTGCAGATCGAGGCTCTCGGCGTCGGCCGCGCGAAATTCCAGATGCGGGTGGCGACGTGAGGCTTCCTTCACCATGGCCTCGCTGAGGTCGATGCCGACGCCCCGCGAGGGTTTCAGGGCGGCCAAGAGGTCTCCCAGCCCGCATCCGACTTCCAGCACCCGAAGACCTTCGGGCACCAGAAAGTGAAAGAAGCGCTGCTGGTCCTGGTAGTAGTAGCGGTTTCTCCGCTGCCAGGATTCCCGCTCGCCCGCCAGCCGATCGAACCGCTCGCGGACCGCGCGTTTCTTTCCCTCGTCCCTGGACACGATCATCTCCGCACCGAGTATAGGCCCTTACAGCCTGTGTCTCAACCCGGACCGCGTCAGGCCAGGCCGCGCAGGCCCAGTGCGTCCAGCAGTCCCTGGATGTCGAGTCGGGCGATGAGCGTGTCCCGATGTTGCGGCCACGTGCCAGGAAGCCCTTCGCAGTACGGCAAATCGCCGAACGAGCGGACGTGCGAGAGCCGTAGGATGGTTGGGATCGTGTCGCTTTCGTCCGGAGCCGCCGGCGGTCTGGCCGAGTGGTTGAAGACCAGTCCCAGGATCGGCACGCCACGGGTTCTCAGGCAGTCCAGCGTCAGCAGGGTGTGGTTGATGCTGCCGAGGCCGGCACGGGCCACGAGGAGCACCGGTAGCCCCAGGCCCTTGATCAGATCCACAACGAAGAGGTCAGTGGTCACGGGGACGAGCACGCCGCCGATGCCTTCCACCACCACACAGTCATGGCGAGCCGACAGGGTCTGGAGCGCCTGCGTGATGCGAGTCGGGTCGATCGCGACGTTGGCGTGAGCGGCGGCAACGAGCGGTGCCGCGGTCAGCCGGAAGCGATAGGGGGCGACGAGGTCGGGCGCATCCCGGGTCTCCGTGACGGAGAGGAGCCAGTCCGGATCGGAGAGCGCGTGTCCGTCGGCCGGTCCCGTGGCGATCGGCTTCATGACTCCGGCGTTGACGCCCTGCGCCTTCAGCGCCGTGGCCACGGTGGCCGTGACCAGCGTCTTGCCGACGCCGGTGTCGGTGCCGGTGACGAAGACGCCGCAAGCTGTCTGCACGGGGCGGGTCAAAAGGGTGGGATCCGACTGTCGAGGTTGAAGACCTGACCGGAGACATCTCGCATAGCTGCGAGCGCCACCACGAAGGCGGCCACGGCGTTCATGGTCGCGCCGCGTCCGAGGGCCGGGCCGAACGGCGCCGGCGCCGGGTCATCGCGATAGCCGGTGAGGGCCGTGGCATGCCAGCCCGGCAGGACCATGTTGACGCGCACATTGGCCGGTCCCCATTCAGGCGCGACGCTCCGCAGGAGCCCGAGGAGGCCTGCCTTGGCGGCCGCGTAAGGGGCCTGGCCGGCTCGTCCCTGGAGTGCCGAGAAGGACCCGATGAGGATGACGGAACCGTCGCCTTGAGCCTGCATGACAGCGCCCGCGCTCTGCAGGCAGAGAAAGACACCGGTTAAGTTGGTGGCGAGGACTCTGTCCCAGGCCTCGTCCGACAGGCGGAGGAGCAGACTGTCGTCTGAGGCCGCTGCGTTGCAGACCAGCACGTCCAGCCGGTGCCACCGATCCACCGCGGCCGATACCATCGCCGCGACGTTCTTCGCGTACCGGACGTCGGCCTGATAGGCGAACGCGGAGCCACCCGCGTCTTCGACAGCCTTGACCGTCCGGTCGGCCTCGTCGGCATGTGTCCGGTAGTTGACGACCACGCGCGCGCCAATGGCGCCGAATCCGACCGCAATGGCGCGGCCGAGCCCCTGGGAAGCCCCGGTCACCAAGACCACACGGCTCTCGGATGATCCCCTGGATTCCACGTAGTCCTCGCGAGGTGGGGAGGGATTATAACATGACTCGCACGCCTTGATGGCGCGGATGGGT
>VBOD01000033.1 GCA_005877615.1 Nitrospirota bacterium | reverse complement strand
CCGAAGCCGGCGACCGACGACTGGATCACCCAAGTCCATGAGTATCCGTATGTGAAGGGACTGCGGCAGCGGGCGCCGCAGAAGGGCTATGTCTCGCTAGACCCCGACACCTCGATCTCGCCCGGCTCGCTGGGGGCAGCCTATCTGGCGGCAGGCGGGGCACTGTCGGCGGTGGACGCCATCATGGAGAAGCGCGTGGACAACGCGTTCTGCGCCGTGCGTCCCCCCGGCCATCACGCCGAGTCCGGCCACGCCATGGGGTTCTGTCTCTTCAACAACGTGGCGATCGCGGCGCGCTACTTCCAGAAGCGGTACGGGCTGGAGCGGATCGCGATCGTGGACTGGGACGTCCACCACGGCAACGGGACCCAACACGCCTTCTACGACGACCCGACGGTGTTCTTTTTCAGCACGCACCAGTACCCCTGGTATCCCGGCACGGGCGGGGCCGACGAGCGCGGCGAGGGGAAGGGCGAAGGCTACACGCTCAACGTGCCGCTCTCGGCCGGGTTGGGCGACAAGGAATACCTTGACGTGTTCAACCGAATTCTGAGGGTAGCGCTCAAGGCGTACCGTCCTGACGCCATCATCATCTCAGCTGGCTTCGACGCGCACCGCGACGATCCGCTGGCCGGGATGAATCTCACGGCAGAGGGCTACAAGGCGCTGACGCGGGTGGTCAAGGAGATCGCCGCCGAGCACGCGCAGGGGCGCGTGCTGTCCTGCCTGGAAGGCGGCTACAACCTCGCGGCGCTGGCCGCATCTGTAGAAGGGCACCTTCGCGTGTTGCAGGAGGCATGAGCAGTGAGGCGCCGCAGAAGGGGGGATGGTTCCGCACCTTCTGCCGCGTGTGCGAGTGGACCTCGCTGGGGATCCTCCTGCTCGCGGCGGCCGGTGTCTACCTCTTCTATAACGAGTTAAGGCCCAAAGTTATTTTCGGCCTGCGACAGGATTTCGCCCAGGCCATCCCGCTCCAGAAAGTTCCTGCCGGCATCCCAAGCTTGAAAGCCGAGGACTGCGGCCAGTGCCATCGCGAGATTTACGAGGAGTGGAAGACCTCCTATCACGCACAAGCCTATACCGATCCATTCTTCCGCGCCTACTGGCGGAAGGACGGCGAGGTGTGGATCTGCTTGAACTGCCACACTCCGCTCGCCAATCAGCAGCCGGCCTTGATCACCGAGATTCCACGGAGTCGGGTGGAGAAGGCCGTCAAGGCGCCGAATCCGGACTACGATCAGGCGCTCCAGCAGGAAGGCATCACCTGCGCCGGCTGCCACGTGCGCGACGGCGTCATCCTCGGCCCGTTCGACGACTCGGTGGCCCCGCATCCGACGCAGTTCGATCCTAGGTTCCGTACCACCGAGATCTGCTACCGCTGCCATCAGGTCCCCAAGGGTCCCTTCCAGTTCTACAACGTGGGACCCTGCGGGACCTTTCCGGAATACGAAGGGACGTACTTCGCGCGGGAGCGAGGGCTGATCTGCCAGAGCTGTCACATGCCCGAGATCGAGCGGCCGATGGCCGAGGGCGGGCCGATCCGGCTGGGGCGACAACACTTGTGGCGGGGCGGCCACGATCCCGAGCAGATCAAGAGCGCGCTGGCCGTGCAGCTCGCCGCGGACCCGCCGCAACCCCACCCGGGCCGGCCGACGACCTTCACGCTGACGCTCATCAATGCGGGGGCCGGGCACAAGCTGCCCACCGGCGACCCCGACCGGTACTTCACCGTCGAGTTCCGCGTGGTTGATGGGAGCGGCCGCGTGGTTAAGGATCAAGCCGATTCGATGGGGCGCTGGATCCTCTGGCAGCCCGTGATCGTGGAGCTGTACGACAACCGGCTGCCCCCGCTGGCCAGTCGGGACTATCGTTTTACATACAGGATGCCAGGATCGTCCGACGTTATTGCGGGGCTGAAATTGCAGGTCCAGGTCCGGTATCATATCCTGACCGACAAGGCGTACAAGACTCTGAAGACTCGCTACGGACTTCAGGGAGACCATCCGTACTCCTTCGCGATCTACGAGCGGGAGGTGCCCTTGTCGGGACCGTTGTCGGCGGAATTCATTCCGTTGGGCAGCCCGCGATCCGGCGCGGCTTCCTGCGGCCAGAAAGGTTGAGAGTCCTATGCATCCGATGCTGGTGACGACGGAAGAGCTCGACTCCATGCTCGACCGCGACGATGTGGTGGTCGTGGATGTCCGGTCCAAGATGGCCTTCATGGCGAGCGGGCACATCCCGCGCGCGGTGGTGGCGACGTGGCATGACTTCAGCGATCCGAACTCGGCGATCAAGGGCCTGCTGGACTCCGACATCGGCCGCTTGGAGAAGAAACTGGGCACGCTGGGCGTCAGCAACGATCGCCTGGTGGTGGTCTACTCCAACCCCTTCGATAACTGGGGTGACGAAGGGCGGATGTACTGGACGCTCAAATACCTGGGGCATCCGAACGTCCGCGTCCTGGATGGGGGGTGGATCAAGTGGTCCGCCGAGATGCGGCGCTTCGAATCCGGCCCGGCCAAGCCTCGTCCGGCCGTTTTCAAGGCCAACGTGGATCCATCGCTGATTACCAACAAGGCCGAAGTGCGTAGGCTGGTCGAGGAGCCCAATCCGGACACGATCCTGGCCGACGCCCGGTCGACCGAAGAGTACAACGGGGCGTTCCAGCAGGGGATCGCCCGGGGCGGGCACATTCCCTCCGCCGTGAATGTGCCCTGGAATCAGTTCTTCAACCCCGACGGGACCGTCAAGCCGGTGGAGGCGATCCGCGCCGTTCTGGAGAAGCATGGCGTCGCGTCCGGGAAAGAGGTCGTGTGCTATTGCACGGGCGGGGTCCGCTCGGCCTGGCTCTACTTCATCCTGAAGCTGGCCGGCTACGAGAAAGTGAAGAACTATCCGGGCTCGTGGTGGGAATGGGGGAACGATTACACCCTCCCGGTGGTGAACCTCAAGGAACAGCAGCGCCCTCCGATCCAGCGCACCATGCCCAACAAACCGCCCACCGCCCATTGAACGAGGGGCGCACGCGCCCTCCATTGATGCGCTTCCAGGATCTCGTCACAGTCTTCGAACGGCTTGAGGCCACCACCAAGCGCCTTGAGATGTTCGAGATCCTGGCTGAGCTCTTCCGCCAGACTACTCCAGACGAGATCGCTCCGATCATCTACATGAGCCAGGGCAGCCTCCTGCCGGCGTTCCACGGCTTGGAGCTCGGCATGTCCGAGAAGCTCCTGACCCGGGCCCTGGCCCAGGCGGCCCAGCGCGTGCCCGAGGACGTGCTGGCCCATTTCAAAGGCACCGGCGACCTGGGCACCACGGCCGAGGCGCTCCTGGCCGGGCGGGCCGGAGCTGGGCTGACGGTGGCCCGTGTGTACGACGAGTTGCTGCGCATCGCCCGCACGAGCGGGGAAGGCTCGGTCGAGAAAAAGCTACGCAACCTGGCGGACCTCCTGTCACTCGCCTCGCCAATCGAGGCCAAGTACATCGCGCGGTTCGTCCTTGGGCGGCTCCGCCTGGGCGTGGGCGATGCGACTGTCCTGGAAGCGATGGCGCTCGCCAAGCTGGGGAGCCGCGAGTTCAAGCCCGACCTCGAACGCGCCTACAACCTCTGCTCTGACCTCGGTCATATCGGCGAGGTGGCGAGCAAGGGAGGGCGAGAGGCTATCGCCAAGATCGCCGCACAGGTGGGCTATCCGATCCGCATGGCCCTCAGCGAGCGGGTCCCAGGCCCCGAGGAGATCATCGCGAAGATCGGCCGTTGTGCCGTCGAGCCGAAGCTGGACGGCTTTCGCTGCCAGATTCACAAGGACGGCGAGCGGATCGAGATCTTCTCCCGCAACCTGGAACGCACGACGCCGATGTTTCCCGACCTCGTCGAGGCGGTCAAACGGCAGATGCGGGCCCGCGAGATCATCTTCGAAGGCGAGGCGGTGGCGTTCGACGAGGGCACCGGGGAGCTGCTCCCCTTCCAGACTACGATCCAACGCAAGCGCAAGCATGGCGTGGAGGACTACGCCAAGGAGTTCCCGCTGAAGCTGTTTGGGTTCGATCTCTTGTACGTGGACGGTGAGGATTGGACGCCGCGGCCGTATCGCGAGCGCCGGGCGGAGCTCGTGGCCCGCATTGCGAAGGACACGGTCATCGAGCCGGCCGAGATGGAGGAGACCGACAATGCGGCTCGGCTGCGGGTGATCTTCGAGTCCGCTGTTACACGCGGGCTCGAAGGCATCATGGCCAAGCGCCCGGACTCGCCTTACACCGCCGGCGCGCGAAACTTCAATTGGATCAAGCTCAAGCGGAGCTACAAGGGCGAGCTGTCCGATACGGTGGACCTCTGCCTGGTCGGGTACTTCCGCGGCGGCGGGAAGCGGGCCCGGTTTGGCATCGGGGCCGTTCTGGCTGCGGCTTACGATCCTGCGTCGGACAGCTTCAAGACCGTCAGCCGGATCGGGACCGGCTTCTCCGACGAGGAATGGGTGCAGTTGCGGGAGCGGCTCGACAAAGTCGCGATCGGGCACAAACCGGCCCGGGTGGATTCGAAGATGGAGCCGGACGTGTGGGTCCAGCCCACGTATGTCGTTACTGTGGCGGCGGACGAGATCACCCGCAGCCCCCTGCACACGTGTGGCGCCGACGCCGAGGGGGTCGGCTACGCGTTACGCTTCCCGCGGGTCCAGGGATTTCTCCGCACGGACAAGAATCCGGAGGACGCCAACACGGTGCAGGACATTATCGCCCTGTACGAGCAGCAGCGTCGGGTGAAACTGGAATGAATCCGGCTACGCGCGCGATCCGTAGAAGAAGGCAGAGTCGTTTCAGGCGCCTTGACACCGGAAAAATCCACGTGCTAGGGTGGCCGTGTTTTTCTGGTGATCTTCCAAGACACAGGAACGGCCACAGCAGCAGACGGTTGAAGCGGTTAACGTGCCAGCAAGGAGGTATTCGTCATGATTCGTACATTCGCGGTGGCGGTGTTGCTTTTCGGCGCTCTAGCGTTTGTCGTGAGTGGGGTTTCTTGGGCGGCCAAGTCCCATGCGGCCGAGGCTGTTGAGCATACTGAAGAGGCGATCTCGCATGGAAAGCAAGGCCATGCGGATGTCCTGGTGAAGCATGCCGAAACGGCGTTGATGCACGCCGAGGCGGCGCAGAAAGAGAAAGCCAACATGCACATGGAGGAGGGCATCAAGCATCTGAAAGGGGCTGTTGCCGAGGGCAAGAAAGGCGATGCGGCCGGCGGCGTGAAGCATGCCGAAGAGGCGCTGATGCACATCAAAGAGGCGAAATAACGTTCTTGCCCCTCAGCTAATCGGATGAGTGAACGGGCAGGGGGCTCCCTGCCCGTTCACGTTTGAGGACCATGAAAGTCGGCTACTTCCAGTTCGCGCCTGGCTTCGGCGACATCAAGCGTAACCTCGACACCGTGGCTAATCGTCTTGCGCAGGTGGAGTGCGAGCTCCTGGTCCTGCCGGAGCTGTTCAACACCGGCTACCAGTTCGTGTCACTTGATGAAGCAAAGGCTCTGGCCGAAGACGTTCCGGGGGGCCCCACTACCGAACGGCTGCTGAAGCTCGCCGCCGAGCGGCGCATGCACCTCGTCGCCGGCCTGGCGGAACGGGCGGGGAATCGGCTCTACAACTCGGCTGTCTTGGTGGGGCCCGCCGGGCTCATCGGCGTCTACCGGAAGACGCATCTCTTCTTCGAGGAGAACCTGTTCTTTTCGCCCGGCGACACGGGATTCCCCGTGTTCGACATCGGGCCGGCGCGGGTCGGGCTGATGGTCTGCTTTGACTGGTTCTACCCGGAGTCGGCGCGCACGCTGGCCTTGAAGGGCGCGGACATCATCGCCCATCCCTCCAACTTGGTGCTGCCCCACTGCCCCGACTCCATGGTCACGCGCTGTCTCGAAAACCACGTGTTCGCGGTGACGTGCAACCGGACCGGTTGGGAGGAGCGCGGCGGGAAGAAGCGTCTGACCTATATTGGCAATAGCGAAGTCGTCACGCCGGAGGGGGAGATACTCAAGCGCGCGAAGCCTGATCAAGAGGCGCTGGCCGTCGTCGAGATCGATCCGCTGGAAGCCCGCAACAAGAAAATCAACCCGTACAACGACCTCCTCGCCGGCCGCCGCCCCGAGTTCTATTCAACTTAACAGATAATTCGAAGACTTAGCGGGTGGCACCGCATGGGACCCGGGCGGAGCGCAGCGCGACTTGCTTGCCCTTGGCGGAGCACGAGCACGTCCGGGTAATGCGGTGACAGGACCCGCGCTTTGATCAGAGATATTTCTGCAGCGCTTGGCCCGTGTGGGAGGCGCGTTCCGTGACAAGGGCTTCGGGCGGGCCCGTTGCCACGACCTCGCCGCCCAGGTCACCGCCCTCCGGCCCCAGGTCAATCACCCAGTCGGCGGTCTTGATGACGTCCAGGTTGTGCTCGACGACGAGCACGGTGTGCCCGGCGTCCACCAGCCGGCTTAGCACGGTCAGGAGTTTTTTGATGTCATCCATGTGGAGGCCGGTGGTGGGCTCATCCAGGATGTAGAGCAGGCCCCGAGCCGCCCGGCTTGCGGTCAACCCCACGAGCTCGCCGGCGATCTTGAGCCGCTGGGCTTCGCCGCCCGAGAGTGTCGTCGCCGGCTGGCCCAGGCGCAGGTAGCCCAAGCCCACCGAGGCGAGCAGGCGCAGCTTGACGCTGATCGAAGTCGTGTTGGCGAAGACGCTTTGCGCCTCCGCCACGGTCATGTTGAGCACGTCGTGGATGGACTTGTCCCGGTGCCGTACCGCCAGAATTTTCGGCTGGAAGCGCCGCCCTTCGCAGACGTCGCACGTCGCATAGATGTCCTCGAAGAAGTACATCTCCATCTTCTGCAGGCCCGACCCCTGGCACGCCTCACAGCGGCCCCCGACCGTGTTGAAGGAGAAGTCGCCAGGCGTCAAGCCGGTACGTCTCGCCTCCGGGAAGGCCGCAAAGACGCGCCGGATGTCGTCGAAGACCTTGATGTAGGTCGCCGGGTTCGAGCGCGGCGTCCGGCCGATCGGTTCCTGGTCGATCAGGCGCACCCCGTGTAGATGCTCGACCCCACCGATCGCCTCGAACCGGCCCATCGGCAGGTTCTCCACGCGGAAGGCGCGGGCGAGGGCCCTGTAGACGGTCTCCTCGACCAGCGTGCTTTTCCCAGAGCCCGAGACGCCGGTCACGCAGGTGAACGTGCCCAGCGGGATCTTCACGGTGATGTTCTTGAGATTGTGCTCCGTCGCCCCGACCAGCACGAGCGCGCGCCCCGTGCCCTTGCGGCGCAGGCGCGGCACCGGGATCGTTTCCTGACCGCTTAGATAGCGGGCGGTCAGCGCGGTCGGATGCACCAGGAACTCCGGGTACCGGGCGGCGCACACGACTTCTCCTCCCTTTTCTCCAGCCGCGGGCCCCATCTCCACGACGAAGTGTGCGGACTCGATCATGGTGCGATCGTGCTCGACCATGATGACGGTGTTCCCCGCTTTGGCGAGGTCGCTTAAGATGCCGGCGAGAGTGGCGGTGTCGCGCGCGTGCAGGCCGATGGTCGGCTCGTCCAGGACATAAAGCGTGCCGGTCAACTGCGCGCCGAGCTGGGTCGCCAGGCTGATCCGCTGGGCTTCCCCGCCCGAAAGCGTCCGGGTCTGGCGCGAGAGGGTGAGGTAGCCGAGACCGACACGCAGCAGGAAGTCCAGTTTGGCGGTCAGCATGGCGTGGATGTCCTTGGCGACCTCGCGCTCGAAGGCGGACAGTGGCAAGGAGCGCGCCCACTCGGCTGCGGCGGCGATGGTCAGGTCCGCGACCTCGGCGATGGTCCGGCTGCCGACCCGCACGGCCAGCGCCTCGGGGCGCAGGCGGGTTCCCTTGCAGGTGTCGCAGGAGACCGGACTGCGGTAGCGGCTGAGCATCACGCGGACGTGCAGTTTGTAGCGCTTGCCCTCGAGATACTCGAAAAAGGCCTTGATGCCTTCGACGGGCCCTTTTCCCGTATCGCCTTCCCAGAGCAAGGTCCGTTCGGCTTGACTCAGTTGGTTGTACGACCTGGTGACGTCAAAGCCGCGTCGCTTGAAGGCCAGCAACATCTTCTTCTGCCACCAGTCGGCCGAGGGCTTCGTCCATGGCTCGACGGCGCCGCCCGCCAGGCTCTTGGTCTGGTCCGGGATGATGAGGTCCTCGTCGTAGTGCAGGATGTTGCCGAAGCCCTTGCAGGCCGGGCAGGCGCCAAGGGGGTGATTGAAGGAGAAGAGCGCAGGTTTCGGCGTCTCGAAGGTCCGCCCGCAGGACTGGCAGCTATAGGCCTGGGAATACTGATGGTTTCCAGCGCCGATGATCTCCACAATGCAGCGCCCGCCGCTTTCGCGGAACGCCGTCTCCAGGGTGTCCACGAGGCGTGCGCGGTCGTCCTCACGGAGCACGAGACGGTCCAACACGACCTCTAGCTCGCCGCAAACTTTGAGCAGGCGTGCGATCTCCGATGCGGTCTCCGCCGTCACGACCACAATCTCGTCACGAACCCGGAGCCTGAAGAAGCCGCGGCGCACCAAATCTTGGATGAGCGCGGCTAGATCCTGGTCGGCGTT
>VBOD01000100.1 GCA_005877615.1 Nitrospirota bacterium | reverse complement strand
GCACCACCCCGACCTCCATCCCGGCGACAAGAAGGCGGAGGCACGCTTCAAGGAAGTCAGTGAGGCCTACGGCGTCCTAGGGGACACGCAAGCGAAGGAGGAGTATGACCGGCTCCGATTCGGCGCCCATCCGACTTACGGGGTCAAGGCAAGGCCGGTCAATATGGAGATCTTCGTCAGCCAGGCGATGGAAAAGCTTTACGAAGGCGGGCATGAAGAAATCCAGGGGCACCTCCTACGGAGCATTCCCAAGCTTCGGGACGAGATCGAAATCATCCGCAAGATCACGAAGTCGAAGATCGGGTACGACGCGTTCAAGCCGAAGATCGTCGAAGAGCACGCCCGCGAAGCCTTCACTGGCTGGATCGACGAGGACATGATCGTCCGGCGCAGCAAGATCATTCACGTGGCGTTGTTCAATTTGCTCAACCAGGGAGCAGCCGACCGGAAGCGGGAGCACGAAGTGGACAAGCTGAAGCGCCGCCTGGAGAACGCGTGGGAAGACGGGCAGGTCGCGGGCTATCGCGACGCCCTGGAGATGTTCTACCAGCGGAACAAGTAGGAAGGAAGCGAGGCGGGGCAGTACTTGACTGCCCCGCCTCATAGATACGGCCTATTTGCCCTGCGCCTCCCGACGATCGTGGCGCCGCTCTTTGCGATCCTGGTGGAGATCCCTCCGGTCTTTCCGAAGGTCCTGTTTGTCTTTACGGATGTCCTGATTGTCTTTCCTGAGTTCCTCGCGGTCCTTGGCCAGCTCGGCCTGGCTGGCGCCTTCCCGGCGGTCTTCTCTCAGCTCACGGCGGTCCTGCCGGCGCTCGCGCCGATCTTCCCGCAGGTCCTTTTTGTCTTGCCGGATGCCCTTCCGGTCCTGGCGGATGTCCTGTGTGTCCTTACGCACGTCTCCCTGGGTTGCGGGCGGAGTCGTGCTAGTCGCGGGCGGAGTCGTGCTCGGGGGGGTCGTTGTTTGCTGGGCCTGGCTGACACCGCTGCTGCCTAGCAGGGCCAACCCCAGCAGAGTCGCCCCGCCTACTGTCCATAGCTGTATCTTCATCGCGTCCTCCTTAGTTTAGTTGTGTCGTCGCCGAATCTAACTCTCCTCTGCCGTTAGACATGGCAAGAAGGGAGAAATGGTAATAGGTAATTGAGCAAGTTGGATGCCATCAGGAGCAAACACACGATGTGCATATGGAACGGTCAGCAAAACCGAAGGTTGCAGAGGCGGATGTATGAAAACCTGACAGAATTGCCACCAGGGGAAGAGATCCTGCGCGTTGAATTACACCTGAAATGGGGTGAGGCATAGGCGGAAACGGGCAGCTTAGTGTGCGGCGAATTCTTCAGGGGGCAGCAGCCCAGTCTCCCGCACGTGTCGCCGGATGCCAGGGAGCGCCCTCCAGAAAAACCCGGCGCTGATGATCGCAATGATTCCTCCCAGCGCGATGGTCAGGGGCGTGCCAATGTGGGAAGCCACGGTCCCGGCCAGCAGGCTTCCGAACGGGGCAAGGCCGAAGAACACGATGGTGTAGAGGCTCATCACCCGCCCGCGGAGCGAATCGGGCACCAATGACTGCAGCAACGTGTTAGTGCCGGCCATGCTCGTGACCATGCCGTAGCCGACCGCGATGATGGCGAGCAGCGCAAGCCAGAAGGCCGTGCTGGCCGCCAGAGCCAGCAGGCTGAGACCGAACAGGGCGGCGGCCTTGGCGATGACCGTGCCCAGACCGCGGATGCTCCCACGCCGGGCGATCTGCAGGGCGCCGACGAGCGCCCCGACACCGGTGGCAGCCATCAGCGCGCCCAGCCCGCCTGGGCCGGTCTTGAGAATCTCCCCGGCGTACACCGGCAGCAGGACGGCGTAGGGCATGGCGGTCAGGCTCAACACGGCGATCAGAGTCAGGAGGGCCCGGACGTGCGGGGTCTGCCAGGCGTAGCGCAGGCCTTCGGCCAGGAGACTGGCGGGGCTCTCGTGCGCTGTCCGGGGCGTTGGTGTGATCCGGATGGCCAGCAGACAGGCGATGACAACCAGGAAGCTCACGGCATTGATCAGGAAGCACAGGCCCTCGCCGGCGAAAGCGACGATGACCCCTGCGAGAGAAGGACCGAGGATGCGCGCGACGTTGAAGACGGAGGAGTTCAGCCCGATCGCCGAAGGAAGATCGCTCCGGGGGACGAGGTCCGCCACCAGGGACTGGCGAACGGGCATGTCCAGCGCGTTGATGGTCCCCAGCAGCGCGGCCAGCGCCAGAATCCAGCCCACCGTGATCCGTCCGCTGAGGGTCAGGCCGGCAAGGAGGGCGGCCTGCAGCAACGAGAGAGTTTGGGTTGTCACAAGAAGCTGGCGCCGGGGCCAGCGGTCGGCCAACAGGCCGCCGAACAAGCCGAACGCCAGCACGGGCGCCTGCCCGACGAACCCGACCAGGCCGAGCAAGAACGGGGAGCCGGTGAGGCGGTAGACCAGCCAGCTCTGGGCGAGGCTCTGCATCCACGTGCCGCACAGCGAGAGTCCTTGGCCGGCGAAGAAGAGGGCGAAATTTCGATGGTTCAGGGCGCGGAAAGTCACACCCGCCCGCCCCAGACGTCTTCGCACCCGCCCACCCCGAGCCTGTCGGAACAGGCTCCTTGCCACGGGGACGCGCCCCTTCCCGTGGCTGAGCCCTTGAGTACGGAATTCATCATCGTTCTGGAAGACCGCGTCGCTTCAGGCGTGGCCGGCAGCAGCGCGTCCGTCGGCGGATTCCATCAAGGACTTCATCGCGGCGATGCTGGAGCTGGCGCACATAGTGGCGGCGGTCACGATCGAGTTGTGCCCCCGCGACCCCATGGCCGTGGATACCGTCTCCCCAAATTTCTTGAAATAGCGGTCACGCTCAGGGCCCTCCTCCGTGACCAGGAATTGAAACGGCTGATAGAACTTCTGGGCCTCGTCAAAGGCGGCCGCGATGGACACCTTCACCGGGGTCTCGTCATACCCGGGCCCCGCCTGCTGACGGAACGCGTTGTTCATCTGATCGATCACCGCATCTTCCAGGGCGTCCAGGAACTGGAGGTATTCGCTGACGGGCACGTAGAACGCCCCCACGCGATCGGCGAGGTTGAACAGGACCTTCAGAAACTCCAGGAAAGCTTCCCATTCCTGCTTGCGAGTCATCTTGCTGGCGATGTCGGGGGTGTTCCGCTTGAGCAGCGTCATGGACTCCCGCGCAATCATCAGCATCAACTCGCCCATGACCCAGGCTTTGCGTTGGAATTCGGGAGAGAGTCCTCCCTTCGATCCGCCCGACACGCTGGGAGGCCGGTAGGTGAAGCTGGTGCCGCACGTCGGGCAGGTGACCTGGAGGATCTCGCCGGCGGGAATGCGGAGCTGCTGCCCGCATTGGGCGTTCATGCAAGTGACGATCTCGGAGGAATCGGCGGTCTCCATCACGCCGTCCCGAGGCCGGACGTGTTCCCTTCGTCCTTCGACAACTGCTCGACGAACTTCGCACCGACGATGGCGGTGACCCGGTTCATGTGCTCGGAAAGCTCCTCCCACTCCGCCGGGATCAGATCCTTTTTGAGCTGCGGATGGATCCCCCACTTGGCACTGACCGTCTCGCCTTCGCGCATGACCAGCACGTTGATCAACTGGATGGTGTTGGGGGCACCATCCTGCGCGCCTGACGGTTGGGGCGATCCGGGGACTCGTTCAGCCATGGCATGCTCCTTAGCAACGTGAGCGTATCAACGACGACCGTATGATACACGAATCATTCGCCGGTTCGCATCAGCCGCGGCTCAATTGAAACTCCGAAAGTCATGTGCTAGGGTTTCGCCTAGGTCCAAAGCGGGGAGCGCCAATCGTCTTTGCCATCAATTAGGAGGTGACCCATGCCGACGTACATCAGTCACATCAACTGGACTGAACAGGGAATCCGGAACGCGAAAGACTCGCCTAAACGTCTCGATGCGGTCAAGAAACAGCTCAAGGAACTGGGGGGTGAACTGAAGGCCTTTTACATGACCCAGGGGACCTACGACGCGCTCCTGATTTATGAGATTCCCAACGATACTATTCTGGCCAAGTTGCTCCTTCAGGTAGGCTCTGCTGGGAATGTCCGAACCACCACGGTCAGGGCTTATACAGAAGCGGAGTATCGGGAGATCATGGCTGGGCTCCGCTAAGGGAAGGTATGAATTCCCCGCTCAAGTCAGCCGGCCTCGCGGTCACCGCGCTTCTCGCCGCACTCTGTCTGTCCCATCCTGCCGGTGCCATCGAGATCGTCGCGCCGAAAGACGGCGCCGTCGTCCCGATCGGGGCGGAGCTGGTGATCCAGGTCCAGCCCAGCCCGGGCGACGACATTGATCGGGCGTATCTGGCCCACTCCGATGAGCACATGAAGCACAACCCCCAGACCGGCTACTTCGAGCAGCGGATCAAGCTGCGCGGCGATAGCCTGGGGCCGATCGAGATCGAAGTCTGGAGCAAGAACAGCAAGGGCGTGGTCAGCACCGCCAAAGTCACCGTCCACGTCAACCTGCCGCCGGTGCTGCCACTCATTTCGTTGCGCATCCATGCCGAGCAGCGGAAACTCGTGTTGGAAGCCGTCGGCGAGAAGCGGGACTTGCAGGTGATCGGCGAGTTCCCCGACGGCACCGTGCGGTTCATCTCGAAAGCCACCTTCGGCACGACCTACCAGAGCCGGAACGAGAAAATCGTCAAGGTTGACCCTAACGGCGTGGTCACTGCCGTGGGTAGCGGGGAGACGATCATTGTCGTCCGCAACGGCGACAAGGAGGCACAGGCCCGGGTGATCGTCAAGCCCAAACTTCCTGAAGGGGAGAAGAAGGAGACTTAGGAGGGACGCCAGGCCGACCGAAGGCTCTGCGCGATGGCCTTCGCGTAGAGCAGTTCCGTGTAGTCGCGCACCATCCGGCGGGTGCAGAACCGGGGCACGACGCTGCGGATGGTCTCTCGCATCATGTTCAACCACCCCCTCGGCACCCCATCCCGGTCCCGGTTGTAGTACAGCGGCACCACTTCCTGCTCCAGCGTGCGGTACAACGCCTCAGCGTCGGCGGTGTCCTGCGCATTGGGGTCAGGGTCGAACTCCGGGCGGCCGATCGCCCATCCATTGGCGCCGTTGTACCCTTCGACCCACCACCCGTCCAGGTTGCTCAGGTGCGGCACGCCGTTGAGGGCCGCTTTCTGGCCGCTCGTCCCGCAGGCTTCCTGCGGCGGGCGGGGCGTGTTCAGCCAGACATCCACGCCATGGATGAGGTATTTCGCGGTATGTAGATCGTACTCTTCCACGAAGGCGATATGGCCGCCGAAGCCGTGGTCCTTGGCGAGGGAGTAGACCTGGTGGATGAAGTACTTGCCGTGCTCGTCGGCGGGGTGGGCCTTGCCGGCGAAGATGATCTGGACCGGCCGCCAAGGATCGTGCATCAACCGTTTGAGGCGTTCCAGGTCCCGGAACAGGAGCGTCGCGCGCTTGTAGGTGGCAAAGCGTCGCGCGAACCCGATCGTCAGGGCTTCCGGGTCGAGCAGCGTGCCGGAGGCCAGGATCTGCGCAGGATCCATCTTGCCCTGGATCCAGCGAAGCCGCGCTTCTTCGTTGATGTACCCCAGCAGCTTGCGCTTGAGGGCCAGGTGCGTGTTCCACAGCTCCTGGTCTGGGATGTCCCCGACGCGCTCCCAAATGGCGGGGTCGTCATGGCGGGCGACCCAGTCGGGACCCAGGAACTTCGCGTAAAGCTGCCGCATCTCGGGCGCGATCCAGGTCGGAACGTGGATCCCGTTCGTGATGGACGTGATCGGGACCTGCTCCTCCGGCACGCCCGGCCAGACGTAGCCCCACATGCGGCGGGCCACCTCCCCGTGTCGGCGGCTCACGCCGTTGCGGTAGCCGCTCATCTGCAGACCCAGCACTGTCATGTTGAAGGCGGTGTCCACCGTGCCCGGCGCGCAGCCCAACCGGAGGAAGTCCTCGCGGTTGATCTGCAACAGCTCGCAGAACGGGGTGAAGTATTTCTCCATCAGGTGGAAGGGAAAGGCATCATGGCCGGCCGGCACCGGCGTGTGGGTCGTGAACACGGTGGAGGCTTTCACAGCCTCCACGGCTTCGTTGAATGGCAGCCCAGCCTGGCGACACTCCCGCAGGCGCTCCAGGGTCAGGAACGTCGCATGCCCTTCATTGGCGTGCCACACGGTCGGCTGGAGGCCCAGCGCCCGCAGCACGCGCACGCCGCCGATGCCCAGGATGATCTCCTGAAGGATACGCATCTCCTGGTCGCCGCCGTACAGGCGCGCGGACAGTTCGCGATCCCAAGGCGCGTTCGCTTCCACGTCAGTGTCCATCAGGTAGAGCGCCACCCGGCCGACGTGGACCTGCCAGACCGCGACATGGATGGTCCGACCGTCCAGGTGGACCTGGATCGTCAGGCGCTCGCTGTTCGGGAGCAGGGCGGGGCGGATCGGCGCGTCGGCGGCGATGAACGGAACCGACCTGGCGTGCTGCCAGCCGTCGGGAGAAATGCGCTGCTGGAAGTAGCCCTGCGGATAGAGGAACCCGACGCCGACCAGGGGGACACCCAGGTCGCTGGCTTCCTTGCAGTGATCGCCGGACAGGATGCCCAGGCCGCCGCTGTAGATGGGCAGGGAATGATGCAGGCCGAATTCCGCTGAGAAATAGGCGATGAGGCTCTCCGCCATCTCCGGATGCTGGCGCGCGAACCATGTGTCCGCGGCGGACATGTAGGAATCGAACGCCAGAAGGACGGACTCGTAGCGCCGCAGGAAGACCGGGTCTGTGGACGCGGAGGCGGCGTGTTCAGGGCTGAGCTGGCGGAGCAGCATGACCGGATTGTGCGACGTCATCTTCCAGAGCGTTCGGTCGAGGGTTTCAAAGAGGGCTCTGGCGTCCGGGTTCCAGCTCCACCAGAGATTGTGTGACAATTCCCAGAGCCGACTCAGCGAGGGAGGAAGCTGGGCGGGGCTCTGGGGAAGCAATATTGGGTCGATCAACAAGCCTCCTTGTAACGAAGTCGGGTAGTACTTTACCGTAAACATGATGGAAATGCAAGAACCATGCGGGTTTTTTAGTGTCGCCTCCAACCTAAGAAATCCAGCGGGCCCCTCATAGATTTATAACCCCTGTGCGTTCCGGCGAAAATCCTGGGAATAGTGGAATCTGCATGCGGTGAATACATGAAGAGAGACCATCAGTCGAAGCCGGAGATTTCGGTCAAGGAGAGAGCGTCACACGGTCGCGCAGGCGGGACGACACGATCACCATACCCCGGGCGTCCACGATCACGGCGCCGAGCCCGAGTCGCTCGACCAAGGCCATCCCGCGGGCCGGCCCCATGACGAACACGCCGGTCGCCAACGCATCCGCGGTGGTGGCGTCCGGGGCGATGATGGTGACGCTCTGGCACAGGCGGGCCGGCTGCAGCGTCTGGGGGTCCAGGATGTGGTGGTAGCGGACGCCGTCCTTCAGGAAATACCGCTCGTAGTCACCGGAAGTGGAGATGGCCTCGTCGGTGACGTCCAGCATGGCCAGGACTTTCCCGGGCTCGCGGGGATGCTGGATGCCGAGCGGCCAGGCCGTGCCGTCCGCGCGTCTGCCGAAGACCCGGATGTCGCCGGCGACCGCCACGACCCCGCCCGTCGCGCCGTTCTCCCGCATCACAGCCGCGGCCTTCTCGGCCGAGAAGCCCTTGCCGATGCCGCCGATGTCGATCCGCATGCCCGGTTTCTCCAGGAAGACGGTCCGGTGGGTCTGATCCAGATGGATGCGGTGGTAGTCCACATATTGAGCGGCAATTTCCAGCTCCATGGCGGAAGGGATGCGCGGGGCCTCGGGGATGTTCCAGAGCCGGACGGCCGGACCGATGGCGATGTTGAACCCGCCCTCTGTGTACTCGGCGACTTCCAGGGCGCGACGCAGCAGGTCGAAGGTCTCGGCGCTCACACCTATGGGTTCCAGTCCCGCGGCCTGGTTGACCCGGGACAGTTCGCTGGTCTCGATCCAGGTGCTGAGCATGTTTTCGAGCCGGCGGATCTCCTGAAAACCGGCGGTCAGCGCCGCCTGCGCGATGACGTCGCCGGGGGCGACGGCGGTCAGCTCCACCAGCGTGCCCATGAGGAACTGGGCGCGCTTGAGGGTGACTGGCGGGGATGAGGGGGATGATTTCGCAATGGGGATGATCGCGCAGGCGGTAAAGAACGGAATACAGGCCAGCAGAAAAAGAGCCGCGTGGCGTTGCATTGGAAGCGAGTCTAGCAAAGAGCAGACGCAATGTCATGGGATGCGGGTCCTGTCACCGAACGGCCCGGACGTGCTCGTAGGGGCGGACCTGCGTGTCCGCCCAGAAGAGGGCAACCACACAGGGTTGCCCCTACAAAGAAAATGCAGGGCGACCGTTCGGCGCCACCCGCAAGCCACGTTCCAAAATCGAATCAGTGATCCCTTTCGTTCTGTTATAATGGCGCGGCGATGAAGCCCTACGTCCTCAAGCGCGATCCCGACAGCCCTGCCGAACCCAAGTTCTCGCTCAATTACGAAGCCGAGTTGAACCCCGGCCAGCTCGCCGCAGTCAAAGCCGTGGACGGCCCGATCCTCGTGATCGCGGGCGCGGGCAGCGGCAAGACGCGGACGCTGGTATACCGGGTTGCGCGCCTGATCGAGTCCGGCATCCCGCCGGAGGCAATATTATTGTTGACCTTCACCAGAAAGGCCGCTGAGGAGATGCTCCAACGG
>VBOD01000112.1 GCA_005877615.1 Nitrospirota bacterium | reverse complement strand
TGCTGGTCACCATCGTGAGCGGGCTCGTGCACGTCTACACCATCGGCTACATGCACGGCGAGCCCGGCTACGCCCGCTTCTTCGCCTACGTCGCGCTCTTCACCTTCTCGATGCTGATGCTGGTAATGGCCGACAACTTCCTGCAGCTGTACATGTTCTGGGAGGCGGTGGGACTCTGCTCCTACCTGCTGATCGGGCACTGGTACGAGCGCAAGACTGCCTGCGACGCGGCGACCAAGGCTTTTGTGGTCAACCGGGTTGGCGATTTCGGGTTCGGCTTGGGAGTCATGCTGATCTTCGCCGTGTTCGGCTCTCTGCAGTACGACCAGGTCTTCAACCATGCGGTCCTGATCGAGGGGCAGACGATCAACCTCCTGAAGCCGCTGGGCGGCCAGTGGCCGGTGGAGGTGATGACGGTGATCTGTCTCCTGCTCTTCGCCGGCGCCGTGGGCAAGTCGGCCCAGGTGCCGCTGCACGTCTGGCTGCCGGATGCGATGGAGGGACCCACACCCATCTCTGCCTTGATCCACGCCGCGACGATGGTGACCGCCGGCGTCTTCATGGTGGCGCGCCTGGCCCCGCTCTACAACCTCTCTCCCGCCGCGATGGACGTCGTAGCCGTGACGGGCGGCATGACCGCGCTCTTCGCGGCGACCATCGCCCTGACGCAGAACGACATCAAGCGCGTCGTGGCCTGGTCCACGGTCAGCCAGCTCGGCTACATGATGATGGCCTGTGGGCTCGGCGCCTACGTCGCAGGGATCTACCACCTCCTGACTCACGGGGCCTTCAAGGCCCTCCTGTTCCTCTGCTGCGGCTCGGTCATCATTGCCCTGCACCACGAGCAGGACATGCGGCGGATGGGCGGCCTCAAGGACAGGATGCCCGTCACCTACTGGACCATGCTCATCGGCGCGCTGACTCTCTCCGGGTTCCCGCTCACCGCGGGCTTTTTCAGCAAGGACGAGATCCTCGTGAGCGCCTGGTCGGCCAGCATGCTAGGCAAGACGCTCGCGTTGGTCGGTCTGGTCACGGCGTTCATGACGGCGTTCTACAGCTTCCGCCTGCTGTTCGTCGCGTTTTGGGGAGAATCACGCGTGGACCTGCACCACCGGGAACGCATTCATGAGTCCCCGCCGGTGATGACGGTCCCACTCGTGATCCTGGCGGCCCTTTCGATCATCACCGGCTACCTGGGCATCCCCGGATTCATCGAGCCGGTCCTGCCAGGACCCGAAGAGATGGCTGTGCCCCACGAAAGTCCGGCTGCCGCCGGCATCATGCTCCTGGCAACCCTGATGGGGCTTGGCGGCATCGCGACCGCTTATATCGTCTATGTGAAATCGCCGGGGTTGCCGGACCGCCTGGCCCATCAATGGCGGGAAGCCTACGCCCTGTCCTTCAACAAATGGTACGTGGACGAGCTCTACGACCGGACGATCGTTCAACCGACGGTGGCGCTGGCAAACAGTCTATGGAAGATCGTGGATGTCCAGGTGATCGACGGAATGGTGAACGGCGTGGGAGCCGCTACCGTCTTGTGGGGACGGGCGCTCCGGCTGGTCCAGAGCGGCGAAGTCCAGCATTACGCCCTCGCGATGGCCCTCGGAGCAGTCGCGATCCTGGGGCTCTACGTGATGCTGCTGTTGTGAGCATGCAAGACGTCATCCTTAATACGACCCCGCTGCCGCACCTGCTCACGCTGGTGATCCTCCTGCCGCTGGTGGGCGTGGCGATGATGGCCTTCTTCAAGGACGAGGCCGCCGTCAAGTACGTGGCCTTCTGGACGACCGGCCTCGAGTTCGCGCTCTCCCTGCCGCTGTATTTCTGGTTCGACCCGGCCACCCACCGGATGCAGTTCGGCGAGGTGGTGCAGTGGATCAGCACTCCCCCGATCCGCTACGCCGTCGGCATCGACGGGATCAGCCTGTGGCTGGTCCTGCTCACGACGCTCCTCATGCCGATCTGCGTGGTGTGCTCCTGGACCGCGATCAAGTCCCGCGTGCGGGAATTCATGATCACGCTCCTGGCGATGGAGACCGCCCTGCTAGGGGTCTTCTGCGCACTGGACTTCGTCCTCTTCTACGTCTTCTGGGAAGCCATGCTGATCCCCATGTACCTCCTCATCGGCGTCTGGGGCGGGCCCAACCGGATCTACGCCGCGATCAAATTCTTCCTGTACACCCTGGCCGGCAGCCTGCTGCTCCTGGTAGCCATCATCGTGCTCTATTTCCAGGGCGGCCACACGTTCGACATCCTCGCGCTGAGCCGCGCGCAATACGGCGAGACGCTGCAGGCCTGGCTCTTCTGGGCCTTCTTCATCGCCTTCGCGGTCAAGGTCCCCATGTTCCCACTGCACACCTGGCTGCCGGACGCGCACGTCGAGGCACCCACCGCGGGCAGCGTCATCCTGGCCAGCATCCTCCTGAAGATGGGCGCCTACGGCTTCCTGCGCTTCAGCCTGCCGATGCTCCCCGACGCCGTGGGGCGCTTCACGCCCATCGTCCTCGCGCTCTCCATCATAGCCATCCTGTACGGCGCCTACATGGCTCTCGCCCAGAGCGACTTCAAGAAGCTCATCGCCTACTCCAGCGTCAGCCACATGGGTTTCGTGACCCTGGGGATCTTCGTCCTCAACACCCAAGGCGTGGAAGGCGCCCTGCTCCAGATGCTCAACCACGGTATCACGACCGGGGGCCTGTTCCTCTGCGTGGGTTTGATCTACGAGCGGACCCACAGCCGCATGCTCGCGGACAACGGCGGGCTGTCGAAGCCGATGCCGCGGTACGCCACCTGCCTGGTGATTTTTGCGCTCTCCTCGCTCGCGCTCCCCGGCACGAACAATTTCATCGGCGAGTTCCTGGTGCTCGTGGGTAGCTTCCTCTACAACAAAGCCATCGCGGTGGCGGCGGCGCTGGGGGTCATCCTGGCGGCGGTGTACCTCCTCTGGATGGTCCAGCGGGTCGCCTTCGGCGTGCCGACCGAGAAGACCGCCCGAGTCACCGACCTCAACTGGTGCGAGATGGCCACGCTCGTGCCCTTGATCGTTCTCATCTTCTGGATCGGCGTCTTCCCCAATCCTTTCCTGACGCCCATGCACGCCAGCATCGCCCATACGTTCGACGTGATGGCTCGAGGAAGTGAGGCGCTTCCGACTGGGGTTGGTTCGCTGAGCGGAATACCTGGGGGCCTGCCATGACTGTGGTCTCCACCGCCGATCTGCTGGCGATCCTCCCGGAACTACTGGTCATGACGGGAGGCTGCCTGCTGCTGGTGCTGGCCCCACTGACCCCCCCGCACCGCAAGGAATGGCTCACGTATCTGAGCCTGGCCACCTTGGGAGCCGCCTTTGTGGTGAGCTACTGGTTCATGGGCGCGTTCGCGGGCGTGCCGCGCCCGGCCTTCAGCGGCCTGTATGTCCTGGACGCGTACGGGACCTTCTGGAAGCTGTTGCTGATCGGAGTCTCCGCGCTCATCATCCTGCTGGCCAAGGCGCACTTGAAGCTGGAGGAGATCGACCTGCCGGAATTCTACGCCTTCATCCTGCTCTCGCTCTCAGGCATGATGGTGATGGTGTCAGGCGCCGACCTGCTCGTCATTTACCTCGGCCTGGAGTTGATGTCGCTCTGCTTGTACGTGATGGCCGGGTTCAAGCGGTACGAACTGCGCCCGCTGGAGGCCGCGGCCAAGTACTTTATCCTGGGCTCGTTCTCCTCCGGCATCCTGCTCTACGGCATCTCGCTGCTGTTCGGCCGCACCGGCAGCACCACGCTGGCCGGCATCCGCGAGGGAATCGCCAGCCTGCCGGCCGGCGATCCGATCTTGATGCTGGCGATGAGCCTGCTGGTGGTGGGGTTCGGCTTCAAGGTCGCGGCTGTCCCCTTCCACATGTGGACGCCGGACGTGTACGAGGGATCGCCCACATCGGTGACGGCCTACATGGCCGTGGCGTCCAAGGCGGCCAGTTTCGCGGCCTTTGTGCGGGTGTTTCTGGGTGCGCTGGGCGGGCTGAAGGAGGACTGGCAGCTGCTGCTCGTCGCCGTCTGCGTGGCAACCTTGATCCTGGGCAACGTCGTCGCGATCGTCCAGACCAACATCAAGCGCATGCTGGCCTATTCCAGCATCGCGCACGCTGGCTACGCGCTCATCGGCCTGGCCGTCGCCGACGCCTTCGGCACGGCCAGCGTGATGCTCTACCTCGCGATTTACGCGTTCATGACTCTCGGCGCCTTCACGGTGGTAACAATGCTGCGGCGTGGCGGGCTGGAAGGAGACGAGATCGACGATTTCACCGGCCTGGCCAAACGCAACAAGTGGGCGGCCCTGGTCATGCTGCTCTTCATGATTTCGCTCACAGGCATCCCGCCGACGGGGGGCTTTATCGCCAAGTTTTATGTCTTCATGGCCGCGGTGAGCGCCGGCATGACTGGCCTGGCGGTGCTGGCGGTCATCTTCGCCGCCGTCTCGGCCTATTATTACCTTCGCGTGGTCATGGTCATGTACATGCGGGACCCTGGCGAGGCGGCCGGCACGCCCGGATACAATGTGCGGGTCGTGGTCTCGCCCGCCACCATTGCGGTGCTCTTGGTCGCGTCCGTCGCCGTCCTGATCCTCGGTGTGTTCCCAGACCAGCTCGTCAAGGCCGCCCAGAGCGCCGTCCTCCCGCTGAAATAGTACATCGTTCTTTGGCTTATAATGAGGTCATGCCCTCCCTGAAGATTGTCACTGCTTGCACTTTTGCACTGCTACTCATCGGTCCCCTTGCGCATGCGCAGCAGGAGCCGCCGGTTCCCCCTGGCGAGCAGCCCGACGAGTTCGACCGGATCATCCAGCAGATGAAATTCGACAAGCCGACCCGCATCGTGGGGCGCCTCCAGGCTTTCGACGGCTACGAGGATGCGATCTGGATCGTCTGGACTCATGTGCACGATGGACGCCGCTGGCGCGACATTCGCAACGACGAGATGATGTTCAAGGTGTTCCCGCGCGACGCCGGCATGATGGACTTCTTCAGAAAGCTGAAGCCCGGCACCACCCTCCACATGACCGTCCAGATGGACGCCGACGGCAACCGGCGTGTGCTCAGCCTGGATGAGGGCGCCTAACTGACGGGTGGCGCCGATCCATGCCGGATGGGTAGGGGCGGACCTGCGTGTCCGCCCAGGAGAGGGCAACCACATAGGGTTGCCCCTAAGAAGAAATAAACGTGCCGATCGGTGGCAGGACCCCGAAGCCGCAGGCGACAGGACCCGTCAGGCTAGCGCTGGCGGAGGTCTAAAAACCGCGCGATGCCGGAGCGCGTGACGAGGCCGAGCACCCTGCCCCCGTCCCGCACCACGAGCCGGCTGCGGTCGTCGTGGATCATCCGCTCCATGGCGGCGGTGATTGGCTCGTCGGGGTGAATTTCCGCCTGCAAGCTGTGAGGCGCCATCACCTCGCCGACCGTGAGGGTTCCCCACCGGTAGCGCGGGATCGCCTTGATCTCCTTGAGCGAGAGCACCCCGACCAGCCGCCCATTATCAACCACCGGGAAACCGCCGTACCCGAAGCGCAGGAAGTAGTTGTTGACCGCCTCGTCCAGGGTCATCCCGGCCTCCAGCACGACCACCTCCGGCGTCATGACATCGCCCACCCGGAGTCCCATCAGGGACTCCTGGAACGCAACTTGGCGATGGGTATTGTGCGCGGCGGTATAGAGGAAGGCCCCGATCAGGAGAAACCACACGCCGCCGATGGCCAGCCCGGCGACCATATCCCAGGCGCCGAAGAGCATCAGCAGGACCGCAAAGCCCTGACCCGCCCGGGCCGCCTGCCGGGTGGCCTTGTGGAAGTTTTTGGACCAGGCCCAGAGCGCGGCGCGCAGCACGCGCCCCCCGTCCAGCGGGTAGCCGGGCACAAGATTGAAGATCGCGAGCACCAAGTTGATGTTGCGCAGGTGCTCAGAGACGGCGGTCAGCTCGAGCGGCGCCCTCGGCAGCGCGGCGAGCAGCCAGAAGCAGAGGCCGACCCCGACCGACACGATCGGCCCCGCGATCGCGATCAGGAACTCCGCCTTCGGCGTCGGCGCCTCGCGTCGGATCTGCGCCATGCCACCGAAGATGAACAGGGTGATCTGGGCGATCGGGATCCGGTACCGGAGCGCGACGAGACAGTGGCCCAGTTCGTGCACCAGGACCGAAGCGAACAGCAGCAGCGCCGCTACAACGCCCAGAACCCAGTATTCCCAGAGCGGACTCTGGGAGAGCACGGCGGGAAAGTAGTAGCGGGCCAGCGACCACACCACCAGCGCGAAGACGAGAAACCAGGAGATGTGGATGCGCAACGGGATGCCGAAGATGCGCCCGATGTGCCACGAGGTTCCGAACATGTCGCCTCACTCCCTTGTCCAGCTAAGATCTCTAGTCTACACTAGTTTTCATGGCGTCTGATACCATCATAGCGGGAGGGGGCCCCGCTAAGAGCGCCCCTCCCGCACCCACTTCGCTCGTTACCAAGCTGGAACATCTCCCGGATAAGCCCGGCGTTTACCTGATGAAGGGCAAGGGGGGCGAGATCCTCTACATCGGGAAGGCCAACATCCTGGCTGACCGGGTCCGCTCCTACTTCCTGAAAGGCGCTGACCTGACCCCCAAGACCCGTCTCCTGCTCTCGCTCGTGACCGACATCGAGACCCTGGTCACGCGGTCTGAACTGGAAGCCCTGATCCTCGAGAACAATCTCATCAAGCGCCATCGTCCGCGCTTCAACGTCGTCTTAAGAGACGACAAAAACTACCCGTACCTGCGTCTGCCGATCAAAGAGGCCTTTCCCCGCTTCTCGATCGTCCGCAAAGTGCAGCACGACGGCGCGCTCTACTACGGCCCGTACGTTCCCGCCGGCGCGCTGCGGGAGACCTTGCGCGCGATCAAGAAGATCTTCCCCCTGGCCACGTGCACCATCGAGATCGACGGCAAGGCCGAGCGACCCTGCATCGAATACGAGATCAAGCGCTGCATGGCCCCCTGCGTCGGCTACCAGACATCCAAGGAGTACCATGAGATCGTCAAGCAGGTGCGGATGTTCC
Source organism: Nitrospirota bacterium (assembly GCA_005877615.1). Lineage (GTDB taxonomy): Bacteria > Nitrospirota > Nitrospiria > Nitrospirales > NS-4 > NS-12. The sequence continues at coordinate 23,984 of VBOD01000112.1, read as the reverse complement.
TCGAAGGCCGGAACACGGAACTCCTGGAAAGTTACCACGCGTTGATGGTCGCGGCGGCCGAGCGGGAAGATTTTGAGGAGGCTGCTCGCATCCGGGACCGCATCTTCAAGATCGAGCGCACCCTGGAGCGCCAGCGCGTGGCGCAGACCGAGAACGTGGACCAGGACGTCGTGGGCCTCGTCCGGGAAGGCGCGGCCGCGGACATCCAGATGCTGTTCGTCCGCGGCGGGCTGCTGGTGGGCCGCAAGGACTTCCACTGGGGACAGGTCCAGGACACCTCGGATGAAGAACTGGTCCGTTCGGTGATCGAGCAGTTCTACAGCAGGGACGTCATCCCGCCGAAGCAGGTGCTGCTCCCCGTCCCCCTGCCCGAAGCCGACCTCATCAGCCAGTGGTTGTCGGAGAAAAAGGGCGAGAAAGTGCTCGTCCTGGCCCCGGAGCGCGGGATCAAGCACCATCTCGTGCAGCTCGCGGAGGAGAACGCCGCCGCCGCGCTGAGAGACCACTTGCGCGACGAAGCCTCGGAGCGCGCGGCCGTCGAGGAGCTGCGAAAGCTGCTGCACCTCAAGAAGGCGCCCGCCCGCATCGAGGGATTCGACATCTCCAACATCCAGGGCAACCAGGGCGTCGCGTCCATGGTGGTGTGGGAGGCCGGCGGGCCGAAGAAATCGGACTACCGCAAGTTCCGCATCAAGACCGTCGCGGGCGCCAACGACTTCGCCAGCATGAAGGAGGTCGTCCTGCGCCATTACTCCGGCGTCAAGGAGGAGCAGCGCCCCTTGCCGGATCTGATCCTCATTGACGGCGGGATCGGCCAGTTGGGCGCCGCGATGGACGCTCTGCGGGAGCTGGGTCTCTCGCGGATCGACATGATCGCGCTTGCCAAGGCAAAAGGGGAGAAGGACGAGCGGGTCTTTCTGCCCGGGCGAAAGAACCCCGTCGTCCTGAAGCCGTCCTCGCCCGCCACACACGTCTTGCAGTACATCCGCGACGAGGCCCATCGTTTCGCGATCACGTACCACCGCAATCTCAGAAGCCGGGCGCTCCTTTCGTCAAAACTGGATGGGATCCCCGGCGTCGGTCCTGCCAAGCGCCGCGATCTGCTGCGCTACTTCGGCTCGATCGACGCGTTGACGGAAGCGAGCGAAGAGGTACTCCAACGGGTCGGGGGCGTCGGCCCGCAGACCGCCCGCGAGATCCGCAAGGCGCTGGCTTCGTCGAATTGACACCCTTCGCAACGCTGTGTCACAATCCGCCACGTCATCATCATGAACTACCATTCCAAGCATGAAGGAGCGAGGTCATGGGGGGCCATAGTCACTGGGCGACCACGAAGCGGCACAAGGCGTCCGTAGACGCCAAGCGCGGCAAGATTTTCACCAAGATCATTCGTGAGATCACCATCGCCGCACGCCTCGGAGGTCGCGACCCCGAGGGCAACCCCCGCCTCCGCCTAGCCATCGCCAAGGCCAAAGACGTCAACATGCCCTCCGACAACATCAAGAAGGCCATCCAGCGCGGGACCGGCGAGCTTCCCGGCGTTCACTTCGAAGAGTTCCAACTCGAAGGCTACGGCCCGGGAGGCTGCGCCCTGCTGATTGATCTCACCAGCGACAACCGGAACCGCACAGTAGCCGAGATCCGCAACATCTTCTCCAAACAGAATTGTAACCTCGCAGAGGCCGGCTCCGTCGCCTGGCAATTCCACAAAAAAGGCCTGCTGGTCGTGGAGAAGGGCAAGGTGGATGAGGACAAGCTCATGAGCCTGGCGCTGGACGCCGGCGCTGAGGACATGAAGGTGGATGAGAAAACCTACGAGGTCATCACCGATCCTCATGACTTCGAGAAGGTGAAAAAAGCCCTGGTCGACGCCAAGATCGAGTGCTCCCTGGCCGAGATCACCTTTGTCCCGGAGAACTACGTCAAGCTCGATGAGAAAAACGCGGAACACGTGCTGAAGCTGATCGATACGCTGGAAGACCACGACGACGTCCAGAAGGTCCACTCGAACTTCGACATTCCGGAAGAGATCATGGAGAAGGTCGCAGCGGCAGGATGATTGCCTCGCTCACCGGCCGCCTCGCATCGAAACATCCGGGAGGAGTCATCATCGATGTGCAGGGGGTGGGGTACGACGTCCTCATTCCGCTGAGCACCTACTACCAACTTCCCGACCTCAACCAATCCGTCACCCTCGTCATCCACACGCATGTCCGAGACGACGCCATTCAACTATTCGGCTTCCTCACGCAGCGCGAGAAGGATGCATTCCTGCTCCTACTGGGCGTATCCGGCATCGGGCCGAAGCTAGCCTTAAGCGTGGTCTCCACCTTGAGCGTGGATGACCTCGCATCAGCCGTCCGCAACGACGATCACCGGATGCTGGCGTCGGTGCCGGGCATCGGCAAGAAGTCGGCCGGGCGCCTGGCGCTGGAACTCAAGGACAAGATCGAGAAGCTGGCGGGTCCCGTCGATCACCGCGCGGCAAAGGCCGCCGAGCCGTCAAGCAAACTCATGGACGATGCCCTCTCGGCCTTGACCAATCTTGGCTACAAGGCCGTCGAAGCGAAAGAAGTCGTGAAGCAGGTGCTGGCAAGCCGCAACGGCGAGACGCACCTTCCCAATATCATCCGCGAGGCGTTGAAGGAGCTGGCGAAGTAGCATGCCTGAACGCATTGTGACGACGCAGCCGAGCGACGACGAGAAGACCGTCGAGGCGGCGCTGCGCCCCCAGACGCTCGCGGAGTATGTCGGCCAGGCGCGCATGAAGGACGCGCTGCGCATCTGCATGGACGCGGCCAAGCAGCGCAAGGAGGCGCTGGACCACTGCATCTTCTACGGCCCGCCGGGCGTCGGCAAGACCACGATCGCCCACATCATCGCCCGGGAGATGGGCGTCACCATCCGCTCAACGTCCGGCACCGTGCTGAGCCATGCCGGTGACCTCGCCGCCATCCTCACCACGTTGCAGGAAGGCGATATCCTGTTCATCGACGAGATCCATCGCCTGCCGGCCCCTGTCGAGGAAGCGCTGTACCCGGCGATGGAAGACTTCCAACTCGACCTCATCATCGGGCAAGGCCCGTCCACCCGCACGATCAAGCTCGATCTGCCGCGGTTCACCCTGATCGGCGCGACCACGCGCGCCGGGTCGCTGACTTCACCGCTGCGGGAGCGGTTCGGCCTGGTCCAGCGTCTAGACTTCTACACCGCGGAGGAGTTGGAGGCCATCGTCCTGCGGTCGGCGGGCATCCTGAAGATGACGATCGAGAAAGACGGCGCGGCCGAGATCGCGCGCCGTGCCCGCGGCACGCCTCGCATCGCCAACCGCCTGCTCCGCCGTGTGCGCGACTACGCACAGATCAAATTCGACGGGCGCGTGACCCGGGAAGTCGCCGACGCGGCTCTGGCCTGGATCGGCGTGGACTCGGCGGGCTTCGACGAGATGGATCGCAAGTTGCTGCTCACCATCATCGAGAAATTCACTGGGGGACCGGTGGGCGTGGACTCCCTGGCCGCGGCCATCGGCGAAGAACGCGAGACCGTGGAGGACGTGTACGAACCGTACCTGATCCAGGCCGGTTATCTGGAGCGGACTTCCCGCGGCCGCGTCGCCTCGCGCCTTGCGTTCCAACACTTCGGAAAACAAAAGGATCTGTTGGCCTAGCGCCACCTCAGCGCGACTCGCGCGCGTCATCCACCAAACGCACCCCATTGTAATTCCTTGCAAAATCGGCTAACGTCCGGTATAGTGACCTTTCTCATTTAGGCGAAAAATTTGATGAAAGATCCCAAGTCGGTCCAGAGCTATCGCAAGGAAATCGACAAGATCGATGACGAGATCATCCGTCTGCTGAACGAGCGCGCCCGCCATGTCATCGCGATCGGAATGCTGAAGAAAGCGCAGGATTCGCACGCCAACCTCCACACCCCGGCCCGCGAAGCCGAGATCCTGGATCGGATCTGCAAGAACAACCCAGGCCCCTTCCCCAGCGAGGCCCTGCGCGCCGTGTACCGCGAGGTCATGTCCGGCTCCCTGGCGCTGGAAGGGCCCATGAAAGTGGCTTATCTGGGTCCCTCCGCCACGTTCACGCACCTCGCCTGCATCCAGAAGTTTGGCTCGTCGGCCCAGTACGTCCCGCTGACCTCCATCAAGGAAGTCTTCAACGAGGTCGAGCGGGGCCGGGCTGACTTCGGCGTGGTCCCGATCGAGAACTCCACCGAAGGCGTGGTCAACCACACGCTCGACATGTTCATCGACTCCAATCTCCTGATCTACGGCGAGGTGCAACAGGAGGTCTCCCACCATCTACTGTCGAAGGCCGACTCGATGGGCGCCATCAAGAAGATCTACTCGCACCCGCACGCGATCGCCCAGTGCCGCAACTGGCTGGAGACGAACCTACCGGGCGTGCCCGTGTCGGAAGTGCACAGCACGGCCCGCGCGGCCGAGATTGCTGCCGAAGATCCCACAACCGCGGCCATCGCGTCGGAGCTTGCGGGCCAGCTCTACGGGTTGAAGGTCCTGAAGGCCCGCATCGAGGACAACATCAACAACTACACACGGTTCCTGGTGCTCTCGCAGAAGCCCGCCGAGCGGACCGGCAAGGACAAGACCTCCATCATGCTGTCGGTCAAGGACAAGGTCGGCGCTCTCTACGAACTGCTCCGGCCCTTCGCGTCCAGCGGGGTGAACCTGACAAAGATCGAGTCACGGCCGTCGCGTCGCAAGGCCTGGGAGTACATCTTCTTCATCGACTGCGAAGGGCACATGGACGAAGACCGCATCAAGAAGGCCTTGACCGAGCTCAAGTCCCGCTGCCTGTTCCTCAAGATCCTCGGCTCCTACCCCGCACACAGTTAAGGACTGCCATGGCCATCCGCATCAGCCCCGACATCGCCGGCATCGTCCCCTACTCGCCGGGCAAGCCCATTGAGGAAGTGGAGCGCGAGCTCGGCATCACCGGTTCGATCAAGCTGGCCTCCAACGAGAATCCGCGCGGGCCGTCGCCCAAGGCGCTCGCTGTCCTGAGCGAGGCCGCGAAAACGGTGAACCGCTATCCCGATGGCGGAGGCTACTACCTGCGCGACGCTCTGGCGGAGCGGTGGAAGGTGGCGCCGGACCAGATCATCCTCGGCAACGGGTCTGACGAAGTCATCGTGCTGTTGACCAAGGCCTTCCTGGAACCGGGGGACGAGGCGATCATGGCCGATCCCAGTTTCGTCGTCTACAAGATTGACGTGACCGCCGTGCACGCCAAACCGGTCCTGGTACCGTTGAAAGATCACCGCCACACCCTGCCCGCCATGGCCAAAGCTGTTACCCCGAAGACGCGGCTGGTGTTCATCTGCAACCCGAACAATCCGACCGGCACGTACGTCACGGCCGCCGAGGTCACGGCGCTCATGCGGGCGATCCCGCCGGATGTGATCGTCGTCTTTGACGAGGCCTACTACGAGTACGTGACGGCGGCCGACTATCCCGACACGATGGCGCTGCTCAAGGCCGGCCGCAACGTCGTGCTGCTGCGGACCTTCTCGAAGATCTACGGGCTTGCGGGACTGCGGATCGGCTACGGCCTGACGACGCCGGAGATCGTGCAGCACCTGAACCGCATTCGGCCGCCGTTCAACACGAACAGTCTCGCGCAGAAGGCCGCGCTGGCCGCCCTCGCGGACGAAGAGCACGTCCGCGAAAGCCGCCGGCTGAACACCGAGGGGATGGCCTACCTGACGGAGCGACTCAGGGCTCTGGGGCTCACCGTTGTCCCCAGCCAGGCCAATTTCCTGTACTTCGACGTGAAACAGGACGGCAAGGCCGTGTTCGAGGCCCTGCTCCGCCGGGGCGTCATCGTGCGGCACCTGAACGGCCCGTTCCTCCGGGTCACGATCGGCTTGCCCCATGAGAATGAACGGTTTATCGCAGCCCTCCAGGCAGTGCTGAGCAAGTAATAAGGAGCGCCGTTTCATGATTATCGTGCTGAAACCCAACGCCACGGAAAAAGAGATCGAGCACGTGATGGACCGCGTGCGGGAGCTCGGCCTCAGCCCCCACCTCTCGAAGGGGCAGGAGCGGACCATCATCGGCGTGATCGGCGACGACCGGCTGCTCGCCAACCACCCGCTCCGGGCCATCCCCGGGGTCGAAGAGGTGGTCCCGATTCTGGCGCCCTGGAAGCTCGCGGGACGCGAGTTCAAGAAAGACGACACGATCATCGACGTGAATGGCGTGAAGGTCGGCAGCAGGAAGCTGGCGATCATGGCCGGACCCTGCGCCGTGGAGAAGAAGGAGCTGACGCTTGGGATCGCCCACGAAGTGAAGGCCGCCGGCGCGAGCATCCTGCGCGGGGGCGCCTACAAGCCCCGCACCTCGCCCTACAGTTTCCAGGGACTTGGCAATGAGGGGCTGGATTACCTGGCCGAGGCCAAGCGGCAGACAGGCCTGCCGGTCGTCAGCGAGATCCTGGACCCGCGCGACATCGAGTACTTCCTCGAGAAGACGGACATCATCCAGGTCGGCGCCCGCAACATGCAGAACTTCGAGCTCCTGAAGGAGGTCGGCGCCTACGACAAGCCGGTGCTCCTCAAGCGCGGCCTCTCGGCGACCATCAAGGAGTGGCTGCTCTCCGCCGAATACATCATGTCGCGCGGCAACAAGAACGTGATGCTCTGCGAGCGCGGCATCCGCACCTTCGAGGCTCAGTACCGCAACACGCTGGACCTCTCGGCCGTCCCCGCGCTGAAAGCCCTGTCCCACCTGCCGATCATCGTGGACCCCAGCCATGCCACCGGCAAGTGGGAACTGGTGGCACCCATGGCCAAAGCCGCCATCGCGGCCGGCGCGGACGGCCTGCTGATCGAAGTGCACTCCAACCCGGAATGCGCCCTCTGTGACGGCGAGGAGTCGCTCAAGCCCGCCAAGTTCAAAGAGCTGATGAAGGACCTCAAGAAGATCGCGGAAGCGGTGGACCGCGAGATTTGATGGCGACCATGGCACCCACCCGTCCCAAGCCGGATGACCCGTTGCAACCAAGAGCAACGGGTACCCCGACGCGGCCGTTCCCGTTGTTCCAGCAGATGACCATCGTTGGCGTGGGCCTCATCGGGGGCTCGCTCGGGATGATCTGCAAACAGCAGGGGCTCGTCAAAACCATCGTCGGCGGCGGCCGACGGGTCGAAAATCTCAAGAAGGCCGTCGAGCGGAAGGTCGTCGACCGCTACGCCACGGACCTAGCGGAGGCAGCGGCAGGCTCGGATCTGTTCGTGCTCGCCACACCGGTGGATACCTTCGAAGCCGCGCTCCGCGCGTGCGCCTCGCGGCTCGCTCGTGGCGCCATCGTGACAGACGTGGGAAGTGTCAAAGGCCCTCTGGTCGAGCGCATGGAGGCGCTCGTGCCGGCCGGCATCCGAGTGGTCGGCGCGCACCCCATCGCCGGCAAGGAGAAGACCGGGGTGGAAGCGGCGAGCCTCGACTTATTCCGCGACGCCCTCTGCGTTCTGACGCCGACCTCGCAGACGGACCCCGATGCGCTGGCGAAGGTGCGCCGCCTCTGGGAAGCCTGCGGTGCGCGGGTCCGTGAGATGGATCCTATGCTGCACGACCTAGTCCTGGGTGCCGTCAGCCACTTGCCGCACGTGCTGGCCTTCTCGCTCGTGAACACCATCGCCATGCTCCAGGAACGGTACGCGCCCGGCCTCGATCTCCAAGCGTTCGCCGGCGGCGGGTACAAGGATACCACCCGCATCGCGGCCTCGTCGCCCGAGATGTGGCGGGACATATGCCTGTGGAACCGGGACAATCTCTTGCGTCAGATCGAACTCTATGAGGCCCGCCTCAACCACATCAAGGCGCTCCTCAAAGCCGGCGATGCCGAGGGGCTCACCCGGGAGTTCACGCAGGCGAAGCACCTGCGAGAGAAGGTCACCTGATGCCTTTGCGCGGTACCCTCACCGTCCCGGGAGACAAATCCATCACCCACCGCGCGATCATTCTCAGCGCGCTGGCGGACGGCGAGGCTACAATCACCAACTACTGCCCTGGCGAGGACTGCCTCCACACGGCGGCGGCGTTCCAGGCGATGGGCGTGCCAATCGAGATCGCGGCCGACCGCCTGCGGGTGGCGGGCAAAGGCCTGTGGGGCCTGCGGGAACCGGACTCGATCGTGGACTGCGGGAACTCCGGCACGGGCATTCGCTTGCTCGCCGGCGTGCTGGCCGGACAGGACTTCTTCTCTGTGCTGACCGGCGACGCCTCGATCCGGCGGCGGCCCATGGGCCGCGTCGTCGGTCCGCTCCGCGAGATGGGCGCGGTGATCGCCGGCCGCCGCGGCGGGGAACTCGCGCCGCTCGCCATCGCCGGCGCGCGCCTGCGGGGTATCGCCTACAGTTCCCCGATCGCTAGCGCGCAGGTGAAGTCGTCCGTCCTGTTGGCGGGCCTCTTTGCCGAGGGAACCACGAGCGTGACCGAACCGGCTCTGTCGCGCGACCACACGGAGCGCCTGTTCGACTACCTCGGCATCCCGGTGACGCGGAACGGCCTCACAGTGAGCCTCACCGGTCAGCGTGCGTTCGCAGCCAAAGACATCACCGTGGCGGGCGATCTTTCGGCGGCCGCCTTCTTTCTGGTGGCCGCCTCGCTGGTTTCCGAGTCGGACGTGACGATCACGGGAGTGGGCGTCAATCCCACACGGACAGGCGTCCTCGAAGTCCTGCAGGAGATGGGCGCGCGCATCGAGCTTCTGAATCCCCGCGTGCAGGCCGGGGAGCCGGTCGCGGACCTGCGTGTCCGCTCGGCGCCCCTGCGTGGGGTGACGATCGGGCCCGCGCGCATGCCCAGGACGATTGACGAGTTTCCGATCCTCTGCGTGGCGGCGGCTTGCGCCCAGGGCGAGACCATCGTTAGCGGCGCGGAAGAACTGCGCGTGAAGGAGAGTGACCGAATTGCCACCATGGCGACCGAGTTGCGTCGCCTGGGCGCCGCGGTCGAGGAACGGCCGGACGGCCTGCGCATCATGGGCGGCCGTCCCTTGAAAGGAGCCGTCTGCCAGAGCCACGGGGACCATCGCGTGGCCATGGCCATGATGGTCGCAGGACTGGTGGCGCAGGGAGAGATGCGGGTTGAGGACACCGCCTGCGTGGCGACCTCATTCCCCGGATTTGATAAGAGATTGCGAGGGTTATTGACACCTTCGGGGCAAGGGTGAATACAATACCGGCTTCGTGGGACGCACAGCCCCCTACAGGGGCTACCAGAACCCAGCCGATGATCGTTGCCATCGACGGCCCGTCCGGGGTTGGCAAGAGTACCGTCGCCAAGCTGATCGCCGCACGACTGGGCTACGCGTACCTGGACTCCGGCGCCCTCTATCGCGCCGTCGCGTGGAAGGCCTTGAGCACTGGCACCGACCCAGCGGCTTCGGATGCGATACGTCGGCTCTGCGCGACGACCACGTTGAAGGTGTCGTCCACCGTCGGTGGCGGGATGGTTGTTGAAGTGGACGGCCAAGCCCTGCAGGACGAGTTGCGGACGCCAGAGGTCAGCCGCGCGGCCTCCCAGGTGGCCGCCTTGCCCGATGTGCGGGCCCGGTTGCTGCCGGTCCAGCAGAACTTCGGACGCCAAGCAGGCGTCCGGGGCATCGTCGCGGAAGGCCGAGACATGGGGACTCGGGTCTTCCCACAGGCGCCCGTGAAGTTCTTTCTGGAGGCCGCCCCAGCGGAGCGGGCGCGGCGGCGTCATGCGGAGTTCGTGGGCGCGGGGCAGGCAGCGGACTTGGCGGAGACGCAGCGTGAGCTGGAAGTCCGCGACGGGCGCGACCGGACGCGGGAGAGCGCCCCGCTGGCGGCGGCTCCGGACGCGATGATCATCGACACCAGCCGGCTCACGATCGAGGAAGTCGTCGAACGCATGTTGCGCATGATCGAGCGCAAGGCGGCTGCCCTCCGGTAATGGTGCTCTACTGGCTGACGTGGGTTACAGTCCGACTGCTGGCGACGGTGTTGTTCCGGTTCCGGGTCTCCGGCGCGCACCACGTGCCAAAGACCGGCGGGGTGCTGATCGCCGCGAACCATACCAGCTACCTGGACATCCCGATCCTGGGATGCGGGATGCCCCGGCGGGCATGGTTCATGGGCCGGATGGACCTTTTCTACGGACCGGCGGCCTGGTTGATGCGGCACATGGGCTGGATCCCGATCCGGAGAGAGCGCGTTGACCGCACTGCCTTTGAGGAGGCCATCCGTCGCCTGAAAGCCGGGCAGGCGGTGGTCATTTACCCGGAAGGAAGCCGCTCGGAGGATGGACGGCTCCAGCCGGGCAAGCCGGGGGTGGGGATCATTGTGGCCGCGACGGGCAGCCCCGTGGTGCCCGCCTACCTGGGGGGCACATACGACGTGCTCCCGCCGGGGTCCACGTGGATCCGACTGCGCCCGATCCAGGTGAGCTACGGTGTGCCAGTGGATTTCACAGCGCTTGTGAAGGAGATGGACAGCGAGGCCAAGAAGAAAGAGTTGTATCAGCGGATCAGTCAGGAGATCATGGGCCGCATCGCGGAACTCGGCGGAGTCCAGGCCCCCTGCGGCGCCGGCCGATCTGCAAGCAATTAACCTTTAACCCTGGGTGTTATATCAGGTCGTGTGGGGAGGCGTGATAAGGCGAATGGAAACGTTGGCGCAGTTGAAAACGGGATCACCGGAGAAGGCCGCGATGGCCTCGATGTACGAACAGACCTTCCAGAACTTCGAGGAAGGATCGGTCATCGAAGGCACCGTCTTGGCGGTCAAGAAGGACGCGGTGATCGTGGACATCGGCTATAAATCCGAGGGGATCATTTCCGCCGAGGAATTCACGCCCCAAGAGCTGGCCGCGCTCACACCCGGCACTCGACTTCCGGTCTACATCGAGGAACGCGAGGACAGCGAAGGTAACCTCATCCTGTCCAAAGAGAAAGCGGACAAGATGAAGGTCTGGGAAGACCTGGAGCGGATCTACAAAGAGGAGGCCATTGTCGAAGGCCGGATCATCAGCCGCATCAAGGGCGGGATGATGGTGGACATCGGCGTAAAAGCCTTCCTGCCAGGCTCCCAGATCGACCTGCATCCGGTGCGTGACCCCGAACAGCTCATCGGCAAGACCTTCCCCATGAAGATCATCAAGATCAACCAGAGGCGCGGCAACGTGGTCGTGTCCCGCCGGCTCCTGCTCGAGGAGTCGCGCGACCAGCGCCGGCAGCGGACCCTGGCGAACCTCACCGAAGGCCAACTCGTGAACGGCACCATCAAGAACATCACGGATTACGGCGCCTTCGTGGACCTCGGCGGGATCGACGGGCTCCTCCACATCACCGATATGTCGTGGGGTCGCATCGGCCATCCATCGGAGATCTACATGGTCGGCGACCGCGTCGAGGTCATGATCCTCAAGTACGATCGCGAGACCGGCCGCGTCTCGCTCGGCCTGAAGCAGAAGAGCGCCGATCCCTGGATGGGTGTTGCCGCCAAGTATCCGGTCGGCACCCGGATCAAGGGCCGGGTCGTCAGCTTGACCGATTACGGCGCCTTCATCGAGCTGGAGCCGGGCGTGGAAGGCCTCGTCCACGTCTCCGAGATGAGCTGGTCGCACGAAGTCCGGCACCCGTCCAAGATCGTCTCCGTCAGCGCGCAGGTGGAAGCGCAGGTGCTCAATGTGGACGAAGCCGCCCGCAAGATCTCCCTCGGGATGAAGCAGGTGGCGCCGAATCCCTGGGACCTCGTGGAGACGAAGTACCCGATCGGCACCAAGATCGAGGGCAAGGTCAAGAGCCTCACGGATTTCGGCGCGTTCGTCGGGCTGGATGAAGGCGTGGACGGCTTGATCCACATCTCCGACATGTCCTGGACCAAGCACGTGAAGCATCCCTCCGAGATCTTCAAGAAGGGCCAGAAGGTGGAAGCCGTGGTCCTCAAGATCGACAAGGAGAAGGAGAGGCTGTCGCTGGGGTACAAGCAGCTCACGCCCGATCCCTGGGAGCGCGAGATCCCCGAGAAGCACCAAATCGGCAACCCCACGCGCGGCAAGGTCACGAAGCTGACTGACTTCGGCATTTTCGTGGAGCTGGACAGCGGTGTAGAGGGGCTCATACACATCAGCGAGACGGGCCTGGACGCCTCCAGCCGGTTGGAGGACCGGTTCAAGATCGGCGACGAGCTCGAAACCAAGATCATCAAAGTGGACTGCGAGGAGCGCAAGATCGCCTTGAGCCTGAGGGAGCACCACCGCGACAGCGAGCGCCAGCAGGTGCAGGACTTTCACGCCAACCAGGGCAAAGTGGACCAGTCCCTGGGCCGCGCCGCCCGGAAGAACAAGCGGCGCGCGGGTGAGGAGGAGAACGGCCAGTAGCGTTCGTCCCTATGGAGAGGAAGCGGACAGTCCGGACCGCGCTGGCCCTGCTGGGCCTCCTAGTCCTTGCCGTCATCGGCGTTTCCTTGCTCACCTCGCTGGCGTTGGACAGCGGCTGGCTCGGCGGCGAGAGAGTCGCGGTCATCCGCATCGAAGGCGTGATCATGGATTCCCGGGAGACCATCGAGGAATTGCGCCGGTTCCGGGACAATCCCAGCATCAAGGCCGTGGTGCTGCGCATCGACAGCCCCGGCGGGGGCGTCGTGCCCTCCCAGGAGATCCACACGGAGGTGTTGAAGGCGCGCAAGGACGGGCGGCTCAAGGTGGTCGCCTCGATGGGCAATCTCGCCGCGTCGGGCGGGTACTACATCGCCGCGGCGACCGACAAGATCGTCGCCAATCCGGGCACGCTGACGGGCAGTATCGGCGTGATCATGGAACTGGCCAACGTGCAGGGCCTGCTGGAGAAAGTCGGCGTGCAGAGCGTCGTCATCAAGAGCGGGCGCTACAAGGACCTGGCCTCCCCGTTCCGGGCAATGTCCAAAGAGGACCGGGGGCTCCTCCAGAACGTCCTGGACGACGTGCACGACCAGTTCATCCAGGCCGTGGCCGCCGGGCGCGCCTTGAAGGTCGAAGAAGTCCGCCCTCTAGCCGACGGACGGATCTTCACGGGACGGCAGGCTCGCACGGCCAAGCTCGTGGACGAGTTGGGCGATCTCCAGGACGCGATCAAGCTGGCGGCGCGCCTGGTCGGGATTGAGGGAGAGCCGCGCGTGGTCGAGCCCCGGAAGCGGTTCTCGCTCCGCGACCTCCTTGAGAACTCATTCCTCGGGAGACTCGCCCCGGTCATGCCGTCAGGGATCAATCTCAAATATCTGCTGGCGATTTAGGAGGGTCATCCATGACGAAAGTGCAGCTCATCGAGAAGTTATCTGAGCAGGTCCCGACCCTGACCAAGCGGCAGGCTGAAGTCGTGGTCAACACGATCTTCAACGGAATCCGCACGGCCCTGGCCAAAGGGGACAAGATCGAGATACGCGGCTTCGGCAGCTTTCGTCTGCGCAACCGCCGCATGAAGGAAGGGCGCAACCCGAAGACCGGCGCGACGGTCGCCGTGCCAGCCAAGCGCGTGCCCTTCTTCAAGGCCGGTAAGGAGCTCAAGGAAATCGTCAACAAATAGGACCCCTGGTGGCGGAACCAGAGACCAAGACCCACGACGCGGCGGGCGCTTCCGAGATCATATGGACCGAGGGCGCGCTCAAGCGCATGGAGCGGGCCCCTGTGTTTCTGCGGGGCATGGTCAAGCGTCTTGCGGAGAAGAAAGCCCGCGAGCTCGGGTACCGCGAGATCACCGAAGACATCCTCACCGAATTCAAACAACAGATGATGGGCCGCATGGGCGGCGAGGCCGGCATGCAGGAGGCCGCCGGAGCGATGGCCGCCGGAAGGATGCCCTGGACGGCCGAAGCCAAGGCGCGGCTGGAGACCGTGCCCGAGTTCATGCGGCACATGATCCAGCAGATCGCCGAAGACGTGGCGCGCGAGCGCGGCCACATGGAAGTCAACGTCGAGCTCTTCCAGAAGGTGGAAGCGCTGGGCGACGAAAAACTCCAAGAGGCGCCGCCGCTGCCCTGGACCGAGGGCGCGCAGGCCAGGCTCCAGCAGAAGATCGCTCAGTCGCCCGCCATCGCCATGGACTTCGTAGCGGACATGGTGAAGCGCGACACGGAAGAGCGGGCCCGCGAGCTGGGCCTTACCGCCATCGACGAGGCGGCCCTGACCGGGATCTGGGACGCGCCGCTCTCGCCCGTCACGTGGAGCGACGAGGCCTGGAAGCGCCTGCTCACCGCGCCCGACTTCGTGCGCAGCGGCATCCGCAAGGCCGCCGAACGCCGCGCGCGCAAGCTGGGCCTCAAGGAGATCGACTCGGAGCATCTGACGGTGTTCCGCAACGAGGCGATGATGAAGGCGGTCAAGCGCATCCGGTCGTTTGGCTATAACGAGCTCACCTTCGACGCTTTCGACACAGCCCTCGAGAAAACGAAGCGCCTGCAGGGCAACCCCCAGGCTGTGAAGCGCCTGGAGGAGATCCGCCAGCACTTCAAAGATCCCCACACGAAGAAGCCCGAAGGCGGGACGCTCGGCGCCGAGCTAATGCAGCGGTTCCGCAGGTACCTCAAGGGCGAAGACAAGCTCTAAACAGGACCAAAGCGGGTCCTGTCGCCGAGCCACCCGGACGTGCTCGCGCTCCGCTCAGAAGCAAGCAAGTCGCGCTGTGCTCCGCCCGGGTCCCGCTCGGCGCCACCCGCTTGGTCTATTTAGAGCGAGGGAAATGGCGGTGGGCCCCCGACCAGAGTCACCCGTTCGTCCTGGTTCTCGCTAAAGAGATGGTGGGAGTCTCCAGGCAGTGCCACCCGCTTCGCTCAGGTTATTCGCAAAAAAGGAAAGGAAACGGTGACAGCAACTAGTGGCGCCATAGATACACGAGCACGGCCACGCTGCAGAATCCGATCCACAGCAGGATGCCGATCGTGATCACCCACCACCATTTGTCGCTCGAGTTCTGTTTGTCCTCTGAGTTCGCCATCACGCTCCTTCAGAGCTACCCGTTCTCATTCATCGATTGCTGACCATCAGGACGTACAGGTCGTTGACATTGGTGCCGGTGAGGCCGGTTTTGATGTGGCCTCCGACTTTTTTGAAGAAGGTGTAGCTGTCGTGCTTTCGGAGAAAACGCGACGCATCCATTCTCTTGCGCTTGCCGCGGGCGACGGTCTCGCCATCGGCGACCGCGCCGGCCGCATCGGTCGGCCCGTCGCGACCATCCGTGCAGAACCCTGCCACCCAGACACCCAGCGTACCTTGGATCACCAGCGCAGCCGCAAGCGCAAACTCCTGCGCCCGTCCGCCCGTCCCCGAGCCGCGCACAGTGACGGTCAACTCACCGCCTGCCAGCACGCACACCGGTCCAGGCAACGTGGTCCGCCTGGCCAGCTCCTTCCCGAGTTCGCCCATCCACCGCCCGAATTGGCCGGCCTCTCCCGTCATGAACGTATCAAGGAGGACGCTCTCATAGCCCTCCTTGTGTGCCGCCTTTGCCGCCGCCTCGACCGCCAGCCGGTTGTTACCGACGACGGCGTGCTGGACCCGCCGGAAGATCTGGCTTCGCGGTTTGGGCGTCTCGTCCCGCCCTCCAGCCAGCCCCTCCACCAGATGGATGCGCACCGCGACCGGCAGCCGCCCCCAAAGCCCGTAGTGTCGGACGATGCGCACCGCATCCAGGAACGTGGTCCGGTCTGGAGCGGTCGGACCGGACCCGATCACGCCGAGATCGTCCCCGCCGACATCGGAGAGGATGAGGGTGAGCACCGAGGCAGGGGTCGCCGCCGCCAGCCGTCCGCCCTTGATCGCGGAAAGGTGCTTGCGGACCGCATTGACCTCGGCAATCGTCGCGCCGGAGCGCAGGAGTAGCTGCGTCGTCCGCTGCTTGTCCACCAGCGTCAGCCCTGCAACCGGCAAGGGCAGGAGACTGGAAGCGCCGCCGGACAGGAGCACGATCAACAAGTCGTCCTTGCCGAGGGAGGAGGCGAGCTGCAGCACGTGACGCGCTGCCTGCATGCCCCTCCGATCCGGGATCGGATGGCCGGCTGCGGCAACCGCAATCCCCGACTTCGCCCGCCCGGGCTCGGGCGACGGCGCCACAACGAACACGGAATCGAGCCGTCCGCGAAGGACCTCGCGCACGGCGCGCGCCATGGGGACGGAGGCCTTGCCCGCGCCGATGGCAACTACCCGTCCAATACGACGCAAGTCATACAGGCGGCCGTCCACGCGCAGGGTCTGACGTCGCAGCGTCAACGCCCGCCGAACGGCGAGGGCGGGGGCGGCCGCGTCGAGCGTGGCCAGCAGGATGCGACGCAACGCTGCCCGGATGAGTGAGGACGGAAGGATCAGCGAGGCTCGTCAGCCTTCTCGCAAGGCATCGGACAGCCATTGTCAGGACGCCGTGGGATCTTGATCTGGTGTGTCCCGCGCGGCAGATAGTCCTTACGGATCTCGGGGTTGAGGAGCTTCAGCTCGAGGAAATAAGTGCCGAACTGCTCCGCCACGGCGGCCAGATGGCGCCGATCCTCCTTGATGTTGACCGTCACCACTTCGGTGTCCAGCGGCGGGTAGAGATCGGCCTTCGCCACGCCCAGGTACTTATCCGGCTGGGAGAAGATCTCCTTGCTCGCGATGATGCGGGGCACGTAGCGCATGGTCTCCGTGGCGTAGTGCAGCTTCCAGTAGTCGTCGACCCGCTGCTCGCGCATGGCCTTCCGGATGTGAACCTCGCCGGCGTTATAGGCCGCGATGGCCAGGAACCAGTCGCCAAAAATGTCGTGCAGCCTCTTCAGGAACTTGACGGCGGCCTCGGTCGAGAGCTCGAGATTGCGGCGGTCGTCCTTCCAGTGGTTGTTCTGCAGCGAGAAGAGCCGCCCGGTCGAGGGGACGAACTGCCAGGGCCCGGATGCTTTGGCCCGTGAATAAGCAGCCGAGATGCATTTGCTCTCGACGAGCAGGATGAACTTCAGATCGTCCGGCAGCCCGGCTTCGGCCAACTGGCGCTCGGCAGGCGGAAAGCAGCGGCCGGTGCGCTTCGCCAGGATGATGCTGTCCCCTTCGCCTTCCAGTAGGCGGTAGAACTCGTACTCGATCCGCTCCCGCACCTGCCAGACGTTGAGCGGCACGGGGGAGTCGGCGAACGTGATAGTATCCGGCAGGCGGTAGGAGCTGAGGAACGGCCTCGACCGCGCCCCGCCGTAGCGCACGAGCTCCGGAGGCAGGGGCACCGGCTCCCCGGACGCAGACGCACCCGGGACCGTTTGGTCTTGATCGCTCATGGTATCGGTCGCCAACGGCACGGCCAGGAGCACGACGGCCGCAAGCAGGGACCGAGATCGTGCGATCCATTCCCTTCGGCTCATACACGCCCTCCTATGATGCTATGGAATTCTACCAAGGGTTTCCCCGTGCGGCAAGGTAAATCTGGTAAAATCCCGCGCATGTCCCGCCTGAGCGTCCTGTACGACGCCATCACCGCCTGCCGCCGATGCCCCCGCCTCGTGGCGTACCGTGAGGAGATCGCACATCGCAAAACGCGCCGTTTCCACGACTGGACGTATTGGGGGAAACCCGTCCCAGGCTACGGGGACGTCAAGGCCCGTCTGTTGATCGTGGGCCTCGCGCCGGCGGCGCACGGTGGCAACCGCACAGGACGGATGTTCACCGGAGACCGCAGCGGCGACTGGCTCTACAGCGCCTTGCACCGGTTCGGCTTCGCCAGCCAGGCCGAGTCGGTTTCCCGGAACGACGGGATGCGCCTGATTGACTCCTACATCACGGCCACGGTCCGCTGCGCGCCCCCCGGCAACAAACCTCTGCCCGAGGAATTCGACCGGTGCCGGCCCTTCCTTGTGGACGAACTGCGGCTGCTCCCCCGCGTCCGCGTCGTGGTATCCCTGGGCAAGATCGCGTTCGACGGCTACCTCAAGGCCTGCCGCGAGCTCGGCCATGTGTTGCCCCGCCCGCTCCCTGCCTTCGGACACGGGCGAGTCTACCGACTCCCGTGGGGCGTCACGCTGATCGGGTCCTACCATCCGTCCCAGCAGAACACCTTTACGGGAAAGCTGACGAGACCGATGTTCGCCTCGATATTTGCGACGGCCAAGCGGGTGCTGACGAAAACAACCGTTGGCGGTCGCTAACGACTCGGCGCACCGTCCAGTTCGTCGAGCGCCTGCTGGATCTGACGGCGCTCGGCCACGAATTGGGGAGCGGCGAGCCGGGACAGCAGACCCTGGTAGTTGTGCCGGGCGGAGTCCCGCTCTCCGATCGCGACAAGCGCCCTGTTGTATTCTATCGAACAGCTCCCCCATGCCCGTCCCGTTTCCAGGAAGGCACGGTTGGCGTCGATGAGGTCCACAGAGTTGGTCCGCCGGGCCTCGCGCTCGTACCCGGCCGTCCTGATCAGCGCGTCGTTCAGGTCTTTGAGTTTGCTGAGCACCTCCCGACGCGCCTCCATGGTCGGCGTAACGATGAACTGCGCGGCGGCTTGGTTGCAGACGGCGCCTAGCGAGTCAGCTTGTTTCGTGAAGGCGCGATAATTCGGCATGCAGGCGGTCTGCGCCAACAGGAGGAATGCAAGCGCGATGAGGCGGGCAGCGGGGATTATTTTTTCTCGTCCCGTTCGAACGCTTTCTTGATCTTTTGCGCTATGGTGCTGGCCCCCTCCGAGATCGCCTTCTCGAAGTTCTCGCTGGCTTTCTTCAGTTCGTGCTTCGTTTCCTCGAAATTCTTCTTCGAGTCGCCCTTCTCCTCCTGTTTCTGTTTCTCCTCTGCGGCGTGGGACAATGCGTTGGGAGTCAGGGCAGGAAGGCAGACCAGAGCCGCCGCGATCATCACACGAAGGAACCGTACAGCCAAGCTTCCCATGGTCGTATTATGCCACAACCACTCACCGCTCTGCTTCCTTTTCGACGAGGTGTGCCACCAGATACCGCGCCTTCTGTAATGCAGGCGAGTCGGCTGTCAGGGGGGGATCAAATACCAGCCCTGCGTTGTCTCCGCACTGCCAGATCTCCTCGGCGGCTAGATCCTCGACGACTTCCCTCCCGTCGAGACTCTGGTGATGGAAGCGGACTGTAACTCTCTGACGCGGCCTTAAATGCTGACGCACAGTGACTGCCACGCCGCTACGGCTCAAATTGCGCATGCTCCCCCAGTACGCGTCACCGCTGCCGGCCACCAAGATATCCACGCGCGTCAGAAGGTGGTAGCGCGGCATCCGCCGCCGCTCTCCGACCACCGTCCCGACAGATTCAGGTGTTGGCTCCATTTCCTGCCTGCTCGCGAGTCTCCTGACGTTTACTCATCTTTTCGAGCGGAAATCGTAACCCGCCTGCCGGTGAATTCGACGAACCGGGCCGGCGTCCTAGCGCCCCGTCGTCTTGCGCGCTCCCGCCCGCTACTCAAGCGGAGGATAAGGCCAACGAGAATCGAGACGATCAAGAATGTGCCTATCTCCTGCATGTAACGCCTCTACACTTCCACACGCCTTTACGCCTGGGCCTCAGCCGGAATGTTGGCTTCCCGCTGGCACCGCTCCCTCTTGTCAATTTCGATCCTCCGGTCGGCCATGTACAAGAAGACCGTCATGCCGATGGCGACCGCCACTAACGAGGCTAGGATCGCGACGGTCACCGCCAGGAAGCCGACAAGCTGAAGTCCGTCACCGAAGAGTTCCATGTGCCCCCACCTTTCCGTGACCCTCCTGTCGCTTTTCCCCCTACAATTCCTACCAAGCGGGGTGCCATATTCAAACCTGTCCGCATTTCGACCAAAAGGGGAACATTTGGCGGTGCCTTACGCTCGGGGGAAGCGGCGTGAATGCTGTGAAAGTGGGACAGGCGGACCCTGGTAACTGTTCGAAAATGAACAGAAATGTCCCAGCTAAGGAGCGCCCGACGAGGTTGCTCGGATGCTGGGACTTACGGCTTCGTCGTCAGCGTGTTTAACTCTGCTTGGTAGGTGGCGGCGAGGGATTCTTGGCCGGCTGCCTTGACGACCCGGATCAGGCGGGTCAACACGTCGACGGCCTTCAGCACCTGATTGAGCACGCGGTAGCCCCGGTAGGCCCGGTCATAGTAGCTGATCGCTTCCTCCAGCCGATGCTCCACCTCGGAGAGCTGTCCAAGATTCACAAGGTCGGCCTCAATCGCGGGCCGCTGTTCCGTCTCCTTGTCAAGGGCGAGCGCCCGTTCATAGAGACTACGCGCCTCAGCCCAGCGGCCACGTTTCTCCGACAACGTGCCGAGATTGCTCAGATTGCTCGCCATGGCCCGCCGCTCACCCAGCTCGGAGTTGAGCGCGAGCGCCCGCTGTAAGCTCTGCTCTGCCTGGTCTGCCTCGCCTTTCGCCTGCTGGAGCAGCCCCAGGTTGTTCAGGACGGCAGCCTCGCCCCGGCGATCGTGGATCTCCCGGGCGAGAGCCAGCGCTTGAGTATAGAAGGCGAGGGCGGCAGCGTCATCACTCATCAGGTGCGCCGCCTGCCCTCGGTAGCTCAGACTCTCGGCGATGAGCGCCCGATCGCCCAGTTCCAGCGCGATCCCGTGCGCCTGGCGATGGAATTCAGCGGCCTTGCCAGGGTCGCCCCGGAGACCGGCGTTCGCGCCCAGGTCGTTCAGCGCACCGGCCAGTCCGGGCCGGTCGTCGATGCTCTCGGCCAAGCGGCGCGCCTCGTCGAAGAGCCGGCCAGCTCGCGCGACGTCGCCACGGGACAGAGCGCGGTTCCCCTTGTCACGGAGGTCCTGCACCTGAGCAGCTACCAGCGGGAGTTCAGGCCCAGCAGCCCCGCCGAAGCAGCCTCCGGCCACGAGCACCAACAGCAAGATGCTGAGGCGGGAGATGATCATTCCTTGACCAGGTCGTCACGGCGCAGGCTCCGCGGAATGGGAACGGTCCGTTCTTCCGCACGGGCCGCGCGTCCCTTCGCTGCGAAGGTGCTGATCGGGAAGGTCTGTTTCGCTCCCATCACGATCTCGTCCACGTCCTGCAGCGTCCCCTCCACCGACCGCAAGAGAGGCGGCACGTCCTCCGTGACGGCCTTCACGTTGTCCACGGCGCCCTGCAACGAGTCCACTACCCCCGGCAGCCTGCCGGTCGCCGCCTTCACGTCCCGCATCGCGTCGGCGGCGCGATCCACGCTGGCGCGGACGCTCGCCGTAATGGCAGGGACTTGTTCAGTGGTAGAGAGCGTGGCCTCCCGGAGTGCCGCTGTGGTCTCCTTGAGGTTCTGCAAGATGGCCGGCAGCCGCGTCGAAGCTTCCCGCACATTCTTGAACGCCTCGTGGCCTGTCTGCACCGTCGCCTGAAGATCCTGCGTGACCTCCTCGACCCGGACCAGCGTCTTCTTGACGGTCTCCACGAGGGGCCTGGCCTCGGCGACCACTTCCGCGATGTTGAAGGGCTCTTCCGACTCGATGTGGCCGCCATCCGCGACCACGGGCCTGCTCCTATGGCCCACGGTGATCTCGATCTGCGGCTCGCCTACGAGACCGCCGGACTTACCGATCTTGGCCACCGAGTTCTGCCGGATCTTGTCCCTGTACTTCTTGAGAATCTCCATGGTCACCTTGGCGTCGTTCTGCTCGGTAACCTCGACCTTGGTAACCTCGCCGATCTGGATTCCCAAGAGCATTACCTGCTTGCCGGGCTTCAAGCCGTAGCCTTCACTGAACACCGTGGTGATGTGGTACTTCTCTTCAAACAGGTTCTCGCTTTGGGCCACCAGCACCACAACGCCCACGAGGACGAGGATCGGCACCAGCACAAACCATCCGACGATCTGGTGGAGACGGGTCTGCGACAAGCGGTGTGAGTAATGCATGGCTGTTTCTCCTTTACTGGGATCCAAAAAAATCTTGCACCATCGGATCAACCACCTGCAAAGCCTCGGCTGGCGGACAGGTGGCCACAAGGCGACCGTCCCGGAGGAGGACCAGGCGGTCCATCACGCGTAACAGACTGGTGGGCGCATTGACAGTGGCGACGATCGTCGGCCGGCCCGCCTTCCGGTACCGTTCCAGGATCTTCCGGAGCCGGACGAGTTCATCGGCGTCCAACCCGAGCAGCACCTCGTCCACGCACAGGATGTCCGGGTCCATCACCATGGCCCGCGCGAGCGCCGCCTGGCGCGCATCCCCCAACGTCAGGTCGGACGGCATCCGGTCGCGAAAGGCGTCCACGCCGCATTCCGTCAGGCGTGCCAGCGCCCGCTCCTGGATCTCGGTCTCCGGAAGGGCGGTGTGATAGCGAAGCGGGAGCGCGACGTTGTTGAAGACGGTCATGTTGCTGATCAGCGCGGGTTTGGCGAAGACGAACCCCACCTGCTGGCGCAGCCCCAGGAGCTGCTCCTCCGTCGCACGGGCCGGATCCGCGCCCAGCACCCGCACCGTCCCCGACGCGGGCGCCTCCAATCCCGCGCACAGCCTGAGCACGAGGCCCTTGCCGGACGCATTGGACCCCACCAGGGCGACGGCCTCGCCCCGGTGCACGGTGAAGCTGATGTCCTCGACGAGGGTCTGATCCCTTTCACTCGCCGAGACGTGGTCCAATGTGATCACCGCCTCCGACATGGTCAGAGGTAAAACCCGACCGACACGATGATGTCGAGGACCAGGCAGGCCGTGACCGTGTTGAGCATCGCCCGCGTGGTCTGCTGGGGCACCTCGGTGGTGGCGCCCACGACGGAAAGCCCGTGATGGCAGCAGATAACGGCGATGGTGAATCCGAACAGGACGCTCTTGATGACGGTGATCAAGACGTCAGAGACTGAGAGCGTTTCCTCGATCTCCTCCAGGTATACCTGGATGGGAATGGTGAGGTGGATCTTGGCCACCAGGAATCCGCCCACGATTGCGATGAAATCGAAGTAGATCGTCAAGCAGACCATGGCCAAGACCACCCCGGCCACGCGCGGCATCACCAGGAAACGGATCAGGCTGATGCCCATCGCATCGAGCGCGGCGATCTCCTGGCCGACCTGCATGTTGCCCAACTCCGTGCAGATGGCGGTCCCCGACCGCCAGATCACGATGAATGCCGTGAGGAGCGGGCCCAGCTCGCGAACCAACGTCAGCTCGATGATCTTGGCCAGAAAGGCGCCCGCCCCGACCTGTGGCAACGTGGTCCCGGCCTGGATGATGATGATGAGGCCCAGCATCAACGCGATCGCCCCAACGACCGGAAGCGCGTCGACTCCGGTGAACAGGATCTGGCGGGTGATGACCCGGAAGACCTCGCCCCGGCCGCGCCGCGCGGGCGAGAAGAGCTCTCGGAAGGCACGCAGACCAAGAACGAGGACCGCCGCCGCGAACTCGAGGCCCTCGAGCGTCTTCCTGCCGGTCCAAGCAATCACACCGGGCGCGGAGAGGGCTTACCCTCTCGGGACGTTCTGTTTCTCCCAGTCTGCCAGGAATTTCTTCAAGCCGACGTCGGTCAGTGGATGCTGGACGAGCTGCTTGAAGACGGCAAACGGCATGGTGCAGATGTCCCCGCCGATCTTGGCGGCCTCCACCACGTGCTGAGGATGGCGCACGCTAGCCACCAGCACCTTCGTCTTGAAGTGGTAGTTCCGGTAGATGGTCACGATGTCCTGGATGAGCCCCATGCCGTCCTCGCTGATGTCGTCCAGCCGCCCGATGAAGGGACTGACGCACCAGGCGCCGGCCTTGGCGGCCAGGAGGGCCTGGCTCGGCGAGAAACACAGCGTAACGTTGACCTTGATCCCTTCCGACGCTAGTGCCTTGCAGGCTTTCAAGCCCTCCGGGATCAGCGGGACCTTGACCATGATGTTCTTATGGATCTTGGCGAGGTCCTTGCCCTCTTTGATCATGGCGTCGGCTTCGACGCTGACGACCTCGGCGCTGACCGGGCCGTCCACGATCGAGCAGATTTCCTGGAGGAGGTCCTTGAAGCTGCGTCCCTCCTTGGCCACTAGCGATGGATTGGTGGTCACGCCGTCCAGGATGCCCCAGCTGGCCGCTTCTTTGATCTCTTTCGTGTTGCCGGT
>VBOD01000099.1 GCA_005877615.1 Nitrospirota bacterium | reverse complement strand
GGTGATGGTCCCGGTGGAGAAAATCCGGAGGGCGGATCGGGACACGACAATCAAAACGGCGGCGGAACAATTGCGGGACCACAACATCGGGAGTCTGTTCATCACGAAGGGGGGCGAGATCATCGGGATCCTGACCGACACGGATATCGTCCGTCGGTGCGTGGCCGGTGGGCTTGACCCGGTCAAGGCCACTGTCGAGCAGATCATGTCGGCGCCGGTGCTGATGATCGACGAGAACAAGACGCTCCTGGACGCGAACGATCTCATGGCCCAGTCCCACGTGCGCCATTTGGGTGTCTCGCGCAGCGGAAAACTTGTGGGCATGCTCTCCGTCCGGGACCTCGTGGTTTTCTTGACCAACCTGCCGCGCAAATAGGAGCGTACCCATGGCCTATCCCCAAGACCGATTGCGCCGCCTGCGGGCGACCGCCGGGCTCCGACGCATGGTGCGGGAGACGCGGTTGTCGGTGGACAACCTGATCGCCCCCTTCTTCGTTGTCGAGGGTCGCGACGTCCGCCAGCCGATCGCCTCCATGCCCGGGCAGTGGCGGGTGTCCGTGGATCATCTGATCAAGGACGCGGGGGAGGTCCACGCCTTGGGTGTGCCGGCCCTCCTGCTGTTCGGCATCCCCGCGCGCAAGGACGAGATCGGCAGCGAGGCGTGGGCGCCGGATGGCATCGTGCCGCGCGCGGTCCGCGCGGTGAAAGACCAGGTTCCCGACGTGATGGTGATCACCGATGTTTGCGTCGATGAGTACACGACCCACGGCCATTGCGGCATCGTGAAAGACGGCCAGGTCATGAACGATGAGACGCTGGCCTGTCTGCAGAAGATGGCTCTCAGCCATGCCCGGGCCGGCGCGGACATGGTGGCGCCATCCGATATGATGGATGGCCGTGTCCGGGCGATCCGGCAGGCGCTGGACGGCGAGGCCTTCTCCCATGTGCCGATCCTCGCGTATGCCGCCAAGTTTGCCTCTTGTCTGTACGCACCGTTTCGGGAGGCGGTGGACTCCAGCCCGAAGTTTGGGGACCGCCAATCCTATCAGATGGACCCAGCCAACCTGCGTGAGGCGCTTCGGGAGATTGAGTTGGACATCCAGGAGGGGGCCGACATCGTGATGATTAAGCCGGCGCTGCCGTATTTGGACGTCGTCCATGCGGCACGCCAAGCCTTCGACCGGCCGATTGCGGCCTTTCAGGTGAGTGGGGAGTACAGCATGATCAAGGCGGCGGCTCAGCTCGGATGGCTGGAGGAACGACGGGCCATGCTCGAGACCTTGCTGTCCATCCATCGAGCCGGCGCCGACCTGATCCTGACCTATTTTGCCAAGGAGGCCGCCCGGGCCTTGCACGAATGAGGGTGCTGGAACGCCTCCAGGATTGCGTAGGCCTGCGGTTCCCGGTCGTGACCATCGGCAATTTCGATGGCGTACATGTCGGGCACCAGGCCGTGTTGAAGTTGGCCAGGGACCGGGTGCGGTTGCAACAGGGCACCGCCGTCGTGCTGACCTTCGAGCCGCATCCCCTCCGGGTGCTGGCGCCGGGCGTCGAGCTCAAGTTTCTGAGTGATCCTGAGGAGAAGCTGACCCTCCTCGAAGAAGCGGGCGTCGATGTCGTGGTCCGCCTGCCGTTTACTCGGGAGTTCGCTTCGCAGACGCCCGAGGAGTTCATGGTTCAGGTCTTGCGAGACGGGCTGGGGACCCGGGAGTTGTTTGTGGGTCAGAACTTCCGGTTCGGCAAGGAGCGGCTGGGGACTATTCAGACTCTGATGGAAGCGGGACCACGGCTTGGTTTTACGGTGCATGCCATTTCGCCGGTGGTGCTGGATGGCGCGCCGGTGAGCTCGACTCGGATCCGTGATCTGGTGCAGGCCGGGGCGATGACGGAAGCGGCCACCCTGCTGGGGCGGCCGTACATGCTGCGGGGAACCGTGATCCACGGGGACCGGCGCGGCGGGCAGTTAGGGTACCCGACGGCGAATCTGCTCCCGCCGGAGGGACGCGTGCTCCCGCCGGACGGGGTTTACGCGACCCAGATCAAGGTGGACACTCAGACGTGGGGCGCGGTGACGTACATTGGCACGCGGCCGACCTTCGGCCACGGGGCGCGGATGATCGAGACCTATCTCTTGGACGGCAGACGTGACCTGTATGGGTGTCGCGTGACGATCCTGTTTCACGAGCGGCTGCGGGACGATCAGACGTTCGAATCAGCGGAGCATCTGGCCCGGCAAATCGCGGTCGATGTGGCCCGCACGCGTGACATCCTGCGAGGGTTGGCCGGCGTGCCGGCCCGGCCGTCGTCATGAAGGTGGCGCGTATGACGCTCAGGCACGACGCCGCTCCTCATCCTGTCTTTCGGCAGGTCGTGTCAGCGATTCGGCAGAAGAAGCTGCTCCGTCCCGACAACGGCGTGCTCGTGGCCGTCTCCGGCGGATCCGATTCCGTTTGCCTTCTCATGGTCCTGCACGAGATGCGGCAACGGGCCGTCTTGCCTGGGCTCGACCTGCATGTCGGCCATGTCAATTACGGTCTGCGCGGCGAGGAATCGGAGAAGGATGAGGAGTACGTTCGAGAGTTGGGGACGACGTTGAGCCTACCCGTGCATGTTGAGCGGGTGCACGTGGTGCCACAACCGGGCCAGACTGTGCAGGGCCAGGCGCGGGACGCGCGCTACGCGTTTTTTGCACGTGTGCGCCGGGAATACGGCCTGACCGCCGTGGCGACCGGCCACACAGCCGATGACCAGGCCGAAACCGTCCTCCTCTGGCTGTTGCGTGGTTCGGGAACGAGTGGCCTGGCCGGCATCCCAGTGCAACGTGGCGATGGCATCATTCGGCCGCTTCTGGATGTGACCCGGGCACAGGTCCTGGACTATCTGGCCTCACGGGGGATTGTCTATCGCACGGACGCCTCGAACGCGACGCGGGTATACCGACGCAATCAGATCCGGCATGAGATCATGCCTCTCTTGCGCACGTTCAATCCCCGGATTGTCGAAGGGCTGGCCCGCGCGGCCGAGATCCTTGCGGCGGAAGCCGCTCTCCTGGATGATCTCGAGCGGGAACGGTGGAAGACGGTGGTGAAGGATATCGCCCCTGGTCGTGTGGTCTTGCAGGGCGAACGGCTGGCGCAGGAACCGCTCGGGCTCCAGCGGCGACTGATCCGGCGGGCGCTGAGTGTGGTCCGCGGGTCAGCAGCAGGCCTGACCTTTCGCCACGTGGGGGACATCCTCGCGCGCGTCGTGGGAGCAGGCCGCGGTGGAAAGCTGGATCTGCCCGGCGGGATCGTCGTGAAACGTGACGGAGCCCTCGTCACGGTGGGTCGGAGCGGTGTGGAGGAACAGGCCAGTGCCGGCGCGAACTGGGTAACCGGGGTGCCGCTCTTGATTCCCGGAGCAGTCCAGCTCGGTGAAGAGGGCCCGCGCCTCCTCGCGCTCGAGGGCTGTGAGCCTGTCAAAGGCCGAGCCGATGGTCGTTCTGTGCTCGTCGTGGACGCGGACCGGCTGGGTGGCCCGTTGACCGTGCGGAACTGGCGTCCGGGAGACTGGTTCTGCCCATCTGGCCTGCAGGGGCATCGTAAGAAGCTGCAGGATTTTTTTGTGGATCAGAAAGTTCCGCGAACGCGCCGCGCCGAAGTGCCGCTGGCGGTAGCGCCGGCGGGCATCGTCTGGGTGGTCGGGTATCGGGGGGATGAGCGGTTTCTGGCCGGGCAGGCGACCACCCGTGTCGTGACGCTGAAGCTGGTGAAGGAATAATGGTGCCAGGCGTGGAAGGCATCTTCGGCAAACCCATCGTCACCCAGGAAGAGATGCGGGCGCGCATCCGGGAACTGGGACGACAGATTACTGCTGACTACGCTCAGAAGGACCTGATCCTGATCGGGATTCTGAAGGGCGCCTTTGCCTTCTACGCGGACCTGGCTCGGGCGATCCGCCTTCCCCTCCGGGTGGATTTCGTGGTGGTCTCCAGCTACACAAGACGCTCGAAGTCGTCGGGGAAGATCAAGATGTTGACCGAATTGACGGAGGATATCGCCGGTCGGGACGTGTTGCTGGTCGAGGATATCGTGGACTCCGGCCGCACCATCCAGCACCTTCGGAAAAAACTTGGCGCCAAGAAACCGAAGTCGATCAAGGTTTGCGCGCTTCTGAACAAGCCGGCCCGCCGCCAAGTCGACGTGGTGGTGGACTATGTGGGGTTCCATATCCCCAACAAGTTCGTGGTCGGGTACGGGCTGGATTATCAGCAGCTGTACCGTAACCTTCCCTACCTAGCCGTGCTGGAAAAAGTGAGTGAGGAAGGGGAGCCGGTGTAACGGCGGGCGTATTGTGTCCCGGCTGGGGGTATGTTAGGATGAACGTGATTCTTGGGGGTTAGGATGAATTCCCGCGTGAAAAACCTCATCTTTTGGGTCGTCGTCGGCCTGTTCATGATCCTGTTGTTCAACCTCTTCACCTTCCAGGGGCAATCCCCGGACGAGGAGGTCAAGTTCAGCGAGTTTGTGAGCAAGGTCGAGCAGAGTGATGTGCGGGAGGTCACCATCCGCGGCAATTACATCAACGGCCTGTTCAAAGACGGGCGGCCGTTCAAGACCTATATGGTCGAATACCCCGATCTGGTCAAGGTGCTCCGGGAACATCACGTCACGATCAACGCCAAGCCGCCGGAAGACAATCCCTGGTATGTCACGCTCCTCGTGACATGGGGGCCGTTCATTCTCTTCCTGGCGCTCTGGTTCTTTTTGATGCGGCAGATGCAGATCGGCGGTAACAAGGCGCTGTCTTTCGGCCGGAGCCGCGCGCGACTCCTGACAGAAGACCGCAAAAAAATCACATTTTCGGACGTGGCCGGGATTGATGAGGCCAAGGAAGAAGTCGTCGAGATCATCGAATTCCTCAAGGACCCGCACAAGTTCCAGAAGCTGGGCGGGCGCATTCCGAAGGGCGTCTTGATCGTTGGTCCGCCGGGGACGGGCAAGACCCTCCTGGCCAAAGCGATCGCTGGCGAAGCGGGCGTGCCCTTCTTCAGCATCAGCGGGTCGGACTTCGTGGAAATGTTCGTCGGCGTGGGCGCCTCCCGTGTGCGCGACCTGTTCGAGCAGGGCAAGAAGCACGCGCCGTGCATCATCTTCATCGATGAGATCGACGCCGTCGGCCGACTGCGCGGCGCTGGCCTGGGAGGCGGCCATGATGAGCGCGAGCAGACGCTCAACCAGCTCTTGGTCGAGATGGACGGCTTCGATACGACCGAGGGGGTCATCCTGATCGCCGCCACCAACCGGCCGGATGTGCTCGACCCAGCTTTGCTCAGGCCAGGCCGCTTCGACCGGCAGATCACGGTCAACCGACCGGACGTGCGGGGGCGCACGGAGATTCTTAAAGTCCATACCAAGAAGGTGCCGCTTGCCAAGGACGTAGACCTCGAGGTGATTTCCAGAGGGACGCCCGGTTTCTCGGGGGCCGACCTCGAGAACCTGGTGAACGAGGCGGCGCTGCTGGCGGCGCGGTTGAACAAGACTGCGGTCGAGCTGAAGGACTTCGAGTTCGCCAAGGACAAGGTCCTGATGGGCGTCGAGCGTAAGAGCATGGTCTTGACCGAGCAGGAGAAGCGGACCACGGCCTATCACGAGGCCGGCCATGCGCTCATGGCCAAGCTCCTGCCGGGGACCGATCCGGTCCACAAGGTCACCATCATTCCCAGAGGGCGGGCGCTCGGCTTGACGATGCAATTGCCGGTGGACGACCGGCACAGCTACTCGAAGGAGTTTCTGTACAACAACCTGGCCATTCTGATGGGCGGGCGGGTCGCCGAGGAACTGGTGTTCAAACAAATTACGACCGGGGCCGGTAACGATATCGAGCGGGCGACCGATCTGGCCCGGAAGATGGTTTGCGAGTGGGGCATGAGTGATGAACTGGGGCCTCTGACCTTCGGCAAGAAGGACGAAGAGATCTTCCTCGGACGGGAGATCGCCACGCGGCGGGATTACAGCGAGGAAATCGCCCTCAAGATCGACTCCGAGGTCAAGCGGCTGGTCACCGAAAACTACGAGCGCGCCAAACGCATGCTGCGCGATAACATGGCCGCCTTGAAGGCACTGGCGGAAGCGCTCCTAGAGAAAGAAGTGCTGGAAGCTGCTGAGATCGACCAGATCATCCACGGAGCGCTGTCGCAGGAGCCCCAAGGGGTGTCTGCCTGACGCAGGTCCCGCCGGCGCGGGACATTCCCATCTCGCACTGTTCATCCTGCGTGCAACTTTTGCCGGTTCCCGGTGTCTCATAAACCGTAGGCCTGTTGTCGATGGACCTCTCCGCGACGCCAATGAGTTGGAAGGCGCGGGGGTATACCCTCCCGTTGCAGGAACGGGTGTTGATCATGGGGGTGCTGAACGTCACCCCGGACTCGTTCTCCGATGGCGGGCGCTATCTCGGCGTTGAGGCGGCCGTTGCACGGGCCGAGGAGATCGAGGCGGAAGGAGCCGACCTGCTGGACCTCGGGGGCGAGTCGTCGCGCCCCGGCTCCCAGCCAGTTCCATTGGAAGTTGAGCTGGCCCGTGTCTTGCCGGTGCTCGCAGCCCTGGCCGGTCGGATCAGGATTCCTATCTCGGTGGATACGACGAAGGCGGAAGTGGCCCGGCGGGCGCTGGACGCCGGCGCGGCGATCATCAACGACATTAGCGCACTGCGGCATGATCCGGAAATGGCGGATGCGGTGGCCAAGGCGCAGGCCGGTCTCATCCTCATGCACATGCAGGGAACCCCGGCGACGATGCAGGACCATCCGGCGTACGCCGCGGTTGTGGAAGAGGTCTGCGATTTCCTCCGGTCGCGGGTGGCAGCGGCCGTGGCGGCCGGCATCGAGGTCGAGCGGATCGCCGTCGATCCAGGGTTCGGCTTTGGAAAAACCTCCGACCACAACCTCGCGCTCCTCGGCGGTCTCCCGGCTCTTCGCGTGCTGGACCGCCCGATCGTCATCGGGCCGTCGCGCAAGTCCTTTGTGGGTGGTATTCTGGGGCGTCCGGCGGAGGAGCGTGAGTGGGGGACGGCCGCGGCGGTCGCGGTCGGAGTCTTCCAGGGAGCCCAGGTGGTCCGCGTTCATTCCATTGCACAGATGAAGGATGTGGCCCGCGTGGCCCAGGCCCTCCGAGATCAAATGCCCGTTAACCGTTATTCGTTAAACGTTAAACGCGAAGCGCTTGAAGGCGACAATCGTTGCATACCCTCTTTACACGATTAACGATTAACGGTTAACGTCTTCACGGGAGGAACGAGAGATGCACCGGCTTTTCGGGACCGATGGGATCAGAGGGGTTGCCAACGTCGAACCGATGACCAGCGAGACGGCCTTGAAACTGGGCCGTGCGGCGGCGTATGTGTTCAAGACCAGGCCGGGTCGCCATCGCATCGTCATCGGAAAGGACACGCGGCTCTCCGGTTACATGATTGAGTCCGCGTTGACGTCAGGCATCTGCTCGATGGGCATGGACGTCTTGCTGGTCGGCCCCATGCCGACGCCTGCCATTGCGTTTCTGGCGAGAAGCCTGCGGGCCGACGCGGGCGTCATGATCTCAGCCTCCCACAATCCCTATGAAGATAACGGCATTAAATTCTTCTCCCGCGACGGGCTGAAGCTTCCCGACGAGGTCGAGCGACAGATCGAGGAACTGGTCGTTTCGGGGAGCATTGATTCCCTGCGCCCGACGGCGTCCGATATCGGGAAGGCCTTCCGGATTGATGACGCGGAAGGGCGCTACATTGAGTTCGTCAAACAGTCCCTGCCCAAGGGGTTTGATCTGGAAGGACTCAAGGTGGTGGTGGACTGTGCGCACGGGGCCGCATACAAGGTTGCGCCCCATATCTACCGGGAGCTGGGCGCGCAGGTGACTGTGCTGGGCGACAAGCCCGACGGGATGAACATCAACCGCGAGTGCGGGTCGGTGTCTCCCCGTGTCCTCCAAGAAACCATCAAGGCGGAGGGAGCCGCGCTTGGCGTCGCGCACGATGGGGATGCGGATCGGGCCGTCTTCGTCTCTGAAGACGGGCGTGTCGTGGACGGCGATCAGGTCCTGGGCGCGCTGGCCCTGGACTTGAAAAAACACGACCGACTGGCTCGAAAGACCATGGTCACGACCGTCATGAGTAACCTGGGCTTGGAACAAGCGATGGACAACGCTGGGATCAAGATGGTCCGGACGGCCGTGGGGGACCGCTACATTCTGGAGCGCATGTTAGCCGAAGACTACAACTTCGGCGGAGAGCAGTCGGGCCACATCATCTTCCTCGACCATAACACCACGGGCGACGGGCTCATTTCGGCGCTCCAGGTGATGGCCTTGATGCGTCGCACGGAAAAGTCGCTGTCCCAGCTTGCCGAGCAGATCCAGCTGTACCCGCAAACGCTGGTGAATGTCCGCGTCCGCGAGAAGAAAGACTTGGCCGGCATTGCGTCCTTCCAGCAGGCTTTGCGCGCGCACGATGCCTCTTTGAACGGGTGCGGACGCATCCTGGTCCGCTACTCGGGCACGGAACCGCTGGTGCGTATCATGGTGGAAGCGGAAGACCCTCGCCGCGTTCAGGAGATCGCCCAGCATCTGGCCCACGTCCTCCGCACGGAGGTCGGCGAAGCCTGACCCCGCCTTCGATACCCTCCGCGCACGCGCTCGCGGCCCGCCCCTTGGCTGTCCTGTCGTGCGCGCTGCTCCTCGGAGTTTTCCTCGGTTCAGGCGTCGCGTACTTCCCCTTTTCCATAGCCAGCCTCGTCGTGTTGGTCCTTGGCGGCGTGCTGTGGCTGTCCTCAGGGGGCCGATGCTCCCACGGGTTCGGCTGCCTGGTGTTCGGGGTCTTGCTGTCCGGCCTGGCGAGCGCCGCGCTGGCGCAGATGAAAGCCGAACCGCCTGCTTGGATCCGAGCGGCCGGCGCGCACAAGGTCGACGTGATCGGGGTGGTCGAAGAGCCGGTCCGTTTCGGGCCCGATCGTGCGGTGGTCATCGTGTCTGTCCAGCGACTGGCTCTGGCGAATCGGACGGTGCCGGTCGGCGGCCGAATCAGGCTGACGGTCCGCGGCTCGGTCCCGCCCTTGGTCGTCGGCGATGTCATCGAGTGCACGACACGCCTCCGTCCACCCCGGGGACTGTGGAACCCTGCCGGCTACGATTACGGCGCGCACTTGCGGCGAGCCGGCGTCCACGCGGTTGGAAGCGTCACGTTAGATCGTGATGGAACCGGGCTCAGGATTCTGGCGCACGGGTTCTCTTCGTTAATGGCCGCGGTGGATCAAGGGCGTGCCCGGATTCGTGACGCGGCACTCCGGACCCTGGAGGATCCGATTGCGGGGATTTACCTGGCTCTGGTGACCGGGGAAAGCGGGTACCTGAGCCAGGACATCCGGGATGCGTTCATGGCGTCCGGCACCACGCACATCCTCTCGATTTCGGGATCGCACTTGGGGCTGATCGGGGTCGTGGTGTTCTGGGGAATACGCCGGGTGTTGCTGGCGCTCCCGGCGCGATTGGTGCTGCGCCTGAGCCGGCACACGACGGCCACGCGCGTGGCGGCAGCCGCGACGATCCTGCCGGTCACGGGCTACGCCCTCTTGGGCGGCGCAGAAGTGGCGACAGTCCGGTCGCTGATCATGACCCTTGTCGCCCTCGCAGCCGTGTTGGTAGGCCGGAGCCACAGCATCGGGTACGGCCTTGCCCTGGCGCTCGTGGTCATTGTGGGGTGGGACCCCCTGGCGCCGTTCGATATTTCATTCCAGTTGTCGTTCCTCTCGGTGCTGGTCATTGTCATGCTGATGAAGGTCCGTCGTCCGCGTGACGAGGAGAGGATTCCCGGTGCTGCCCGAGAACGCAGGACGTGGGAGTCCCTGAAGGCTGGAACGGTGGATGTCCTGCTCGTGAGCTTGGTCGTCACCCTGGCAACCGCTCCCTTCGTGGCGACGTATTTCAATCAGCTGGCGTGGGTCGGAGGGCTGTCGAACCTGCTAGTAGTCCCGCTTGTCGGGTTCATCGTGCTGCCTGTCGGGTTGCTGGTGTGTCTGGCGACCCTGTTGAGCGGAGCGGGGGGGGAGTTGGTCGGCGCCGCCGTGGTACGTCCCCTGCTGGAGGTGCTCGTGTGGGTCGTGCAGACGTTTGCTGCTGTGCCTGGGGCTGAGCTGAGGGTCGCTTCGCCGCCGCTCTGGCAGATAGCCGGGTTCTTTCTGCTGCTCGGGGCCGCCTTACTCTGGTGGCGGCGCGGGGCTGGTCGTCTCGCCGGGGTATTGGCTGGGGGGATGTTGCTGCTCTGGGTCTGGTCGCCACGTGACCTGCCGGCTGCGGGGTCGTTCCGAGCCACGTTCCTCGACGTGGGGCAAGGGGACGCCGCTTTGGTCGAGACGGCGGATGGTCGCGCCATGCTCATTGATGGGGGAGGCGCAAGCGACGCTTATGATGCGGGACGCATGGTGATCGCGCCGCTGCTCTGGGATCGAGGCATTCGGCGGCTTGATGTGGTTGTGGCTACGCATCCTCAGTTGGATCACGTCGGTGGACTGGGCTTCGTCCTGAGCAAGTTCGACGTGGGGCAGCTCTGGACGAACGGTGTGGCACGCGAAGCCGCCTTCCTTTATCGACTCGAGCGCATCGTGACCGAACGCCAAGTGCCTG
>VBOD01000098.1 GCA_005877615.1 Nitrospirota bacterium | reverse complement strand
AGATCATCTTCCGGTACGACGTGATTCCGGGGCCGAAGGTGTTTGAGACCCAGATTCACGGGCGGAAGTTCGAGATGTACAACGACACGGTGCTGGCGTTCAACAAGTCGGGCAAGGAGGTGGTGCGGATCCAGGTCGAGGAGCCCATCTACATCCGCCCGGCGGAACGCGTGCAGTGGCTCTAAAAGCATCTCGTGTCTGACTGAGGGGCAGGGAACCCGGTAGGGGCTCCCTGCCCCCCTTCTCGATAGTCTGCATGCAGTGGACTGTGGACGCTGTCAGGGAATCATGGTGGAAGAGGTCTTTGAAGACCTAGAGGATGATACCGGGCTGTTGAACTTTACGGGATGGCGATGTCTCACCTGCGGGGAGGTTTTAGATCCCACGATTGCCCAGAATAGAATCAGGCACATGCCGCCGATGCTGCAACGGGCGAGGATGCGGGATTTCGCAAGAGTGAGCTAAGCGCATCCTTTGAAAGCAATGGCGTGTGGTAGTTACGCTTCAATAGGGGCGAGGTTCCTGGGATGGGGGCCTCGCCCTTCGTGTTATTGCGACTCAAAAAAGTAGCGCCATCTGGTTGCGGAAGGGGAAAGGCGGCGGCTACGATAGCCGAACACCACTCATTTCAATTCAACGGGGCTTTATGCGTTATAAATTGAATATTTCGCTTGCTGCGGTCTTGATGATGTCTGCCTGTGTGGCGCTACCGTCCCCAGCCGACGCTGCCGTCCAGCGCTTCACCGACGAGGCCGGGGTGGTCATCTACACGATTGACGACGACGGGGTTGTCTCGATGTTCGAGAGTCGGCCAGGTACGGATATCACCCTTTCTGTGACCCGCGGGACCCGTGAGCAAATGCAGCCCCAGATCACCGAGATCACGCCGCAGGAGGTGGCGGCGGGCACATCCACAACGCTGAAGATCCAAGGCAAGAACCTGATCGGCGCGACCGTGAAATTCAGCGTGCCGGGTATTGACGTGAGCCCTTATTTGACAAAGCCCAAATCGGTGGATCTGCCCGTTCGGGTGGGGGCCAATGTGCCCCCTGGGGAGGTCGTGCTGGAGCTGTCCACCCCCATCGGCAAGACGCAGGGGACCTTCAAGGTGACCGAGTTGAAGATAGGCAGCGGCTCGCCAGTGCGCCGGGAGGGGATAGGCAAACACCAGACCATCTCCACGACCGCTCCGACCTCCTGTCCGGAGGGGATGGTCGGTGTGGCCGCGGAAACCGGGGGGTTCTGCATTGAAATCGACCGGTCCTACAGTGGAGACGTGCGGAAGGCCGAGAAATCTTGCGCCATGGCCGGGAAGCGTCTGTGCCAGGCTGTTGAATGGCAGCACGCGTGCGAGCAGGCGAAGTCCAACGGCCTTGGCTTGAAGAATATAACCGGCGAGTGGGAGTGGACAGGCTCGTACGCAAAATATGATGTGCAGGTGCAGACCGGGGAGCGGGATCTTTCTGACGAGCTGAAGTCGGTCCTGCTAGGCAAGAGCGACTGCCAGACCCAGTACCTCTATCCCTCGTGGCGGTCAGGTCCCTATCCAGGCCGATGCTGTAAGTAAGACGATTTGATTCATGCGCATCAGATTAAATTGGTTGGTTTTCCTGCTCTATGTTTGCGCCTTCCTGCTCAGCGCGCCGAACGCGGTGATCGCTGCCGACAAACAGGTCTTCAAGGATGAAGCGGGCGAAGTTCTCTACACGATCGACGAGAACGGCATCGTCTCGATGTTCGAGAACGGTCCCGGCACCGATATCACCCTGTCGGTGACGCGCGGGACCCGTGAGCAGATGCAGCCCCGGATCATCGAGGTCACGCCCAATACGGTCGCGGCCGGCACCTACACCGTCCTGAAGCTGGAGGGCAAGAACCTGGTCGGGGCGAGGGTGAAGCTCAATCCGCCCACGATCGAAGTTGGTGGCTATGCGGGCAAGCCCAAGCGGCTGGACGTGCCCGTCACGGTGCCCTTGAGCCAGCCGCCGGGCGAGGTCACCATCGAGGTCACGACGCCCATCGGCTCGACGACGGCCAAGTTCACGATCACGGACGTGCAGATCGGCGGCGGGGGCAGTCCGCCGGTCAAGGACGTCATCACGCATCCGGGTATGGGCTACGGCGCCGACGAAGGGGCAGGGGCTATCTCGACGAAGGCCCCGGTGTCCTGTCCGCCGGGTATGGTGGGAGTAGCGTCGGAGGGAGGCGGCTTCTGCATTGAGGTGGACCGGTCGTTCAGCGGGGATTTTCGCAAGGCCGAGCTGTCCTGCGCGATCTCCGGCAAGCGGCTCTGCATGCTCTACGAATGGAAGCGGGCCTGCGAGCAGGCGGCGGCCGGCAGGCTCCAGTTGAAAAACATGAAGGGCGAATGGGAATGGACCGCCGGATTTGACATCCTGCAGGATGATACCCAGCAGGATACCCGCTATTACCTGCTGGGCAAGTCCGACTGCGAGACCCAACACGGCAGCATGCGCATCAACGCCGAGAAGTTCCTGGGCCGCTGCTGTAAAAACCCTTGATCCTTATGCAATCGAGTCGCCTTGTCAGTGCCTTCGTCAAGGGTCTGCTGGCGCTCAGTGTTCTGCCGAGCATCCTCGCGAGCGACCTGGCTCACGCCGTCCGGATTACGAACGAGCCGAACGGGTTCAATGAATACACCTGGGGCGCACCCCTGGCCAGCTTTCCTGCCTTGCAGCAGACACGGGAGCTGGGAAGGGCTGAAGGCGGCGAGCGAATCAACGTCTATGAGAAGCCTGGTGAGGTCCTCACGTTGAACGGCGTGACGTTGAACAGAATCCGCTACCGCTTCGTGGACGGCCAGTTGGAGAGCATCGCGCTTTCCTACGAAGGGCGTGAGAGCCGGGACAAGTTGCTGCAGTGGGTCGAGGAACATTATGGAAAGCTGACGCCGCCCGAACGCCGGGTGCAATTCACTCAAGTCGAATGGCTTGGAGAGAAGACCGAGGTCACCCTCAGCTACTACCACACCAAGAAAGAAGGGGCGCTGCTGTTCATCTCTCCGGCCATCCGGTACCGCCTGTTCGACTCCAATATGGGGGGCGGCGGGATGCCGTGAGGCTCGCGTTCGCCGCCACAAGCA
The DNA here is from genome assembly GCA_005877615.1 of Nitrospirota bacterium. Taxonomy (GTDB): domain Bacteria; phylum Nitrospirota; class Nitrospiria; order Nitrospirales; family NS-4; genus NS-12. The sequence continues at coordinate 6,151 of VBOD01000098.1, read as the reverse complement.
TGACAGATTGATTGAAGACGCACGGCGCTTCCGTTGCGGGCGCGGTGGCCCTATAATTCCCTGTGTGACCCGTCGCGAGAGAGCCCACCACTACTTCCGCTCCTCGATTCTGGGGATCTTCCACGCCGCTGCGCCTGCCTCGCTGCACCCTCTGGCCTCGCTCATCGCGGACGAAGTGGAGAAGGTTTCCGAGACGTCCGACCTCTGGGAGCGCGTGCGTCCACAGTGCGAGCGCGAGCTCCGGAAGATCCGGAGCGGCTCCGGCACCCTCGCGCACGTCGTGGAATGGGAACTTATCAAGCTCCAGGTCCGGATCAAGCCCGAGCCGCAGACCGGCTGGCCGCAGTTGTTCCGCGACAAGCACGTGCACATCGGCAGCCTGATCCATCTGTGGCGTGACGTGGCGCGCGCCACCGAGGATCGCCTGGCGGAGCAGGGCAGCGTGACCTTCTTCGACGTGGGACCCTGGGGCGGCTTCAATTTTGTCGTCCGCCCTGATGGATACACCCGGATGCCGTTCGCGCGGCTGACGCTGGGCATCGGCAGCCTAGCCTCCACGCCGCTCGAGGAGAAGGGCGGGCCCTTCTTCGACGCATTCATGCCGCTGTACAAGGCCCGCCTTGCCGCCGAGGGGCTCGTCGTCCCAGAAGAGTGGCAGTACCGAAATCCCAAATGGGACGCGGGCGGCCGGCTACTGGAGATCTCTCACACCTATTATTTCCCCCACCACACGTACGACCGCCGGACGTTCGTGAAGGTCAGGCTCTCGCGCGAGTTCGAGACCTACGAAGAGATCATGGTCTGGGATTTTCTGGATCTGCTGGCGCGGCTCTATCAGACGACCGACTGGGCGGCCTATAGGCAGGACACGAAAGACGTCGACATCCGCTTCGACCTCCAGGACTTCGTGTCACTAAACCACATCATGGAAGGGGTGTACCAGCGGACGGAGAAGGAGGAACGGTTGCTCCAAGAGCTCAAGGAGGCGTTCCGCGGGACGATTCGGGAACGCCCCGTCCTCTACGAGTTCCTGGATCGGGTGGTCAAGTCCAAGTGGATCGAGAACCTCTACTGGGCCATCGCGGGCGCAGTCTTGGGCATCCGGAAATTCGAGCGGCCGGTCAATTACGGGCATGAGATCCTCACCTCGCCCTTGCCGCCCCCGTTGTTGATCTCTGTGAAGCGGCACGTGCAGGCCTACCACGAGCGTGTCGGGGCCTTGCGGCCGGAAAACTCCTAGGAGAGAATCAGGGCCATGGAAGACGGTTCACCAAAGGAAACATCCAGCTACCTCAAGGCGGTCCGAGACCAGTACGAAGCCTATCCCTATCCGCCGCGCAACCCGACAGATGAGAAGGTCCGGCTGGAGAACAGTTGGCACGACTTTCTGGAGCTCATCAACTTCTACTGCTTCAATGGGAGGAGTAATTTTTCTCAAGAATTTCGTGTACTTGTAGCAGGCGGCGGGACCGGCGATCAGACCATCTTCCTGGGCGAGCAATTGCGCTATAACCGGCGTGCCGAGGTCGTGCATCTCGACATCAGCGAGAAGTGCAATGAGATCGCTAGACGCCGGGCGGAGGTCCGTAAGCTCGCCAACATCACCTGGGTGCACGGCTCCGTTCTGGACCTGCCGTCCTTGAAGCTCGGGCCCTTCGACTACATCAACTGCGTCGGGGTCCTGCATCACATGGACGATCCCAGGGCTGGGCTACAGGCGCTCCGTTCCGTGCTCAAGGACGACGGTGCCATGTCCATTATGCTCTACGGCAAGTACGGGCGCACGGGCGTATATCAATTGCAGGAGCTGTTGCGCCGCATCAACCTCGATGCAACCGATCTGCAGGCCAAGCTCGCGAACACCAAAATCGTGTTGGACAGCTTGCCGAGGACGAATTGGTTCAAGCGCAGCGAGGACATCATCGGAGACCATAAGGAATTCGGCGATGCCGGCATCGTGGACCTACTGTTGCATGCGCAGGACCGGCCCTTCACCGTCGACGAGCTGTACGACTTGGTCGAGGGCTGCGGCCTGCACGTCATCGAGCTGATCGAGCGAGGGCGCTCCAAGTACAAGGTCGAGTCGTACATCCGCGACAAGCGAATCCTGGACAGAGTCAGCGCGCTGCCGCGGAGGCAGCAGCAAGCCATCGCCGAACTGATCGCCGGCGACATGATCGTCCACAACTTCTACGTGGCGAGGCGGGCCGACACGGTGGCCTCGCTCGAAGACTTGAGGAATGTGCCGTTCTACTTTCTAGACCCGCCCCGGAACGTGCTGGAGTTGATCGACCGCAATCCCGGACGCAGCGTCAAGGTGTCAAGCACATTGTACGCCGCGACCGTCGAGTTCGTGCCGGGCCTCTACACCCGAAACCTCTTCAAGTACCTTGATGGGGAGCACAGCCTGAAGGAGATCTTCGAGCAGATCCGGCGGGACCACGGGAAGACCGAGCAGCAACTCTCCAATGACGAGTTGCTCAACGAGTTCCGGCCGATCTACCAGCAGTTCAATGACCTGGGGTGGATGCTGCTGCGGCACAGGTCGGTCGGCAAGTTCCGCTCCCTCACGGAGATGCAGATGCCCGTCTGATTACAGTCTGGTTGCTTCCAGCGTGCCGATCTCGGGTGTGACCGTGCGGCGCGTGAAGCGCCCGAAACCCAGTTCCTTGAGCCAGCCTTCCGTCTCCCGCCAGCTATAGCATCGCCCGCTCGCGGTGAATTTGTACATCATCACTGAGAAAACGGAGGCCTTGGCCGGTCTGGTCAGGCTGTCATCCAGGAAGAATTCCACGATGAAGACCTTCCCGCCGGGGCGGATCGCGTCCCGCACCCGCTTCAGAAGGGCGCGGTTCTCCTTCTCGTTGAAGTCATGGATCACGTTCGCCACGAGCACGGCGTCGTAGCCGGAGCCCAGGTCGGCCGTGAAGAGGGAGCCTTCCCTGGCCAGGAGCCTATGTTGCAGGCGGTGCTTCCGGATCAACTGCCGAGCCACCGTGGCAGTCTGATCCAAAACGACGCCTTTCACCTTGGGGTAGCGCTTCGCCAGGGCGATCGCGTAGGAGCCAGGCCCGCCGCCTAGATCGAGGAACCGCCTGGCCTTGGGCGGGAGGCGGAACGTGGCCACGGTGGGTTGGGCAAGCATGAAGCTCCGCTCGTGCATGGCGAGCGAGAATCGCCGGCGGAACTCCGGAGTCTCGGTAATGGGGTCCCAGCCCGGCCGGCCGTGCCGGAGCGCGTGCGGGATGTCCGTCCAGTCCTTCCAGTGGTGCCCGAGGAGCCAGAGGAGGTTGGAGATCGCCTCGGGGCTGCGGCGATCCAAATGGCGGCGGGCCAGTAGCGTGTTGTAATAGCGCCTCTTTCGGAGCGTCAGCAGCCCCAGGCCGACGAGGGCATTGAGGAGCAGGAACATGCCCTCCGGGTCGGCCTTGCAGCGTCGGGCAACCTCGCCAGCGGTGCGACCGGTCGAGCCGATCACCGTGAATACGTCCAGGTCGTTGGCCGCCAGCAGGGTCTGCGACTCGCTGAAGGCGTTGGCCAAGCGCATCAGATCGGCATAGGTGTTTGCCATGGTGCGCCACCATACCGGGGCGTCATGAGGAGATCAAGCTTCGGGCTTTCAATCGCCGTGGCGGCTCTGCTAGAGTGCGGCCCATGAACCGCACTCCCCTGTTCGAAAAGCACCGTCGGGCGGGCGGCAAGCTCGTGGAATTCGCTGGCTGGGAGATGCCGATCCAGTACGGCGGCGTGATCGAGGAATACCAGACTGTCCGGACGGCCGTCGGCCTCTTCGACGTGAGCCACATGGGGCGGGTGGCGGTCGCGGGCCGGGACTCCCTGGCCTTTCTCCAGCAGGTCACGACCAACAACGTCGCCAAGCTGGCCGTGGGCGACGCTCATTACTCAATGGTCTGCAATCCCGCCGGCGGGATCAAGGACGACATCTTCGTGTACCGCCTGGGAGACGCGCGGTTCCTCCTGTGCGTCAACGCCTCGAACCGCGACAAGATCGTCTCCTGGCTCTTCCAGAAGGCGCCGCAGGGGGACGTGCGCCTCAGCGACGAGAGCGACGAGCTGGCCCAGATCGCGCTGCAAGGGCCGCGCTCGACGGAAGTCCTGCGCGCCATCTCGCCCCATGCGGCTGAGACCCTCAAACCCCGGCAATGCATGCAAACGGACGTGGGTGACATGCTGGGCATCGTGTCGCGGACCGGCTATACCGGCGAGGTCGGCTACGAGCTCTATCTCCCATCCCACAAGGCGGCGACGGTCTGGGAAACGCTCATGAATGCCGGGGAGGAGGCCGGCATCAAGCCCTGCGGGCTGGGCGCGCGCGATATCCTGCGCCTGGAAGTCGGCTATCTTCTGTACGGCAACGACATCGACGAGCAGACCACGCCGCTGGAGGCGGGCGCGACCTTTGCCGTGGACTTCACCAAGGGCGAGTTCATCGGCCGTGCGCCCCTGCTCGAGCAGAAGGAGAAAGGGCCGGCGAAACACCTGGCGGCGTTTGAACTGCTCCAGAAGGGAGTCCCCCGCCACGGGATGAAAATCGTGGCCGATGGACAGGAGATCGGCATGGTCACCAGTGGCAATCTCTCACCGTTCCTACAGAAAGGCATCGGACTGGGCTACGTGCCGACCAAATTCAGCGCGCCCGGCACGCAATTCCAGATCGACATCCGGGGCCGCCTGCATCAGGCCGTGGTGGTGAAGCTGCCGTTCTACAAACGGAAGGCGTCATGACCAAGAACATCTACAAGGGCCGTATTGTCAACCTCAATCTGGAAACGGTGACGCTTCCGAACGGTGCCACGGTCGAGCTGGAGGTGATTCACCATCCAGGCGCAGCGGCGGCGGTGCCGCTGAAGGACGCGCGGACCGTGATCCTGATCCGACAGTACCGGCATGCGGTCGGCGGTTATATTTACGAGATTCCAGCCGGCAAGCTGCACTCCGGTGAGGACCCGCGCGAGTGCGCCCTTCGAGAGCTGGAGGAGGAGATCGGCTATAAGGCCGGCGTATTGGAACTCGTCTCGAGCGCCTACACGACCCCGGGCTTCACCGACGAGGTGATCCACATCTACAAGGCGACGCAGCTTCAACGTGGGAAGCAGAACCTGGGACATGACGAGGTGCTGGCGATTGCAGAGTTCCCACTGGAGCGGACCATCGCCATGATCCGGGAAGGGATCATCAAGGACGCGAAAACGATCGTGGGCTTGCAGTGCGTGTATCTGCAGCTCCTCGGAGAAAACATCGGGGAGGAGTGACCATGAAGACTCTTCTGAAGGTCAGCCTTATCGCCGTTCTCCTCATCGTCGTTGCCCTGACAATGATCGGTGTGTACTTGAACTCGATGATCAAGGCAGGAGTCGAGGCTGTGGGGCCGAAGATCACCGGGACCACCGTTAAACTCAATGCCGTGGATCTTTCCCCGTTTTCCGGCCAGGCGCGGCTCAAGGGGCTGGTGGTCGGCAATCCACCAGGGTTTCACACCGAGAACTCGTTCAAGCTCGCCGATGCCAAGGTCAAAGTGGACCTGAAAACCGCCCTGTCGAACAAGCTCGTCATCGAGGAGATCCTGATTGACGGCCCCGAGATCACGTACGAAGGCAGCCCGTCCAGCAGCAACATCAGCAAGATACAGCAAAACGTTGCGGCGTTCGGCAAATCCGTCGCGCCGAAAGACGCCGCCGAGCCGAAACCGCAGAAGAAGGATCCGACTCAGAAAAAGGTCCAGATCAATGATTTCATCCTGAAAAACGCCCGGCTCAATGCGAGTACTCCCATGCTCAAGGGGAAGACCATGACGGTCACGATGCCGGACATCCATCTCAAGAACATTGGAAAGGACTCGGACGGGGTGACGGTCCAGACGGCCGCTGCGGAGGTGTTCGCGGCCATCAACAAGTCCGTGGTTCAGACCGTTGCAGGGGCCGGCAAGCTCTTGGAGAAGGGCATCGGGGCGGCAGGGGAAGCGGCCAAGGGCCTCGGCAGCGAGGCGGGAAAGACCGGGTCGAAGGCCGTAGAAGGCATCAAAGGACTGTTCGGCAAGTGAACCCCACTAGCCGTTAGAGAAAAGTAGCTTGTCCCCTTTTTTGTGTCACATTCCTCCAGTAAAAACCTGATCCGTCCCTCCTGTAAACAC
>VBOD01000124.1 GCA_005877615.1 Nitrospirota bacterium | reverse complement strand
TTCGAACGGGCCCTCGGCTGGCTGGAAGGCCTCGGTGGCGCGATAGACGGCGGTGCGGATCTGCCGGGAGTGGAATTCGCGCGCCTCGATCGTCAGCGGGTAGCCGTCCACCAGGTTCCAAGTGTAGCCGCGCAATTTTCCTTCGATGTTGGCGATCAACCCCGGCGGGCCGTAGAGGCGGAGGGTCTTGCCCCGGCCCAGCGCGATTCGCAGCAGCCGGTCGAACCCGATGAAGTGGTCCATGTGCGTGTGGGAGACGAACGCGTCCGTGGCGCGCAGCAGCCGCGTCGGGCTCAATGCTGAGTTGTCGCCAAGATCGAACAGGAGCGCGCGCCTGGCCCAGCGGATCTCGACGTACAGACCGGGGTCGCCGAACGGCGGGTTGACGAGATAAGTGGAGAACGAGGGGTTCATGAGGCGTTCTTTCTGGCGATGGCGATGCTGCGCTGGAGGCCCTCGTGGGTGGTGCGGCGGACGGCGCTGTGGCGAAACGCAGACTGGAACTCCGCGGCGGATTGCCGCGCCAAGGCGTCCAGGTCGGGATTCAAGGTGAGCGGGGTGGCGCGGAATGCGGGCTCGGCCGTCGGGGTCGCCTGATGGTTGTAGGGACAGACGTCCAGGCAATCATCGCAGCCGAAGATGCGGTTCCCCAGCGCGCGCTGGAATTCTTGTGGGATCTGCCCCTTCTGCTCGATCGTCAGGTAGGACAGGCAGCGGCGCGCGTCCACCACATAGGGCTCGGTGATGGCGCCGGTCGGGCAGACGCGGATGCACAGCGTGCAGGTCCCGCAGAGGTCGGCGCCGGGCTCGTCGGGGTCCAGGTCTGCCGTCGTCAGCACCTCCCCCAGCAGCAGCCAGGAGCCGTGCCGAGCGGAGACCAGGTTCGAGTGCTTGCCGATCCAGCCAAGCCCGGCCCGCTGGGCCCAGGCCTTCTCCATCACGGCCCCTGTGTCCACATAGGCGCGGTTGCGCGAGTCCGGCGCCTCCGCCTGCAGGAATGCAGCGAGCGCCTTCAGCCGCTCGCCGAGGACCCCGTGATAGTCCTTGCCTCTGGCATATCTGGCGATGCGCCCGTGTCCCGGGCGGTCGTCCGGCTGGTCCTCGGTATCGTAGTTCATCCCGACCGAGACGATGGCTCGAATGCCGGGAAGAAGCAGGGCGGGATTCTGCCGTTTCTTGGCGGTCCGCGCCATCCAGCCCATCTCGCCGTGGTATTCCCGTGCCAGCCATTCAGTGAGGCGGGCTGCTTCCGGGCGGTCGGACGTGACGCGGCTGACCCCCACGGCCTGGAAACCCAGATCGAGGGCCTTCCGCTTCGCTCGCTCTGTCAGCGTCATGGGGACTTGGGCTTGCTATCTGGCTGCGAACAGTCGAAGTAAACGGTGAACTTGGCGCTGCACTGGCGGGCCTGGCAGGCCCCGCAGGTGCCAGTGATGCGGGTCTTCCAGTCGGTCAGTTTGTTGTCGAAGTGGCATGAGATGCCGCCGGATTTTTCGATATCCGCCCAGTGGGTTTTCGTGGTTGAGTTTATCGCCACCTTGCAGTCCTGCGGGATGGGGACGTCGCACTGCTTACCGCTGGCACCCTTCTTGATGTTCCCGATCTGGCACGAGCTGGACGTCTGGGTGTCGCGTCCCAGCGGCTGGGCGTCGGCGGACACGGTCACGCCGATGGCGAGCAGGACAAGACCGGTGGGCACGAGCCGCGCGATCATCATGACGGCTATGTTAGCCCGGATGTTTCACGAATTTCTACTTGTAGGGGCACGGCGCGCCGTGCCCCTACGGTACCGCATTGCGTGGATGGTTACGTCAGGATAAACTGCCGGATATGACCAAGCGTGACATCGCAGCCGTTCTTGAGGAGATCGCCTTTCTCCTGGAGCTGAAAGGGGAGAATCCTTTCAAGGTCAAGGCGTATGCAACGGGAGCGCGAGTGATCGAGAGTCTCCCGGAAGAGCCGGCGGTTCTGGTGCAGAAGGGGATCCTGCGCAATGTCAAGGGGATCGGCCAGACCTTGGAGGGCACGGTCACGGAGCTCGTCACGACGGGGCGGTCCACCGTATATGAGGAGTTGAAGGCCGCTTTCCCGGCCAGCTTGCTGGACATGGCGACGATTCCCGGGCTGGGGCCGAAGAAGCTCAAGGCGATCTACGACCAGCTCGGCATCAGCACGGTCGGCGAGTTGGAGTATGCCTGCATCGAGAACCGCCTGGTGGGGCTCCAGGGGTTCGGCCAGAAGACCCAGGAGAAGATCCTGGCCGGGATCCGGCAGTACAAGCGGCGGCAGGGGTTTCACCTCTACGCGAACGTCATCGAGGAGGCGGAGAGCATCCTCGCGGCCGTCCGTGGAACGCCCGGCGTCGCGCACGCTGATCATGCGGGCGAGATTCGCCGGCGATGCGAAGTGGTGCAGGGCATCGCGGTGGTCGTTGCCGGAGGCGAGCCGTGGGATCTAGTGGAGGCCCTGGCTGGCATACCGGACGTCACACAGGTCAACGTCGAGTCGGAGATGAACCGCATCACCGCGCGCTCCCCCCAAGGCCTGTCGGTGGTTGTCATGCTAATTGACAGAGCCAACTACGGGTGGGAGTTGCTCAAGGCCACTGGCAACGCGGAGCATGTGGAGGCGCTTACGCAGCGGTTGCAGGCGCGCGGCGCTCCGGTCGGAGGGGAAACAGAAGAAGCTATCTATGCCGCTGCAGGTCTCCCGTATATCCCGCCGGAGCTGCGCGAGGGCCATGGTGAGATCGAATTGGCTGAGAGCGGGCGTCTGCCGGTGCTGCTCGAGCCGGGACAGATCCAGGGGGTCTTCCACACGCACACCATCTACAGCGACGGCTCGGCAACGCTGGAGCAGATGGTGGAGGCGACGCGATCGCTCGGGTATCGCTACATCGGCATCTCTGACCACAGCCAGTCGGCCTTCTACGCGAACGGCTTGAAAGAAGACCGCATCCGGGCTCAGCAAGCCGAGATCGCCGCGGTGCAGAAGAAGTTCCCGGACGTCCGGATCTTCAAGGGCATCGAGGCGGACATCCTGGTGGACGGCGCGATGGACTATCCCGATGAGGTGTTGGCCACCTTCGACTTCGTGATAGCCTCCGTGCACAGCCGGTTCAATCTCTCCGAAGAAGACCAGACGCGGCGGATCTGCCGGGCGCTGGCCAATCCCTACGTCACGATGCTGGGCCATTCCACGGGACGGTTGCTCCTGTCGCGGGACGGCTACCGGGTGGATATGCGTCAGGTGCTGGACGCGGCGGCCACGCACGGGAAGATCGTCGAGATCAACGCGAATCCCCACCGGCTCGACCTGGACTGGCGGCTGTGCGGCTATGCCAAGGAGAAGGGGGTGAAGTTCAGCATCAACCCCGACGCGCACAGCACGGAGGGGCTGGCGGACGTGCCATTCGGCGTGAATGTCGCCCGCAAAGGCGGCGTCACGGCCCAGGATGTGGTGAACACCCAGCCGGTCGAAGCAATAACAGCAAGTCTTCAGGCAATACGCTCGAGGGCCATCAAAGTCTAGCGGGTGGTGCCGAGCGGGGCCCTGGCGGAGCGGAAGGCCTACAGCTGAGTCCGCGGGGCTGCGACGGCGTTTCGACCCATTACAGGCGAGCGGGTGACACCGCATGGGTGCCCAGATGCAGCGCGGGGCGTACAGCCGGGTCTGCGGGGCCTCGACGGCGAAACGCCCAGCTGCGCTGGGCTATGCGGGGGCAGGACCCGCGTCTGACTCTCGCGGAACCGTACTACTCCGGGAACTTGAACTCGCGCAGTTCGACTTTCTCCAGCGCCTGCTTGACCAGCCCGTGCACGTCCAGCAGAGACTCTGCCCGACGGACATCTTCCAGGTTTGCCTGGGTCGTCGGGTTCGGAGGCGTGAAGAGCCGGCAGCAATCCTGGTCCGGCTCGATCGACGTCTCGTAGGTGCCGATCTTCTGCGCCTGATCGGTGATCTCCACCTTGTCCATGCCGATCAGCGGGCGTAGGAAGGGCAGCGTCGCCGCCTCGTCCACCACGGTGAGATTGCCGGCGGTTTGGGAGGCAACCTGGCCCAAGCTGTCTCCGGACACCAACGCCCAGCACTTGTTGGCGTGGCCGAGCTCTTCCGCGATCCTGACCATCAACCTGCGGTAGAGGACGACCCGGAGCGGGGCCGGCGCGGTGAGGACGATCTGTCGCTGGATGTCGCCGAAAGGGACCAGGTACAGGCGCGAATAGTACTGGTGGCGCGTGAGGTGGCGGGCCAGTACTTCGGCTTTGTCGGCCGAGGCGCGCGTCACATAGGGGTGGCCGTGAAAATGGACGAAGACGGCCCGGCAGCCCCGCTTCATCATCCGGTACGCCGCCACCGGGGAATCAATCCCGCCCGACAGCAGGCAGGCGACTTTGCCGGACATGCCAACCGGCAACCCGCCGGCGCCGGGGAACCGCTCGTAAAAGTAGTAGGCACCGACGCCCATGACTTCGATGTAGATGGTCAGTTCCGGGTTGTCCAGGCTCACGTGCGCTCCGGTGCGCTCCACGACCGCGGCGCCGACGTGCCGGTTCACCTCGATGGAGGTCAGCGGGTAGGACTTATCGGCCCGCTTGGTGGTGACGCGGAACGTGTGAAACGGGAGGCTCTGGACGGATTCGCAGATCGCCTTGGTCATGGTCTCAAGGTGACTGGAGACATGGACCGCCGGGGCGAAGTTGGCGAGACCGAAAACGGCGTCCAGCCGGGTCTTGATCGTGGACCACTGGGTCGGATCGTCCAACGAGATCCGGATGCGACCGGCCAGGCTCTCGACATGGCAGTGGGTGACGCCGCGGAGGGCTTCGCGGAGATTCCGCACGAGCCGGTCCACAAGGAAGGGACGGTTGCGTCCCTTCAGGGCGAGCTCATGGTAGTGCGCGATGACGTAATGCATGGGGGCTCAATGCCCCGCCGACTCCAGGTACCGCTCGCAGTCCATGGCCGCCATGCAGCCGGAGCCGGCGGCGGTGATGGCCTGGCGATAGACGTGGTCCTGCACGTCGCCGCCGGCGAACACGCCGGGGATGCTGGTCTTCGTGCCGTCGTGCGTCAGGATGTAGCCCCTTTCGTCCAGCTTCAGCTGATCCCTGAACAGCTTCGTGTTGGGCGAGTGGCCGATCGCGACGAAGACGCCGTCGCAGCGTTTCTCGGTGACCGCGCCGGACTTGAGGTCCCGCAGCCGAACTGCTGTGACCACCGGGCCCCCCAGGATGTCCTCGACCACCGTGTTCCAGATGAACTCGATCTTCGGGTTCTTCCGGGCCCGGTCCTGCATGATCTTGGACGCCCGGAGCGTGTCGCGCCGGTGCACCACCGTGACACGCGTGGCGAACTTCGTCAGGAAGGTCGCCTCCTCCATGGCGGCGTCCCCGCCGCCTACCACGACCAGCTCCTTGCCCCGGAAGAAGAACCCGTCGCAGGTGGCGCAGGTCGAGACGCCGTGGCCCAGCAGGCGCCGTTCGGACTTGAGGCCCAGCATGTTGGCGGAGGCGCCGGAGGCGATGATGAGCGTGCGGGTCTCGATGGTTCGCTCGCCTCCGATGGTCAGGATGAACGGCGTGCGCTTGAGATCCACCGCAGAGACATCGCCTTGCAGGTATTCCGTGCCGAACCGCCCTGCCTGGGCCCGCATCTCCTTGATCAGCTCGGGTCCCATGATGGCGTGGTGGAAGCCCGGATAGTTTTCTACCTCGGTGGTGAGGGCCAGTTGCCCGCCGGCATGCACGCCCTCGATCAGCAGGGGCGACAGGTTCGCCCGTGCCGTGTAGATGGCGGCGGTCAGCCCCGCCGGCCCGGACCCGATGATGACGACATTACGCAGAGACATAGGTGCAATTTAACACAGAGAGTCGAGGAATGCACGGAGCGAGCGTGCACAGGATAAGGCACAAGCGGGTGGCGCCGCATGGGCCCCTGGCGGAGCGGAGCGCGGCACACCGGAGTCTGCGGGGCTGCGACCGGGAAGCCGCGCGAGCACGTCAGGGTGATGCGACGACAGGACCCGCGTCAGGCCTGGCGCTTGAACTCGTCGTAGATGCGCTGAACTTCCTTCCGAAGCTGCTCCAGCGGGAGCGTCCCGTCGATGACGTAGTCCGCCGCCTTGGCCTTCTCGGCCAGCGGCATTTGGGCGGCGATGCGCCTCGTGGCTTCTTCCGTCGAGAGGTGGTCCCGGGCCTTCAGGCGCGCGAACTGGGTCTGCTCATCGGCGGTCACGACGATAATTTTGTCCATGCGCTTGTGTGCCCCTGCCTCGATCAGCAAGGCGGCGTCATAGACGATGACGGCATGCGGGTCCTTCCCCGCAATCTCACGGCTCCGCTGCTCCTGCGCGACCGCCACGTAGGGATGGACGATGGCGTTGAGTTTTTCGAGTTGCTTGGGATCCCCGAAGACCACCTTGGCGAGACGGTCCCGATCCAGAGTGCCGTCCGATCGGAGCATCTCACGCCCGAAGGTCTCAGCGATCTTTTTCAAAGCCGGCTGTCTGGGTGTCACGACTTCGCGGGCCAGCACATCGGCGTCGATAAGACGCGCTCCGCATTCCACGAAGAGGCGCGAGACCGTGCTCTTGCCGGTGGCGATCCCTCCTGTCAGGCCAACAAGCACCATGGCGAAACGATAGCACATTGCATAGGCGATACCAAGGTCGTTACAATGCCGCGCGCGATGAGCGTTGAACTGCTCGACGAAGCCATGAAGGCCCAGTTGGCCCTGGAATGGGACCGGCTACGGAAAGCTCTGTCCCAAGCCGGGGATATCGGCGACTTGAACCTGGAGGAGTTGCGGGTTGTGGCGGACCGGGATCGCAGAGGGCTTCCTCCGGCTGTGTCAGTGGCAGCCGTACAAGGAGCCCTGAAGCTGGAGAAATCCGGCCTTCGCGTGCAGGCGTTCCGTGGCGGGGAAGAGACCAAGGACCCTACCATGCGTCTGGCCGCCAAGGCCCAGGCGCACGAGATTCGGATACAGGACGTGGATCACAGCGAAGTGTACGCGGCCCTCGCGTATCATGCCGGGAAACGGTTAGGGTTGAATGAGAGCCAGGCGGCGGTGTTCGGAGACGCTGTGGCCTATACGCTGACCGGGTGGATGCAGTCTCATGGCGACAGCAACAGGGCTGATCGGGTGATCTTTGAGTTCAAGAAAGCGGCGGGCGCGCCGCCGGAAGGCGGTTTTCTCTGGAGCGATCTGCACTCGCTGGCCTGCCGCAAAGGGTTCAAGGCGATGCTCGAGTTGACCCGACAGATGGGCACAGCGGCGTTCCGATGATCCTCTGTCCCCTTTTTGCAGCACTGCTCTCTGGCGGAACGGCCATGGCCGACAGTGCTCCTGCCGGCCGGACCCTGGTCGTGGCGCTGGACGGCTCGGGCGCTTATAGAGAAATCCAGGCGGCCATTGACGATGCGAAGCCGGGGGATACGATCTTCATCAAGGCGGGGCACTATCGGGAGGACGTGGTCGTCCACAGCAAGGACCGGCTGCGGCTAATCGGCGAGTCCCGCGACCAAGTGACGATCTCCGGCTTGAAGCGGGTGGGCGCGTTCCGGATCGGCAAGTGGCCGTATGGCGCCAACGAGATCGAAGTCCGCGATTTGACCGTATCCGAGAACGGCGGCCTGGCTGTCGGCATCTTCAACGGCACGCACATCCTCCTCTCGAACATCCGTACCCGTGGCCTCCTCTACGTCCAGCAGGCGAAGGCGGTCCGCGTCGAAAAGAGCCTGCTCGGCGGCAGCGAGACCACCGGCGTGTCATTTGTGGACGCGCAGGGCGAGTTGATCGGCAGTGAAGTGCGCGACAACGATTACGGCGTCACCATCGCGGGCAAGTCCGACGTGCGGGTGGAAGGCAACGTGATCGCCAACAATCTCTACTACGCCGTGGTGGTCCAGGCCGGGGCCAAAGGCACCGTCCTCAGGAACCGGCTCGTCAAGAACGGAGGGACGATCGCAGTCCAGGGCGGCGCTCAAGTCGAGCAGGCCGACAACACCGTTCCTTCCGCTCCCTGATGATGGAAGCACCCTTATCAAGGAAGCGGCTACCTCTGTGGAAGAGGCGGTTCTACGTCCACAAGATCCAGAGGACGTATGCGATCTGGTTCGGTTTATTCATGTTCTTCTCCTCGCTCCTGGTTTTCGGCCTTGCATTTCTCGCCCCTTTCATCCCTCCGGCTCTTAAACTCGTCTCACAAATCCCTCTCGAAGAGCGGGCAAGAGCCGCCAATCAATTTCTGATCCTCGCCCAGACCGTCACCGTCTGGCCGGCCCTTGCCGTTTTGATTCCGGCTGCAGCCGTTTTCAGCATTTACCTGACCCACCGTCTGGCGGGACCGCTGTTTCGCCTTGAACAAACCGCCAGAGAGTTGATTCGGGGGAACCTTGCTCTTCGTATCCGGCTCAGAAAAGGGGATGAACTGCATGAACTTGCCGGACTCCTGAACGAGGTTCTCGATAAGCTCGAACAAGCATTCCGGGGGATCCGGGAAAGCCAGACCCACGTGCGCGAGGTCTTATCCTGGATTATGGACGAGATGAGGAAGCAGCCATCGGTTAATCGCGAGGTGTTGAACCGTTTGGAGATAGCCCTGAAGGGCGGGGAACGGATCGATGAGATCCTCAAGAGGTTTCAGCTCTCCAAGCCTAGTTAACGGCTCCAAGTCAGACAAGGCATGAGACCGAAGCGGAGGACTAGCGATTCGAAGGGATTTACTCTGGTCGAACTGCTGGTCGTGCTTGCTACCCTTGGCATCATTTCCGCGTTGGCCATTCCCATGTTTCAGGGTTTTATTAAAAAGGCCAAAGCGGTTGAGGGAGAGGTGGCTTTATCCGAAATCAAACGGCTTGAAGAGCAATACAGTGCTGACAACCTCAGATTTTCGGGCAGTCTTCCGACCATAGGGTATGATCCTTCGAGGCTCAAGTACTATACGATTACGATTCAACTGAACGGAGCCGGTCCTCCTCCATTTCTCTACCAGGCCACGGCCGTAGCCAACCTGGACGATGACCCAGACCTGGATGCGTGGGTTCTCACGGTTGATATGAGCATGAATAATACCCTGCAGCATGGTTGCATCCCCGGTGGGGTCGGCGCTGTCCAATTGGGTTGCACGGATTAACCAGCAGTTTCCCAGCCTCCACAGGAACCTTCGCGAGCTGGAAATGCTCGGCCAAGGTGTCGGCCTGGGCGGCTCATTTCGAACTGGGGACCACCACCGATACGGAGGCGGAAAAAAAGGCGCCAGGGTCCTGCCGCGCCCGCGCCTCGCGCAGAAGAGTCTTCGTGGTGGGCGCCACCGTTTCTTCGTAGGTCACGCTTCCGTTGGTCACGATCGTGACCGGGCGCGAGAGGTCCACCAGCGTGTCGTTGAGATAGAGCGTGTAACGCCGGATGCGGTGCGTGCGGACCTCGA
>VBOD01000131.1 GCA_005877615.1 Nitrospirota bacterium | reverse complement strand
AAGGCTCCCAGATCGCTTTCAGGTGAGGCCTGGAATAGCGATCAATCATGGGTCACCGACGTGACCGCCTCCCGCGCTTTGCCCTGCAGACGGGGTTCCTCGCGCAGGATACGGTCCAGGATGCCGTTGACGAAGGAGCCCGATTGCTCGTCGCCGAATACCTTCACGACCTCGATGGCCTCATTGAGCGTGACGCGAGCAGGAATGTCCGGTTCGTACAGGAGTTCATAGACCGCCATGCGCAGGACGGTTCGATCGGTAATCGCCATCCGGTGAACTGTCCAGTGCTCGGCATAGCGGCCGAGCAAACTGTCCAGTTCGCCCGCATGGGTGATAACCCCATCGACGAGGCCTTCGGCAAAGGTTTTGGCCTCCGAGTGGGTCGGGTTCTGCGCCCAGAAGTCCTCCAGCCAGCCGGAGGTATCGCGATGGATATCCCACTGGTACAGAATTTGGAGGGCCAACTCGCGGCCTTTGCGCCGAAGGCTCATCGTGACCTCTTACGCGAAGAATGTCGTGGAGGGCCACCGAGACGCTTCATCAAATTTGCCATCTCGATCGCCGCCAGGCCGGCGTCATAGCCCCTGTTGATTCCTCCTACTCCCGACCGCGCATCCGCTTGTTCGTCAGTATCCGTGGTCAGCACACCGAAGATGACCGGCATCCCATAGTCATACGACACCCGCGCGATCCCGCGGCTGACCTCGGCGCTGATGTACTCAAAGTGGGGTGTCTCCCCTCGGATCACGGCGCCGAGACAGATGATGGCGTCATAGCGGCGGGAACGCGCCAAGCGGGACGCGACCATGGGAATCTCGAACGCCCCGGGGACGAAGACCACGTCGATCGCCTCGTCGCGGGCCCCGCCTTTGCGCAAGGCGTCGAGCGCCCCTTCTAGCAGCCGCTTCGTCACCTCTTCGTTGTAACGGCTGCGGACGATCGCAAACCGCAATCCGGCGGCCGCGCCTCCTCCTTCGATCACTGTCGGCATGCGGTATGTGCTCTGTCTTCGATCAGACCTTGTCCAGGAGGTGGCCCAGCTTGACTTTCTTCGTTCTCAGATAGCGAATGTTCGAGTCCTGAGGAGAAATTTCGATCGGCACGCGCTCGACGACCTTGAGCCCGTACCCCTCCACCCCGACGATCTTCCTGGGATTGTTCGTGATGAGCCGGACCTTGTGCAGCCCCAGCTTGACCAGGATCTGCGCGCCCACGCCATAGTCCCGAAGGTCCGCCTTGAAGCCCAGCGCCAGGTTGGCCTCGACTGTGTCCTTGCCTTCGTCCTGCAGCTTGTACGCGCGCAGCTTGTTCACCAGGCCGATGCCGCGCCCTTCCTGGTTCAGGTACAGGAGCACGCCCTGCCCCGCCTTTTCGATCATCTGCAGCGCCCGATGGAGCTGCTCGCGGCAATCACAGCGAAGCGATCCGAGCACATCGGAGGTAAGGCACCCGGAGTGCACGCGGACCAGGACCTCGTCGTTCGGTTTGATCGTGCCCTTGACCATCGCGACGTGGGCGCCATGGTCGAGGTCGTTCTCGAACACGTGCGCGACGAAGTCGCCGAAGATCGTCGGAAGCGTTGCCTGCGTCACTTCGTGGACGAAGGTCTCTCGCTGCATCCGGTACTCGATGAGGTCCTTGATCGTCACCAGCTTGAGGTGATGCCGCTTGGCGATCTCGTGAAGCTGCGGCACCCGGGCCATGGTTCCGTCATCGTTCATGATCTCGCACAGGACGCCGGCTGGATAGAGCCCGGCCAGGCGCGCCAAGTCCACCGAGCCTTCGGTCTGGCCGGCCCGTTTGAGGACGCCGCCCTTGTCGGCCCTGAGCGGAAAGACATGGCCCGGCCGGGCGAGATCGGACGGCTTGGTCTTGGCGTCTATCGCCGTCTGGATGGTCGTGGCCCGGTCTTTGGCGGAGATGCCGGTCGTGATCCCCCGGCGGGCGTCGATTGAGATCGTGAAGGCGGTGCCGAAGGGCGCCGTGTTCTCAGCGACCATAGGTGGCAGTTGGAGCTCCTCCACCCGCTCTGGCGTCAGGGCCAAGCAGATCAAGCCTCGCCCGTGCATGGCCATGAAGTTGATGGCCTCGGGCGTGACCTTCTCGGCCGCCATGACGAAGTCGCCTTCATTTTCGCGGTCTTCGTCATCCACCAGGATGACCATGCGGCCATTTCTGATGTCAGCAATGGCGTTTTCAATCGTGTCAAATTTCATGGGTTTTCCACAAAAGTCCTTATCTACTATAGAGATGCGAGCGGTCGGTGTCAAATGCGGGGAACCAAGTTCTCGCGGCTCGGACGCCAGAACATCACGACGACCGGCATGATCAACACACACACCGCGGCGAACAGGGCGAAGCCCGTTGCGTAGGTGCCGCTGAGGTCTTTGAAGAGACCCAGGACCGAGGGCAAGAGAAAGCCGCCGAGGCCTCCGGCTGCGCCGACAAGCCCTGAGATGGTCCCGATTTCTTGCCGGAATCGTTGGGGAACGACCTGAAAGATCACCCCGTTTCCCATGCCCAGGCAGGCCATGGCCAGAAACAGTGCGGCCAGGGCCGCCGGGAACGGGAGCAACAGGGACGCCACTCCCGTAAAGACTGCGATGGTCGGGTAAAGCACGGAGAGCACACGGAGTCCCCCGCACCGGTCGGCGATGAAGCCTCCCACCGGGCGGAAGAAGCTTCCGGCCAGCGCGCAGGCTGCCGCGGCCCAGCCGGCCTCCACCCGTGACAACCCATATTGGTCGAAGAAAAAGATGCTGAGATAGCTGCTGAGGCCCACGAATCCTCCGAAGGTAATCGCGTACAGCACGCAGAACCAGTAGGTGTCCGGCTCTCTGAGCAGGACAACGAACTCCCGATGGTGTGCGGAGCCATCCATCGGCTCGTGGTCCCGGGCCAGCATCCAATACACCGCGGCGATGATGACGACGGCGGGAATCAAAAGACCGAAAACGCCATGCCATCCGAACTTGACGGCCAGCAGTGGGGCCACTGCAATGCTGACGATCGCGCCGCTATTCCCAGATCCGGCCACGCCCATCGCCAGCCCCTGGTGCTCCAACGGGTAGGCCCGGCTGGCCAGCGGCAAGGAGACGGCGAAGCTGGCACCTGCGATGCCCAACAGGAGACCGACGCCGACCATCTTCACAAAGGAATCGCCGGCTAACCACGCCCACGCCAGAGGGACTGATACCAGCAGCATGTTGGCTAACCCGATCCGGCGGGGTCCGTAGCGGTCCGAAAGGACTCCGATCCCGATCCGAAAGAGTGATCCTCCGAGCAGGGGGACTGCCACCAGAAAGCCTTTTTGCGTAGCAGTCAGCCCGAAGTCCTGAGCAATGAAGACCCCCAAGGCTCCCACAAGGACCCAGGTCATGAAACTGACTTCGAAATGGAGCCAGGCGGCCAGAAGAGACGGCCAGTGGCCGCTGCGAAGGGCATAGAGGACCGGCACGAATCGAATTATAGCAGAGAAATTAGTAACTTATGAACCTCATTCGTTTGGCCTCCACGGAAGGGTTCCGCTATAATAGGCAGTTACAATGGAACCCTCAGACTCCATGGATGAGACTCAAAACGAGACCGCGGAAGCCGAGGACGTCGAAGAGGCCGAGGTTCTCGGATCTGAAGCCTTCCTCGACCGGGAGATTCCTGCGGAGGAGTTTGACGTCCCCCTGTCCATCCAGCCGGGGGACCAGACGGACGCGTCGCAGGACACCGCGCTAGCCCCGTATGACCCGCTCCAGCGCTACCTCGCCGAGGTCCGAAAATATCCGTTCATGTCCAAGGAAGAGGAACTGCAGCTCTTCCACGATTATCGAACGACGGGCAACCGCGAAGCGGCGGTCAAGTTGATCCTCTCCAACCTGCGCGTCTCCGTGGCGATCGCGGCAGAGTACCTCCACTTCGGGGCCGATTACATGGACCTGATCCAAGAAGGCAACGTCGGGCTCATGCAGGCCATCCGGAAATTCGACCCGACGAAGGGCGTGCGGTTCCACTCCTACGCGGCCTGGTGGGTGCGGGCGTACGTTCTTCGGTATCTCCTGAACACCCACCGGCTGGTGAAGATTGGGACCACGCAGGACCAGCGCAAGCTCTTCTACAATCTGAACAAAGAGAAGCGCAAGCTGGAACGCGAGGGCTTCGTGCCTGACACCAAGCTCCTCGCCGACCGCCTGCACGTCCGCGAGCGCGACGTCGTCGAGATGGGGCAGCGCCTGGGGAGTTGGGACATCTCCCTGGACGCCCCCCTCGGGCCTGATCAGGAAGGCACCTTGATGGAGATCCTGCCCGCTCAGGGGACGCCGGCGGACGAGACTCTGGCCAATGAGGAACTCAGGAAACTCTTCCGGCGGAAGCTCGCGGAGTTCGCCGCCACGCTTGATGAC
>VBOD01000123.1 GCA_005877615.1 Nitrospirota bacterium | reverse complement strand
GAGCCCTCGTACAGGAGGATGCGGTTGAGGCTCTGTGAGCGCTGGGGATCCAACTGATCGAGCAGTTCGAAGTAATCGTCGTAGTCGGGCGGGCCGGTCTTGTGGAACTCGGTGAAGAGGTGCGGGCTCGGCTTGAACCGGATGGCGTTGTCCTTGCGATAGGCCACGCCGGCCGGCGGCTCTTCGTGCTCCTTGCCGTCCAGGAGCTGCCTCACCAGCGCCGGGAACGGCACTTCCCCTTCGCCCACCACGACGAAGTCTATCCAGGGCCAGGCGCGCAGGTGCTCCAGCCCCATCTCGCCGTCGTAGTTGGCGCCCCCGAACACGATTGCGATGGACGGGTAGAGGTCCTTGATCAGTTTCGCCATCGTCAGGCTGGCGACGTTCTGATCGAACGTGGAGGTAAAGCCGACGATCTTGTATTGGCCCCAGTCGATCTCCGTCAGCATCCGCGTCAGGTATTGCGGGGCTCCTTGCAACTTCAGCTCTTCGAGGTACGACTGGGAATACCCGGTCTCAAGGGCCACCGACTCGAAGATGGGCTTGAACGTGCGGGTGTACTCGCTGTTCTTGGGGCTGTCACGGAACAGGAGGTGCGAGAAGAGCCACTCGCCCAGCAGGCCACGCTTCTCGCACAGCACTTCGTAGAGGGGCGGTCCGATCTGGTACGCGAAGTGCAGGTACAGGTGGTAGGTCTTGACGCCGATCCCTTGGGATTTGAGCAGGGAGGCGAGGGTCCCCACTTGAATCGAGGGATACTTGCTCGAGCTGAAGGGCATGTTGACCAGCGCCACACGCGGGCTGTCACTCATCGCACGCTCGCCTCACCCTTGAAAAATGCAGTAAAATTGAGGCTACACTCCCTCCTTGAACCTAGTCAAGGAGAAGGGTGCTGCTGCTTGGCTTCGCCGAGGCTCCGCTCGTACAGGATCACTTTCCAAGCTTCTTCCTCATCGATGAACCGATCGACGACGGGGAGCATCCCGGTGCCCGGGATCTGCCCAGTCTGGCCGAGGCTGCCGTTCTTCAGGACCCACATCATCTCGCCGGGGGTCCGCACCTTGTTGAACTTGGGATTGGTGAAGTTGCGCGGCTGGATGGGCAGGATCTTGGCGGCACCGCCATCCCCCTTCCCGCCCGGGCCGTGGCATTGAAAGCACGTCCCCTTGCCCAGAAAGATGGCCTTGCCCTCGGCCAGGATCTCCGGTGTCGGCTGGAAAGGAGGCTTCAGGGCCTTTGCGGTGGCCCGATCGCTAACGGGAACGCGGGAGAGGGTAATGTCGAACTCGCCGTTGGGCTGGCCGTAGCCGGCCGGGGGAACATCAGCATCGGCGAGGCGGAATCCAAGCAAGAGTGCCAATGAAAGGATGAAGACCAAAGTGCCGACCGACAATCGCGAAACGCTCATTTATTCCTCCTTGACGATTGAACTGACTGTTTTCTCAGCACGGACCAGAGCATGATCAGACCCACCACGAGCATGGGCAGGCTGAGCACCTGCCCCATCGAAATCACTCCCGCCAGCAGACCCAGGTGCGCGTCCGGCTCGCGGAAGAGCTCCACGAAACTGCGGCAGGCCCCATAGCCCGCGATAAGCGCCCAGCACAGCGTCCCCGGCGGGCGGGGACGTCGCCCCAACGCCCACAACACCCCGAAGAGCAGGAGGCCTTCAAGCAAGGCTTCGTAGAGTTGGGAGGGGTGCCGGCAGAACGGACCGCCGCCGGTGCGGTCGAAGACCATGCACCAGGGCACGTCGGTGACGCGCCCGTACAGCTCGCCGTTGATGAAGTTGCCGATGCGCCCCAGTCCCAGGCCGATCGGGACGGCCGGGGCGGCCAGGTCGGCGATGCTGTAGAACGCATACCCTTTGCGCCAGCAGAAGGCGCCAATGGCGGCGATGACGCCGAGCAACCCTCCGTGGAAGGACATCCCGCCTTCCCAGACCGCCAGGAGCTTCGACGGATGTCCGAGGTAGTAGGGCAGGTTGTAGAAGAAGACGTAGCCGAGGCGGCCGCCGAGGATCACTCCCAGAGCGGCGTAAAGGATGAGATCGTGCAAGTCTTCGATGGCGAGCGCGATGTTGCGGGCGGCCGCGCGCGCCTTGATCATGAAGAAGGCGGCGGTCAGGCCCAAGACGTACATCAGGCCATACCATCGCAGGGCGATCGGGCCGAGCCGAATCAGGACCGGATCGATGTCGGGGTTTGGCAACACGGGGGCCATCCTACGGAGGTGGCGGGCTCTTTTCAAGCCCGTCCTGAACGCCCGCTCCTTGACGGCAGGGCTGGTTTCCGCTACATGAAAGAGGCAGGGCCAACGAGGTCGGTGAGGACGGGAAGGGGCGCGTCGGGGTACCCGTTGCTCGTGGTTGCAACGGGTCGTATCGCCTGGGGCGGGCGGGTGAGGACGGGAAGGGGCGCGTCTCGGCGCGCCTGGGGCGGGTGGGTGAGAACAGGTGTATGCCGATGGATGGCGGGAAAGCCTACAGCATCTACGATGCCATGCGGCGCATGCTGGAGCCGTTGCGCCGCGATTGGGAGAAATTCACCCCGGCCGAACGCGAGGTGATCATCAAGGAGATCGAAGCGTTCCTCCGCAGCGTCAAGCCGGATGAGAACGCCCCGCGTTGACCGTCCAACCGCTCACTTGCTCGCGTAATAGTCCGGGTACAGCTTCTGGGCGCACTCCGGACAGAGCCCGTGGGTGAACTCCGCGCCCGAGTGGGCGCCGATATAAGTTTCCAGTTGATTCCAGTACCCGTGGTCATCGCGGATCTTCTTGCAGGACGAACAGATGGGTAGCAGGCCGCGCAGGGTCTTGATGTTCTCCAGGGCGTCCTGCAGCTCCCGGATGAGGCGTTCGCGTTCCTCTTCCGCGCGCTTGTACAGGAGCACCAGCATGGCCGCAACCCAAATCGTGATCAGGCTCAGCCACCGGTTCGTCACCGCCAACCAGTCGGCGGATCCGGAGATGGGGTAGAACAGCCCCAGGATCGTGAGGAGCGTGGCGCCGACGGCTACGACCAGGGTGAGATGTCGAGAGGCCGACCACAGCGTCATGAGGACGAGGGGCGTGTAGAGGACCCCGATCGCCACGCCCACCGGATAGAAGAAGTCCAGGACGAAGATGCCGAGGGCCAGCAGAATAGTCGTCCCGATGAGCGCGAGGCGGGTTGTTTTCGCCGGTCTCAATGTTGCTCACTGCGACAAGCGCTGGGCATCACAGCCCTCCCGTGAAAACGACACGGGCCTAGCGTTTTGAAAGGATCAGGCTCACTTCGATCGCCAGCCGGATGCGCTCCAGATCGGCAGGTTTGCCTACGATGTCGATGGACCCTAAGTTGAGGGCTTCATTCAGCAACTTCTCGTCCTGGACGCCGGTCAGCACCATGACCCCGCCAGCGTAGTTCTTCGCGCGCAGTTTGCGCAGCACTTCAACACCGTTCATGCCCGGCATGTTGATGTCCAGCACGATGAGATGCGGCCGCTCCCGCTCCGCCAGGGACACCGCGGCCAGTCCGTCTTGCGCGGAGAGGACGTGATAGCCCTGTTTGGACAGGTACTGCGTGAGCATGTCGCGCATTTGCGTCTCATCATCAACGATCAGGATGGAGTGCTTCTCCCGCAACGTCGCCGGCACGCCCACTGAGGCCGCCTGTGAGCCCGCGGGCGTGCCCGGTTCTTGCATCGCCCGCTCCACGGTCCCGATCAGGACATCGAAGGAGAGGTCCTTGATGAGAAAGTCGGTGATGCCCAGGTCGCGCGCCTGCTTCTCTAGCTGATCCGTCGCACACCCTGTCAGGATTATCACCGCGCACTGCGGGTCGATCTCACGGATCTCCTTGAGGACTTCGATCCCGTTGATGTCCGGCAGGTTGAGGTCCAGCAACGTGAAGCGGGGGCGGCGCTGGCGAAACGAAGCGACGCCTTCACGCCCGTTGTAGGCAGTGAACACTTCGTGGCCGTGCTCCCGCAATAAGTTTTGGAGCAGGTCGCAGAGCAATCGTTCATCGTCGATGACCAGAATCGTTGCCATGGCTACCGCTTTTCGACCCCCGATGTTGCCATGTGTCCCGGCTGGCCGTACAGGCAGCGCCGGTAGACCAACTGTATCACGACTGGCACCAGGGCGGCTATCGGGATGCTAAAAGGGGCGGGATTTTGACTGAATAAAGCTCGGGTGGTGTCCGGGTGTCAGGTCCACCTGTTGAGGGTCTTCGCAAGCTCGTCAACGCGTGGACGGTGCTTCGGGTCAGGCTCGAGGCAGCTATCAATGGCCGTGGTGAGCGGGGATGGCAAGCGGCAGTAGTTGCGCACAGATTCCGCCTGGTGTGTGAGTTGCTCGTAGTTCCCGTTCTTGCCAGTCTGAAACGCTTTGCGGCCGGTGGCGACCTCGAACAGCACCACGCCTATTCCCCAGACATCGGTCGCCGCGGTAACCAAATCCCCGCGAGCCTGTTCGGGGGCTAAGTATTGACGGGTTCCCGCCCCTTTGTGCCCCCGCCCTGGCCGCCGGGCAATGCTGAAGTCGATCACCTTCGCATGCCCCTGCTCGCACACGATGTTCGAGGGCTTCAAGTCAAGGTGCAGGAATCCAGCGCGGCGGTGAAGGTAGTGCATGGCGGAACACACGTGGATCCCTAAAGGCGCGAGGTCGTCCAGACCGAGGCGGTGGGTATTCTTGATGATGTGGGAGAGCGTCGCCCCAGTGAGGGTTTCAAGAATCAAAACCGGCGACGGCACCCACAGTATCTCGTAAAAGCGGACGATGTGGGGGTGGCTCAGTTCCCTGAGAAGGCGTCCCTCGCGAAGCTGCACGCGCCACGACTTTCTATCGTTGAAGCGCTCCGGACGGAGAACCTTGGCGACACACCGACAATCTCGCTCCTTGCTCCAGACGTCGTAGACGTCAGCCACCCTTCCGCGGCTCAGGCAGGCCAGCACTTTGTACGCAGGTGTCAGCCAGCGGCCTGTGGGGAGAGGAGGAGCGACCTTGCTCATGGAGCAACCTGCCGGTGAGGGCCAAGATCGCTCCCCGAGATGATGGACGCTGCGTCGTGTCCCTGGCATAACCGGTACAGGGCGGCGTACGTACCGTCCCGCGTCACGAGATCGAAATGGGTGCCCTGCTCGATCACATGCCCTTCCTTGAGGACAAGGATCGCGGTAGCCTCTCGGACTGTCATGAGGTTGTGCGAAATGATGATCGTCGTCCGCCCGCTCATCAAACGCCTCAAGGGCTCAAGGATCCGGTGCCCGGACTCGGGGTCGAGGTCGGTGGTCGGCTCGTCCAGGATAAGGATGGGCGCGTTGCGAATCATCGCCCGCGCAATGGCGATCCGCTGACGTTGCCCGCCGGAGAGGCGTCGGCCCTTCTGGCCAACGACCGTATCATATCCGTGAGGGAGCGCAGCGATGAACTCATGCGCATCGGCAGCCTTGGCCGCTTGAACAATCTCTTCGTCGGTCGCGTTGGGCCGTCCGTAGACGATGTTCTCGCGCACCGTCGCATCGAAGACCAGCGCCTCCTGCAGCAGAACTGCGATGTGCTCGCGCACCGCGTGCACCCGCAGGTCACGAAGATCATGGCCATCAAGTCGGATCTCTCCCTCGGCTGGGTCATAGAAGCGTAACAGCAGCTTGGCGATCGTTGATTTGCCCGCCCCGCTCGGCCCAACGAGTGCCAGCGTCTCGCCCGGCTCGACGCGAAACGTGACATCGGTAAGGACGGTCTGTGTGGCTCGGGGATAGTGGAAGGACACGTTCTCAAACTCGATCAGTCCGCGGGCGTGCTTCAATGTGCGGGCGTCGGGCCGGTCGAGCACCGATGGTTGTTCGTCCAGAAACTCGACGATCCGCTCGGCGGCCGCCGACGCCGCATAGATTGAGGTGCCGAGCCGTCCCAGGCCGCGGATGGGACCGTAGAGGCCGCCGAGGTAGGTGAGAAAGACAAGCAGTTCCCCCAGGGAGAGCCGCCCTTCGGAGAGCATCCAGACGCCGACGCCGATTACTCCGAGCCCGCAAGCGACCCCGATCAGAGAGACCAGAGGCGACATCAGGGCCTTCGCACGAGCCGACATCATATACGCCTCAAAATGACCAAGGTTCTCGCGCTGAAACCGGTCGATTTCTGCTTCCTGACGGTTGTAGGCCTGCACCAACTGGGCGTTCGAGAAACTCTCCTCTGCGACCGAGCTGATCGAACCGCTGCGACGCCGCCGCTCACGGGAGGCACGCCTGATCAAGCGGGAGAAATGTCGCGGGACGAACCAGAAGAGGGGGGCGACGATCAGCGACACCAAGGTGAGCTCCCACTGGATGTACAACAGCACGCCGGTGAAGTAGATGATGCGCAAGATGTAGGCGAGGGTGTCCCCGACGCCTGAGAGGACAAAGCTCTCGATCGCCGCCACGTCGCCGGTGAGCCGGGAGAGCATGTCACCGAGTGGCCGGCGCTCGAAGAAATCAAGCGAAAGGCCCTGAAGGTGGCGAAACAATTGGGTGCGAAGGGACAGGACGAACTTTCCCCCCACCCAGCTCGCAAGGTAGGAATCGCAGACCGCGAGGGCCCCGGCCACCAACGTGAGTCCAACGTAGCTGAGCGCGATCCACCAGAACGGCCCGAAATCGCGCGGGACGAGCACCTCGTCCACGACGACCTTGAACAGCCAGATCCTGGCCGTCTCGATGGCGGGCGCCAGTACAATGAATGGAAGGGTCAGCCAGATGAACCAGCGGTATGGGCTGGCATAGGGCCAGAAGCGTGTGAAGATTTCTCGCAGGGAAAGCGGAGGGGCAGACTCAACAATGGTGGGCCCCGACGCGTGTCGGGGCCCAGTTGATGTTGGCCGGCTGGTCAAGCGCTACAAGCACACCAACCCAAGGATGCAGACAGGATCGCCACCAGTCTGGCTGGAACCGGTCTCGGATTTCGTGCTCTTAGTCGTATGCGTTGTTTTCCATTTCAGCTCCCGCCCACCAAGAGCCGGCGTGACCATACTGAAGTATCTGCTTTGCATCTTTCTCCTTTTCATCTTCGCCTCCTTCCTCTTCTTAACTTCTTAATCAGCCTTTCTTCTTAGGCGAAGGCTGGTCACCCTTCCCCGAGGCACCGTGCAATGTGCCGCCGTGGAATAAAAGTCCTCTCCCCTGCGAGCGAGTATGAGCCGCCGAAGCCATTGGCGCAATTACTGAAATACCGTATTGAGGCTGTGGGATATTAGTGAACCAGGAAGGGGCATAATACCTAATACCAACGGGCAGCAATCCTCTTCATGATCTCCGCCGGACGGTGATCCGAAATACGGTGGGGGGTGGCGGGCTCACACCTGCGCAGGGAGTACTGGAGCGCTGGACGATACGGGCGACGTCTGGGCTTGGCATGATTTTTTCCCACAAATTTGTTTCCACTTCTTGAAAAATCGCTTGACTCTCGCCGATAACGAGTCTATGAGGGGCTGTCCTTCATCCCTTCCGAGGTCCCAAGAGACGTCAATGCTTGGCGAGCACGAACTAGAGCCCCTGAAAGCGCAGGTACACGAGCTGAAGGTAGCTTTACAATGGGAGCGGACCCAAAAGGAGCAGCTCCTGGAAGAACAGAGTGGGTTTCGAAGAGAAATCAAACGATTGCAGGACAGAGTGACCGAAGTAGAGCGGCAGTTAGCCGAGAAGAGTCACGAACCCGCCCATACTTGACCCGCCTGCTGACGGTCAAATCAGCAAACTCCTCGTCGACTAATTTCTAACCTCCCCAGTCGGGCCCCATTTCTATCCAAAGAGTGATACCTGCTTGGTGAGGAGAGAAGAAAAGAAAGCTAAGTTGTTGAAATTTGGTGGCCCCGGCCGGAATTGAACCGACGGCACGCGGTTTAGGAAACCGCTGCTCTATCCAACTGAGCTACGGGGCCGTTACACAAGTGGACGGACCCACGGTACCACGCAGGTTTCTGGCGGTCAATGCGGTAGCGCGGTTCAGTATGGCAAACCGGGCGAGTCCTCTGGTAAAAGCGACGTGCGTATGGGACGGATCTGGTGCGCCATCTCCAGCCATGGGTTCGGCCATGCCGCCCAGGTGGTTCCCGTACTGAACGAACTCGGACGCCGGGTCTCAGGGCTCACGGCCATCTTGCGAACGAGCGTGCCGGCCCGCCTCTTCGAGGCCAATTTGCAGATCGCCTGGGAAATGAGCCCGGCCGAGCAGGACGTCGGGTGCGTTCAGCATGGGCCGATGCGGATCGACGTCGCCGCGACCTGGGGGGAGCATCGGCGCTTTCACGAGCAATGGGAGGACAAAGTAGCCGCGGAGGTCCGCGCGATCCGGTCCGGCAAGCCGGCCCTTGTTCTCGCGGATATCTCCTATCTCGCGATCGAAGCGGCCGCCCGCGCGGGGGTGCCGGCCGTGGGCCTGTGCAATCTCTCCTGGGACGGTGTCCTGAAGCTCTTCTTCGAACTGGGCCGACACGAGCAGGTGGACGTGATCCGGCGAATTCAGGAGTCGTACAGCCTGGCCGACTTGATGATCCGAATTGCCCCAGGCATCCCGATGGAGGCCTTTCGCACCATCGTTGACGTGGGACCGGTGGCCGAGCTCACCACGCCGGACCCATCCCTGTTACGTGCCCTAGTTGGGGCCGAGGCGCACGAGCGGGTGGTCCTGGTAGCATTCGGGGGGATCGCGCTCGATGGGCTCCCGTTCGACCGGCTGGCCAGGATGAACGGGTATCGGTTCGTTGTGAGCGGACCAGTGCCGGATGGGACCGAACGCATCCGCTCGTCGGCTTCGGTCCCGATGGCCTTCGGCTCACTGCTGGCCTCCGCCGATCTCATCGTGACCAAACCTGGCTATTCCACGGTCGTCAAAGCGGTTGCCTATCGGACGCCGGTTGTGTACGTGCGTCGCTACAATTTTGCGGATGAGGCGGTCCTAGTGGACTATCTCCACCGCCACGGGCGGGCGGTGGAGTTGTCGGCGGGAGACTTCACGAGCGGCCGGTGGGAAGAGGCCCTCCGCGCGGCCGGAGGGACCACCCTTCCCGGCCCAGCGCCCGCGCCAACCGGGGCGACAGAAGCGGCGGACCTGGTGATGAAGCATCTTATCTGAAATCCTTGAGGCGGACGGGCAGTCGTTTCGCACCCCAACGCCCCGGCGGGCCGTCGAACACGCCGGCGCACGCCGTGCCGCAGACCTTGCACCGACCATCGTCCGTCAGGTTCCACGCGGTCATCACGTACCAGTCCCGGCCGATCAGCCTGCTCCCGCATTGATGGCAGTAAGTGCTGCCGCCTTCTTCATCGTGGACGTTGCCGGTGTAGGCATACCGGATCCCATTCTTCACCGCGATGCGGCGGGCCATCGTCAGGGTAGGCGGCGGCGTGGGCGGCTTGTCCAGCATTTTGAAATCGGGGTGGAAAGCGGTGAAGTGCAGCGGCACGTCCGGGCCGAGGTGCGTCATGACCCACTGGGTCAGTTCCTCGATTTCTTTCTCTGAGTCGTTCTCGCCGGGAATGAGCAGGGTGGTGATCTCGAACCAGACGCTCGTCTCGTGCTTGAGGTACGTCAGAGTGTCCAACACCGGCTGCAGGTGCCCGATGGTGATCTGCTTGTAGAACTGCTCGGTGAAGGCCTTGAGG
>VBOD01000122.1 GCA_005877615.1 Nitrospirota bacterium | reverse complement strand
GTAGAAAAACCAGACTGCAAACGCGACAGTGGTCCAGAAGATCGCCTTGCCCAGTCTGATCTTCCATGCCGGGTCTTTGCGCGTCGAGGCGTAACTGGGGTTATATTCTTCGCCCGAATCGTAAGCCATGGTGTCCTCCATCTCTATGAATCTAATTGAAGTAATGTGGAGTTAGATATTACACAAACGTATCTGTTACGCAAGGTCTGACACTCTTAAGAGCGTGGGGATAATGCTGTTCGCCCCTTTTCAGCGCTTCTTGAGGAGGCGCTCGATCTCCGCGCGGAAGACGTCGTAGCGCACGGCGCCGGGGATCGTGAAGGGGTCGGAGAAGCGATGGCCGTCCGTGCGGACGACCAGGAACCCCGGCGTGCCGCGAAAGCCGAGCGCGGTAGCCAACTCGCGATCGGCCATGATCGCCGGGACGTGCTTCTGCGAATCCATGCAGGCCGCGAACGTTTTTTCGTTCAACTGTAAGTCTTTGGCGAGCTGCATGATGACCCCCGTGCCCAAGCGGGCGTGCTGGTCGAAGAGCCGATCGTGCATCCCCCAGAATTGACCCTCCTCGCCAGCGCAGCGAGCGGCATGCGCGGCGACGAGCCCCCAACCCTCGGGATCGCGCGGGTAGTCCCGGTACGCGAAGCGGACCTTACCGGCCCCGAGGTACTCCGCCTTGAGCGCGGGGAGAGTCTCGCGGTAGAACCGGCCGCAGTACCCGCAGGTGAAGTCGGAGAACTCGATCATGAGAACGGAGGCTTTCGGATCGCCCAGGGTGGGCGTGCTCGGGAGCAGAATGTCAGCGAGACGACCGGAGGCCATAGCGTAAGCTATCATACTGGTGATTCGACTGCCACCGTGCGGCTGCCGGGGCCGCAGGCTCTGTTGATTTGGGTGGGGGGCGGTGCTACGATGCGCCGACGACTTCCGATGGACTACAAGGCCACGCTGAATCTCCCCCAGACTGACTTTCCCATGAAGGCCAATCTCCCGCAGCGCGAGCCGGAGATTCTGGCTCGCTGGGAGCGCGAGCACCTCTATGAGCGCATCCAGGAGGCCCGGCGCGGCAGGCCTCTCTACGTGCTGCACGATGGTCCGCCGTATGCCAACGGCCGCATCCACATCGGCCACGCGCTGAACAAGGTCCTCAAGGATATCGTCGTCAAGTCCAAGACGATGGAGGACTACCAGGTGCCGTTCGTCCCCGGCTGGGACTGCCACGGGTTGCCGATCGAGCATCAAGTCTTGAAGGAGCTGGGCGCCAAGAAGAAGACGCTCGGCAAGGTCGAGATCCGCAAGCTCTGCCGCGAGTACGCCGAGAAGTACTTCAAGATCCAACGGGAGGAGTTCCAGCGCTTGGGCGTGCTGGGCGACTGGCACAACCCGTACCTGACCATGACCTACGACTACGAGGCCGCGATCCTGCGCGAAGTCGGCAAGTTCGTGAAGGGCGGCGGGGTCTACAAAGGGAAGAAGCCGGTCCTCTGGTGCCCCGTGGATGAGACCGCCCTGGCTGAGGCCGAGGTCGAGTACGAGGAGCACACTTCGCCGTCGATCTACGTCAAGTTTCCGCTGGAGAACTCGCCCCAGGTGCTCGCCAGCCGAGCCGTCCTGGGCGTCAACTTTCCGCCCGACGTCACGCGCGTCTCGATCGTGATCTGGACGACGACACCGTGGACGCTACCTGCCAACCAGGCCGTGTGTCTGCATCCGGACTTCGACTATGCGTTCGTGCAGTTCGGAGACGAAGTGCTGGTGATCGCGGAGAAGCTGGTGGACGCGGTTGCCAAGGCCTGCAGGCTTTCCGGTTATAACGTTCTCGGCGTCAGGAAGGGACGGATCCAGTTGGGCGGGTTCGAGGGCTTGCGCTGCCGCCGCCCGGCGTCGGAGGGCACCTCGCCAATCCTGCTCGGCGAGTTCGTCACCCTGGACGAAGGGACAGGGTGCGTGCACATCGCGCCGGGGCACGGGCAGGAAGACTACGAGCTGGCGCTCAAGTACAACGACCCACACTACCAACCTGTGATCCAGGCGCCGTTGGAAATCCTGGCGCCCGTCGACGATCAGGGTCGGTTCACGGACGCGGCCCCGGAATGGCGGGGGAAGACCGTCTTCGAGGCGAACCCGCAGATCGTGCAGAAGCTCAAGGCGTCAGGCGTGTTGCTCGGGGAAGGGACCTTTACGCACACCTACCCGCATTGCTGGCGATGCAAGAACCCCGTGATCTTCCGCGCCACCGATCAGTGGTTCGTCTCGATGGAGAAGAACGATCTCCGGAAGAAGGCGCTCGAGGAGATCGACACCCGTGTGCGCTGGATTCCGAAGTGGGGCCGCGACCGCATCTACGGCATGATCCAGAACCGGCCGGACTGGTGCCTCTCCCGCCAGCGCGTGTGGGGCGTGCCGATCCCGGGGTTTTCGTGCCGGGGATGCGGCAAGGTTCTGATCACGCCGGAGATCGTTGAGCATGTCGCCAAGTTGGTCGAGCAGCACGGCACCGATGTCTGGTTTGAACGGGAGGCCACTGAACTGCTGCCGACGGGCACAACCTGCTCGAAGTGCGGCGGACACGACTTCGACAAAGAGCGGGACATCCTGGACGTGTGGTTCGAATCCGGCGTGAGCCACGCGGCGGTCCTCAAGCCGCGGGGCAAGGCGGCCGGACAGGAGTGGTGGCCGGCCGATCTCTACCTGGAAGGCTCCGACCAGCACCGCGGCTGGTTCCACAGCACGCTGCTGGCCGGCATCACCACCGACGGGCGCGCGCCCTACAAGGCGGTGCTCACGCACGGCTTCGTCGTGGACGGCGAAGGCAAGAAGATGTCGAAGTCGGCCGGCAACGTCGTGGCGCCTCAGGAAGTCATCAAGCAGTACGGCACGGAGATCCTACGGCTGTGGGTGGCGGCCCAGGACTACCGGGAAGACGTTCGCATCTCGCAGGCCATCCTCTCGCACCTCGTGGACGCCTACCGCAAGATCCGGAACACGGTCCGCTTCCTGTTGAGCAACCTGGTCGATTACGATCCAGCTCAGGACGCCCCGCCTGACGAACGGCTCTCCGAGCTCGACCGGTGGGCGCTCATGCGGCTGCACGACCTCATTGACCGCGTCCGCAGGGGGTACGAGGAGTTCGAGTTCCACCTGATCGTCCACGCGCTGAACAACTTCTGCTCCGTGGACCTGAGCGCGATCTACTTCGATATCTTGAAGGACCGGCTCTACACCTTCCACAAGGACGCCCCGCCGCGCCGGGCCTCCCAGCGGGTGCTCCATGAAACCTTGCTGGCCTTGACGAAGCTGATGGCGCCGGTGTTGAGCTTCACGGCGGAGGACATCTGGCAGAACATTCCCGAACGGCAACGCGACACAGCAAGCGTCCACTTGACGCAGTTTCCCACGGCGAACCCTCGCTACAAAGATCCGGAACTGGAGAAGCGCTGGGACGAATTGATCATGGTCCGAAACGAAGCGCAGTCTAGGTTGGAAGAGAAGCGTCGGGAAAAGATGCTCGGGGCGTCGCTTGAGGCCGATCTGCTGATCGAGGCCAACCCTGACCGATACGAATTTCTGAAACAGTACGAGCGAGACTTACCAGAGTTGTTTATCGTTTCTCATGTCGAACTCAAGAAGGTGACCGATCTGCCTCACTCTCCAGATTTTAAAGTCACGGTGATCAAAGCAAAAGGCGCGAAGTGTGCCCGCTGCTGGCGCTATCAAACCAGCGTTGGCGCAAAGGCGGCCCACCCGGAGCTCTGCGACCGCTGCGTCGAGGCGATAGCTTGATGGGCATCGGTCTGGGGCACAAGCGGCACCTGGGCCTCATGCTGTTGATCGTGTCCTCCGTGATCGTCCTCGACCAGCTCACCAAGTGGCAGATCACGCGCCTGATGCGGCTGCACGAGTCTCTCCCCGTGATTCCCGGCCTCTTTAGCATCACCTACATCCGGAACTCCGGCGCGGCGTTCGGAATCCTGGCCGGCAGCCATGCCGGGTTCCGCCTGTTGTTCTTCGGGCTGACGACGGTCCTGGCCCTCGCCCTGCTCGGCATGATCTACGTGCGGCTGTCGCCCGCCGATTGGGCCGGCCAGGTCAGCGTGTCCGCGATCTTCGGCGGGGCTGTCGGCAACCTCATCGATCGCATCCGCTCCGGCGAAGTCATCGACTTCCTCGACTTCTCGCTCATGGGCCATCACTGGCCCGCCTTCAACGTGGCTGATGCGGCGATCACAGTCGGCGTGGGCTTCCTGATCCTGCACTTCTTCCGGCACAAGTCGGAGGTCCACACGTAGGTGACCCGCCGCGTGACCGTCTCCGCGGGCGAGACTCCGAAGCGCCTCGATGTCTTCCTCAGCACCCACACCGCCAGCCTCTCCCGCGCTGCCGCCCAGCGCCTGATCGAGCAGGGCGCCGTCACGGTCAACGGGAGACCGGCCAAACCCTCGCACAAGATCAAGCCGGGCGATGCGATCGAGTGGGACGTGCCGCAGCCAACGCCGCTCGAGATCGCCGGCGAGCCGATCCCCTTGGAGATCCTGTTCGAAGACAAACACCTGCTGGTCCTCAACAAGCCGGCAGGGCTTGTGGCGCATCCGGCGCCAGGGCACTGGAGCGGGACGCTGGTGAACGCGCTCCTGCACCACCTCCGGATGGAAGGGGCGGGCGGGCTCGCGAGCATCGGCGGCCGCGAACGGCCCGGCCTCGTCCATCGGCTGGACAAGGGCACGAGCGGCGTGATGGTGATCGCCAAGACCGACGCGGCGCATCAGGGCCTCTCGAAGCAGTTCAAGGCCCATACCATCCGTCGGGTTTACCTGGCGCTGGTCAGGGGGATGGTGAAGGGCAAGATGGGCCGTGTGGAGCTGGCCATCGGGCGCGACACCAAAAACCGGAAGAAATTCTCGCCCCGGACAACCTCGCCGCGAGACGCGGTCACGGAGTTCCAAGTCGTGGAGCGGTTCGGGGCGAAGCGATCGGGAGTTGAAGTAACTCTGGTGGAAGTGCAGCCCCAGACGGGCCGCACGCATCAGATCCGGGTCCATCTGGCCTCGCTCGGCCATCCCGTGCTCGGCGATGAGGCCTACGGAGGCCGCAAGGTCTGCGTGCTCGGCGACATGGCCATCGAGCGACCGATGCTGCACGCCCGGACGCTCGGGTTCACCCATCCCGCGACCGGCCAGTCCCTCGAATACGCAGTCCCGCCACCGGCGGACATGGAACGTCTGCTGGAGCGGCTCAGGCGGGCAGGTTAGCGGCTTTACAGAAGGCGGTTCGCAGCTCCGCGTAGGTCTGGGTGACGGGGAACTGCGGGAACTCCTTGGCGATGTTCTCGGGCGGGCGGAAGAAGATGCCGGCATCCGCGGCCTTGAGCATGCTGGTGTCGTTGTAGGAGTCGCCGGCCGCGACCACGTGGAAGTTGAGAGCTTTGAGGGCCAGCACCGAGGCCAGTTTCTGATCGGGCAAGCGCAGGTGATAGTTGACGATCCGCCCGTCCGGCGCGACCTCCAGAGTGTTGCAGAAGAGCGTGGGGTAGTCGAGCTGCTTCATCATGGGCGCGGCGAACTGTTCGAAGGTGTCAGAGAGGATGATCACCTGGCAGCGCGCCCGCAGCCACGCCAGGAAGTCCTTCGCGCCGTCCAGCGGCGCCATCGTGGCGATCACGCCCTGGATGTCCTTCAGCGTGAGCCTGTGTTCTTCCAGGATCTTCAACCGCCGCTTCATCAGCACGTTATAGTTTGGCTCGTCCCGCGTCGTCAGGCGCAGCTCGGGAATCTTCGTCTTCGCCGCGACGTTGACCCAGATCTCGGGCGTCAGAACTCCTTCCATGTCGAGACACGCGATGACGGGTTTGATCTGCACGGAGGAGGTCCTCAGGCCATTCCTTTCGTTGGCGTATCCGCCAACTCGCGCCCGCTCATTTAGGTTCTCTCGGGATGGGCGGAGGTTCGTTCATGAGCAACCAATAGAGCTTGATTTGCCGCACGGACTCGGTAAACTGCTCAAAGTTCACCGGCTTGACGATGTAGCTGTTAACGCCCAATTGGTAGCTCTCCATGATGTCGCGGTCCTCCCGCGAAGAGGTCAGCACGACCACTGGGATCATCTGGGTGCGGGGATCCTCCTTCATGCGCCGCAACACTTCCAGCCCATCCACTTTGGGCAGTTTGAGATCGAGGAGCACCAGGGAGGGGCTGTTCTCGATGCGTCGGTTCTTGTAGGCGCCTGTGCAGAAGAGAAAGTCCAGCGCTTCTGCGCCGTCACGCACGACATGAACGTAGTTAACGAGGTTGTGCTTTTGGAAGGCGTGGAGGGTCAATTCCACGTCGTCCGGGTTGTCTTCGACCAGCAGGATTTCGATGGATTTCTCATGCATTGGGAGTTGCTCCTTCGAAAGTGAAGTAGAATGTCGCACCCTTGTTGACGGCCGCTTCCGCCCAGACGCGCCCACCGTGGCGGTGGATGACGCGTTGGACGATCGCCAGACCGACGCCGGTTCCCTCATAGTCCTCGGGGCGATGCAGGCGCTGGAACACCCCGAAAAGTTTGTCTGCGTACTGCATGTCGATCCCCACCCCATTGTCTTTCACGAAGTACACGCACGCGCCGGCCTGCTCTCGTGAGCCCACCTCGATGACTGCCACCTCTTGTTTGCGGGTGTACTTGAGTGCGTTGGACATTAAGTTCATCCACACATGCTTGAGCAGGGCCGGATCGGCCTGGCAGGCGGGGAGGTCGCCGATGGCAATTTCCACCCGCCGCCCCTGTTGCTCGGCGCGCAACTCGTCCACGCACTGGCGCACGAGATCGGCTGGCCTGACCAGTTGCTTGTTGAGCGGCTGGCGGCTCAGGCGGGAGAAGGCGAGCAGGTCGTCAATAAGGAGCCCCATGCGTTGGGAGTTTCTGCGCACGGCGTTGAGGTAGTGCTGGGCCTCCGGGGGGAGGGTCGGCGCGTGCTCTTCGAGAAGAACGCGCGAGAAACCGTCGATCGCCCGCAATGGAGCGCGCAGGTCATGCGCGACGGAGTAGCTGAACGCATCCAGCTCCTTGTTCGCGGCCTCCAGGGCGACACTGTGCTGCTGGATTTCCTGTTCCAACCGCGTGCGCTCGGTGATGTCGCGCGTGACTTTCGTAAAGCCGAGCAGCGTTCCATGCGGATCGCGTAAGGCCGTGATGACGGCGTTCGCCCAGAACGCGGATCCATCCTTCCGTACCCGCCATCCCTCGTCTTCGCATCGCCCCTGGCTCACCGCCTCTTGGAGGAGTCGTTCTGGCTTCCCAGCCCGCACGTCATCCGGGGTGTAGAAACAAGCGAAATGCCGACCGATGATCTCATCCGCCCGATACCCCTTGATGCGCTCCGCCCCAGCATTCCAAGTGGCCACGCGTCCTTCCGCATCCAGCATGAAGATCGCATAATCCTCAACGTGCTTGACCATCAAATGAAAGCGTTCCTCACTCGCGCGCAGTAACTCTTCCGCCCGCTTGCGCTCCGTGATGTCACGGAGAATGCCGGTAAAGAAGGTATCACCGCGGGCCTTCCAGCTTGCGAGGGAAAGTTCCAGGGGGAACTCGGTTCCATCTTTTCTCTGCCCCACCAGCTCGACCGTCCTCCCAACCACACGGGCTTCTCCCGTCGTGAGAAACCGCGCAAGCCCCTGTCGGTGCGCGTCGTGGAACCTTTGAGGCATGAGGAGAGTAAGCGGCCTGCTGATCACGTCGCGCGCGGCATAGCCGAAGATCCGCTCCGCCCCCTGGTTGAAGTAGGTGATGTGTCCGCTTTTGTCTGCGGCCACGATGGCATCGGTCGCACTCTCAGCCACGGCGCGGAACCGTTCTTCGCTCTCCCGGAGGGCCTGCTCCGCCTGCTTGCGGGCATCCAACTCCTTTTGCAGTTGGTTGTTGACCTCCTGGATCTGCTGCGCTCTCCGGAAAATTTCCGCTTCCATTTCAGCCGCGCGTGTTCGCAGTCGCTCGGTGATCTGGACCTGCTGCGTTCTCCGGAAAATTTCCGCTTCCATTTCAGCCGCGCGCGTTTGCAGTCGCTCGGTGATCCGGCGTTGCTCACTTTCCTCCTGCTTGAGGCGGATGAACTCCGTAACGTCCTCGACGCGGTGGATGATGTAGGCGATCTTGCCGTCCGCCCCCAGGACCGGTGAATTGACCGGGCTCCGATACCGTTCTTCAAACCCGCCTCCCTCCGATTCGGGCCGGCGAATGTCGTACTTCTGCACGGCCATGGTATCCGGCACGCGATGTGTCAGCACCCTGTCCAGGGAGACTCTCAGGTTTCGAACTCCCGTTGCGGCCGGATCATCCGGATTATCGGGGAAGACCTCAAAGAGCCCACGGCCCAGGATTTCCTCGCGCTTGGTCATCGTAGCCTTCAAGTACGCATCGCTGACCGCCACGATCGT
The DNA here is from genome assembly GCA_005877615.1 of Nitrospirota bacterium. Taxonomy (GTDB): domain Bacteria; phylum Nitrospirota; class Nitrospiria; order Nitrospirales; family NS-4; genus NS-12. The sequence goes on along the minus strand of VBOD01000122.1, from coordinate 5,064 downwards.
CAACGCGGGCGTTAGGACGAGATACAACCCTGGCGCCGATTCGAACAGGACCTGAAAGTCTGGGGCCTTCATTCGTCGGCGTAGTCGGGGTAGAGCTTCTTCATGCAGTCTTTGCAGATGCCGTGACTGAACAGGGCTTCTGACCGTTCCTGGATGTACGTCTCGATCTGCTGCCAGTATCCCTTGTCGTCCCGGATTTTCTTGCAGGACGCGCAGATCGGGATGAATCCCCGCAGGACCTTGACTTCGCTGAGGGCTTGCTCCAGATCCCGGTTCTTCTCCGCCAATTCCCGCTCGCGGGCCTTGCGGGCGTCCATCTCACGCTTCAGGGTCAGGGCCGATGTCACACGGGCCACGAGCTCGAGCTTCTTCACCGGTTTGGTGATGTAGTCCATGGCGCCGGCGGCAAAGGCGGCAGCCAGGTATTCGGTTTCGCTCAGGGCCGTGACCATGATGATGGGCACGTCCCGGTGGGGTTCCAGCGTCTTAATTTTGCGGCAAGCCTCGATCCCGCTCATATCGGGCATCATGACGTCCATAAGGATCAGGTCCACTGACGCGTGGTCTTTGGAGAGATGGTCCAGCGCCTCGCGGGCCGACTCCGCAGTCCGCAGGTCCGGATATCCTTCGTGCTTGAGCAGCGTTTCGAGCAGGAGCCGGTTGTCCGGTGAGTCGTCAACGATGAGGATCCGCATTTCTTCTCCTCGTCCCGCCGCCCTAGTGCAAGCGGGCAAATGGCTCGACAGCACTAGACCGGAAAGTGTTTGTCCAAGCACCCCGGGCAAAGCCCGTGGCTGAAATCGGCTTCTGAATGGGTCTTGATATATGCCTCAATGGTATGCCAGTACCCTTGGTCATCGCGAATTTTCTTGCAGTGCACACAGATGGGAAAGAACCCACGCAGCACCTTGACTTCTTTGAGGGCCTGCTCTAGCTGCCGATTTTTCTCCACCAATTCTCGTTCTCGCGCCTTTCGTACGTCGATTTCGTGCTTCATGGCCAGGGCCGACGACACCCGGGCCAGGAGCTCCACCGAGTTCAGTGGTTTGGTGATGAAGTCTATCGCGCCGGCGGCAAAGGTCATCTGCAGATCCTCGGCATCGGTCCTCCCAGTCAGCATGATAATGGGGATCTCACGAAGACGCTCGACAGCCTTGATCCGCCGGCACGCGCTGATGCCGTCCATATCGGGCATCATGATGTCCATCAGGACCAGATCGATGGCCGCGTTGCCGCTTTCGTGATCCATGAGGGCGAGGTGTCTGAAGGCATCGTGTGCCGATTCCGCCGTGAGCACCTCAGTCTGGCCTTCCGCGGTTAAGATGGCCTGGATGAGCTCTCGGTCGTCAGGGGCATTATCAACAACTAGGGTACGCATAGATACAGATGGTAGCAGTGCGTGAGATACCGGTCAAATGGCGCTGGTGTTCGCGAGAGGTTCCAGGTAAGATCGCCGCGCGCTGAGGAGATTGGATATCTATGCAGCAGTGGGTCGTCGTCTGGTTCCAATGGGTGCACGATTGGGGCTATCTCGGCATCGTCATGTTGATGGCGATGGAAAGTTCCGTGATCCCGATTCCGAGCGAGATCGTCATCCCGCCTGCGGCCTACTGGGCCGCGCAGGGCCGATACAGCTTCGGCGGGGTCGTGCTGGCGGGCACGGCTGGGAGCTACCTGGGTGCTGCCGCGACCTACTGGGCGGCGCGGTGGCTGGGGCGTCCCTTGCTGGTACGTTATGGGCGGTATTTGTTCTGCCCTGAGGCCAAGCTGCTGCGCGCCGAGCGCTGGCTGGCCCGGTACGAGGCGGGAGGCGTGTTTTTTGCGCGACTTGTGCCGGTCGTCCGCCACCTGATCGGCATTCCGGCCGGTCTCGTACGCATGCCGTTCGGCTGGTACAGCCTGGTGACGCTGCTCGGGGCTGGGCTGTGGTGCTGGGTGTTGGCTTGGTTCGGCGGCCACCTGCTGGGCGACCGTCCGGACCTTCTGAACGATCCCGCCGTACTGGTGCAGGTGCTGCGCGAACGCTCGTGGCTGTTTGGCGGCTTTGCCATCCTGCTGTGCGCGCTCTACGTGCTCGTGATGCGCCTGACGGCCCCCCCGAGACCGTGACCACAAGTCGGCCGCTGGCGTTTTACAAACCATATGGCGTGCTCTCGTGCTTCACGGATCCGGCAGGGCGTCCCACGCTGGCGGGCTACATTCCGGTCCCGAATGTCTATCCAGCGGGGCGGCTGGACTACGACACGGAAGGACTCCTGCTCCTCACCGCGGACGGTGCGCTGGCGCACCACATCACGGATCCCCGCCACAAGCTTCCGAAAGTCTACCTGGTCCAGGTCGAACGCGTTCCCGACGAGCGGACCCTGGCCCGCCTTCGGCACGGGATCCTCCTCGGCGGTCGGCGCACGCGGCCGACGGAGGTCGAGCTGCTTCCGGCGTCTCCTGATCTCCCGCCGCGTCCGGTCCCCATCAGGTTCCGCAAGTCCGTCCCGACGGCCTGGCTCAAGGTCACCCTGCGCGAAGGGCAGAACCGGCAGGTCCGCCGCATGACTGCGGCCGTGGGCCATCCGACGCTGCGCCTCGTTCGCATTGCCGTCGGCCCTGTCATTTTGGGCGATCTCAAGCCGGGGCAGTGGCGCGAACTGGATGATGTTGAGGTCGCCAGCTTGAACCGATCGCGATAGGCTATTTGCAGAGTCGTTCGATGTTGGTTTATAAGAAGGGCGACGCGCGAGCGCGCAGGGCAACGGAGAGGACGGTATGAGAGGGGCCCGGACTGTGCTTGGGATCGCAGTGAAGAGCTCCGCCATTGGGCTGGGCTGCTTGCTATGGAGTCTAGCGGGCTTGGCGTGGGCCGAGACTTCTGACACGAAGGTGCAGGATCAACCGCCGAAAGGGTTCTTCGTCAACTTGACCCTGGCACAAGGCTACAAAGAGTCCGTGGACTCGTACCAAACGGAGCGATTCAAACCCGTCAACCCTGGCACCACGTTCAAATCTGACATCGAGGCCGTGTACATGGTGTTTGATCTTCTCCCCAGGGAGAATCCGGCCAACGTGATCGGGCAATTGTTCCTGGCAAAGAGCGAGGGCGGGGCCGATGAGAAATTCATGTACGAAGAGGCCGCTTACCTCACGACGGCCCAGGAGAGCGGGTTTCTCGTCTTCCCACGGCCCAAGGGCGGCTGGGTTCCCGGCGAGTACAAGGTGAAGATCCATCTCGGGGAGAAGGTCACCGAGGCCAGCCAGATCGGGACCCTGCGCTTCAAGATCGTTCCCTGACTACATCTTGCTCTGGATCTCCTCCGCGATCTCTTCGAGCGTGCGATTGTCGGTAGGGATGATGTGGTCGCAGGCGGCCTTGTACATCGGGAGCCGTTCGTTCAGGACTTCTTCTACCTCGTCCACGTAGCTTTTCTTCTGGGTGAGCGAGGGGCGGTCCTTGCTGTGCTTGATCCGCTCCATGATCGTGGGGACTTCGGCGCTCAGCCAGAACACGCGTCCTCGCTCGCGCAGCGCGGCGACGTTCTCCTTGCGGAGGACCACGCCGCCGCCGGTGTCGATGATGGTCCTGTCCTTTTTCCCCACCCGCTGGCAGATTTGGGTCTCAACGTCTCGGAAGTAGTCCCAGCCCCGCTTTTGGATGATCTCCGGGACGGACAGTCCGGCCTTCTTGACGATCTCGGCATCCGTGGAGATGAGCGGCCATTTCAGACGCTCGGCCAGGACCTTGGCGACGCTGGTCTTGCCCGTACCGCGGTAGCCAACCAACACGATGTTCATGTTTATCTCACCCGCCCGCCCCGGCGCGCCAAGACGCGCCTATTCCCGGAGGTATCTTTCCAACACCGAACGCATGACCTCGACCGGAGCCGGCTGCTGGGTCCAGAGCTCGAACTGCCCGACGGCCTGCTGTAGAAACATCTCCAGGCCGCGTATGGTGCGGCATCCGGCTCGGCGCGCCGCCTTCAGCAAGCGCGTCTCCAAGGGGTTGTACACGATGTCCATGACGGTCAGGTGGGGCGCCAGCAGCGAATCGGGAACGCAGGTCTCTGCCACGTTCGGGCTCATGCCGACCGGCGTGCAGTGGATCAGCACCTGCGCGTTGGGGATGGCGCGGCCGAGCGTCTGCGGCGTGAGTTGATCGCCCGTGACCGCGACGCCGGTCTTCTCGCGGAGGTCCCGGATCAGGGCTCCGCGCTCCTGATCGATGATGGCCAGGATCGTCAGCACGGCCACCTTGGCCTCCATGCTGAGGGCGAAGGCAATGGCGCGGGCGGCGCCGCCAGAGCCCAGGATCAGGACGCGCCCTCCGTCCACCGGCGCGCCGCCTTTGCGAAGGGCGGCCAGGGCCCCCGATGCGTCGGTGTTGTAGCCCGTGAGCGTGGCGCGGTCCGCCACGATCGTGTTCACGGCACCGATGTTCCGTGCGGTGGTGTCGATCTCGTCGAGATACGGGAGGACGGCGACTTTGTGGGGGATCGTGACGCTGACCCCGCGGATGCCGGTGAGCGCGCGGATGCCGCGCACGGCACCTTCCACGTCCTCCACCTTGAACGCCACGTATGCGAAGTTGAGCCCCAGGTGCTGGAACGCGGCGTTATGAATGGCGGGTGACAGGGAGTGCTCGACCGGATTGCCGATGAGCGCGCAGAGGCGGGTCTTGGCGTCGATGGGCGGCATGAGACGTGTAGAATAGCGGGGCCGAGGAGAGGGGTCAAGAATTGGCTAACTGGGGCATGGTGCTATAATGAAGCCCCCAATCGGTTATTACTCTCAAGGAGGCTGCTATGCTGAAGCTGTTTATATGCGGATTGATCGCAATGATCGCACTCCTGGGCGCGCAGGGAGGGAGCAGCCAGGCCCTTGCTGCCGAGGATGATGGCTCCACGATCACCATCACGTCGCCCAAGGACGGGGACATGGTGGGGGAGACTTTCGAGCTCAAGTACGAGCTGGTCAAGGGGTCGAAAGCGGCGCACGCCCATGTCTACCTTGACGGCAAGTACCAGAAGGGCTTTGATGGCACGTTCACGGGGGTGCCCAAGGGAAAGCACGAGATTA
>VBOD01000111.1 GCA_005877615.1 Nitrospirota bacterium | reverse complement strand
TGCGCCATGAGCGCATCCACCATCTGCTGGACTGTCTGCGCGGTGATCGGATCGCCGCACTGCGGGCAGTGCGGACGGCCAATTCGCGCGAAGAGCAGGCGGAGGTAGTCGTAGATCTCGGTGACGGTTCCGACGGTGGAACGGGGATTGCGCGACGTGGTCTTCTGCTCGATGGCGATGGCCGGCGAGAGCCCTTCGATGGAATCCACATCGGGCTTGTCCATCTGCTCGAGGAATTGGCGCGCGTAGGCGGAGAGAGACTCCACGTAGCGGCGCTGGCCCTCGGCGTAGATCGTGTCGAACGCCAGCGACGACTTGCCTGAGCCGGAGAGGCCGGTGATGACAATCAGTTTGTCACGCGGGAGCGTGAGGTCCAGGTTCTTGAGGTTGTGCTCGCGCGCGCCCTTGATGACGATGGAGCGAGGATCAGGCATAGACCGTCATTCTAACCGACGCACTAAAACCCCACAAGGCCCGAACGGCGGGCTTCTGAGAATATTGACAGGTCCTCGCAAAGCGGGGAGAATCGCCACGGTTGCCGCAAGCCTAATTACTGCCCCTATGAAAAGAGGGGGTGCCCAATGAATGACTTCGCCAAAATCGCCAGTTCATCAGCCGTTCCTCTCACTTTGATAATTGGTTCTGTTGGAATCGTAGCAGGCATATGGCTCGCGATACTCGGCCAGTGGGGCTCTATCGGGTACGGCCTCCTACTGCTTGTCGGTGGTGGTTTCTTGCTCTGGATCACCATGATGCCCGGAATGCTTTTTGAGGCGCAGGCGACTGCCTTTGCCGAAGAGGGGAATAAACCAGCTTTCTACTTTTTAGTCTTTCTCAGAACGTTGTACCCGTTTGCAGTCTTAACCCTCTGGTGTGTTCTGGTCCTGAATTTCTTTGCACGGCGGGCAGACAGCAGCTCAATCATCCCAATGTTGTTTTGGTCGTACGGTGTAGCGACAAGCCCAATTGCGTGGCTCGCACAAAGAGATCTCCAATCGTTTAATGAGTACGCAATGATCTCCACGTTGTTTGCCCAAGTTGCGTACCTTCTTGTCGTGCTGGTAGTCCTGTTTGTTAGAGCGTCTGCCTTAGAGGTTCTCGTGCTGTTTGGAATTGTCATGCTTGTTGGCCTAGCAGTTCAATTTCGAATAGCGTTTCTGGAAGAAAAGGCTTAGCACTTCGAAAGGTAACGCCTAATATGACCTGAACAACTCCCTCCTGGAGGGTAGTGATTACTCGTCAGGTGAGATATGAAACCACGGATTAAAGTCATCACGTTAGGCGTCAGCAATTTGGAAAAGTCTCTGGCATTTTACCGCGATGGGATGGGTTTGGCGACGGAAGGGATCATCGGCACGGAATTCGAGGACGGAGCCGTTGTCTTCTTTGACATGAACGACGATTTGATCCTTGCGCTGTGGCCCCAAAAATCCCTGGCCAAGGATGCAAAGGTAGCTTTAGGTCCGTCAAGCCCGACAGAATTCTCCATCGGCCATAACGTCAAATCCAAACAGGAAGTCGATGCGGTCATGAAGCAGGCAGCACAAGCAGGTGCCACCATCACTGACCCTGCGCACGACCGCTTTTGGGGAGGATACGCCGGATACTTCCAGGATTTGGACGGCCACCTCTGGGAAATCGCCTGGAATCCTCACTGGGAAGTCAAGGAATAGGGTGCCCGTTGGGCTGCTTGCCGTGCATCTTCGGCGGGTGATACGATGCCTTTCCTATGCTGACGTTGGAAGAGCAGAGGCAGACCGCGCCGCCGGCGGGCACAGGGCCGCAGAAGGAGCAGGCCGTCCAGCGGATGTTCTCCTCGATCGCCCGCTACTACGACCTGAACAACTCGCTGCTGAGCCTAGGCCTGCACCACTCCTGGAAAAGTCAAGCGGCGGCGCACCTCATAGTAGACAGCCGAGTCGTATTGGATGTCGGTGCAGGCACCGCCGATCTGGCGCTACTGGCAGCGCGGCGCCTGGGTGAGCACGCGCGGGTCGTAGCGGTAGACCTCAACGGCCCCATGCTGGCCATCGGCTTGCAGAAGGTGCGGACCGCCCGCTTGCAGCGCCAAATCCTCTGCGTCCAGGCCAACGCCGAGCGGCTGTGCGTCCCGGATAGCGTATTCGACGCGGTGACCACGGGCTTCTGCATGCGGAACGTCGCGAACCTGTCGCAGGCTCTTCAGGAGATCCGACGCGTGCTGAAGCCCGGCGGGCGGCTCATCTGCCTCGAGTTCTCGCACCCCGTGGCAGGCTGGCTGCGCCGGCTGTACGACTGGTATTCGTTCACCTTGCTGCCATGGATCGGGACCAGGCTCTCCGGGGACACGACCGGCGTCTATCAGTATCTGCCGGCCTCGATCCGCTCCTTTCCAGATCAGAACGGGCTGGCGCGCCTACTGCGTGAAGTCGGCTTCCAGAAGGTCGAATACCACAACCTGAGCGGCGGCATCGTCGCCATCCACCTCGCCGTCAAGTGAAGAGCATCCTCTACATCTTTCTGCCCTGCAAGCCGATCTATCCGGTCGGCTGCACCTATCTCGCCGACTACATCCACAAGCGCCACCCCGACGTCCGCCAGCGCATCCTCGACCTGTCGCAGATTCCCCCTGGCGAGCGCGCCAGGGCCGTGCGCGAGACCGCGGTGGACGTTCGCCCCGACCTGGTCTGCTTCTCCTGGCGCGACATCCAGATCTTCTCGCCGCATGAAGGGGACGCCTCCCTGGAGCAAGCGTTCAACTTCTACTACTCGCCCAACCCTTTCAAGAAACTCGCGGCGTCGCTCTCCGGCCTGAAATCGCTCTACCAGTACTACTCCGGCATCCGGGCCAACCTGGCGCACGCCTGGCTGATCCGGAAGGTTTGCCCCGGCGCGCAGATCATGATCGGCGGCGGGGCCTTCGGCGCCTTCGCCGAGCAGCTCATCGAGAAGCTGCCGGAGGGCACCATCGGCATCCTGGGCGAGGGCGAAGAGGCCGTGCTGAAAATGGTCGAAGGCAAACCACTCGACGGCGAGCGGTTCATCGCACGCCAGAACGGCAAGACCATCACCGGCACCGGACAGAGCTACACCGGTCTCGACGACCTGTCCGTGGACCTCCCGTATATCACGGAGATCTTCCCGCAGTACACCGCCTACACGGACGATTGCATCGGGGTACAGAGCAAGCGCGGGTGCCCGTACGACTGCGCCTTCTGTCTCTACCCCTACCTGGAAGGCAAGTCCGTCCGGTATCGCCCGGCCGCGCGGGTCGTAAACGACATCGCGCAGCACTATCGCCAGTGGGGCACGCGCCGGTTCTGGTTCACCGACGCCCAGTTCATCACCGGCAAAGCCGCCTACCCCCAGTGCACCGAGATCATGGAGCGAATCATCGCTGAGCGCCTGGAGATCGAGTGGTCCGGCTACATCCGCACGTCGCTCATCACCAGCGAGTTCGCCAAGCTCATGGTCCGCTCTGGCGTCGGCGACCTGGAAGTGGCCATCACCTCGGGCTCGCCGGAGGTCCTGAACGGCCTCCACATGGGCTTCGTGCTCGACCGCCTGTACGACGGCTGCCGCCACCTGGCCGAAGCCGGGTTCAAAGGGAAGGTGATCCTGAACTACTCGCTCAACGCTCCCGATGAGACGGAAGCGACGCTGCGTGACTCCATCGAGTCGTACAAGAGAGTCGCGGCGATCCTGGGCGAGGACCGCGTCTTTCCGATGATGTTCTTCCTGGGCATCCAACCGCACACAGATCTAGAGGGGCGGCTACTGGACGAAGGGTATCTGACGTCCGGCTATAACCCGCTGGTGCTGAGCCCGTCCAGCATCCGGAAGATGCTGTACAACCCCGCTCCGCTCAACAAGCTGATCGGCAAGGCCTGCCTCGCGGCCTGGAACCGCAAGACGGGGTCCCGCACCGGCAGCCGCGATCCTCGGCCCTGGTCCGGTGCCCTGGCCAATCCCTCTCCGGCCTTGGACGTAAGGGGCAGTCGCTATGCCGACGCGAGCCTCCTCCGGGGGGTGGAATTGAACTCCGGACGCGACGTGTTGCTGACCCTGGAAGCGATTCTCAACACACGTAAATCTCCGGCGAAAACCGGAGCCTCCACGCCCTCCTGAGTGACCCGCATGGGGCCCGTTTCCAGCCTAGAAAACTGTTGCATTTCCTCAAAATCCGGTGCTAGGATACGTTGTTCTTTTGCCCTTTTAGAACATAAAAAAGGGGCCCCGAAAAAGGACGATCCCACAGGCTACCGACACCTTCCGACACGGATGGAGTAGCTTCTTTGTCCCTGTAAGGAGACGGCATGTATAAGACGATTTACGTCCCGGTTGACAACTCCGACTACTCGAACATGGCGTTGGATGTCGGAGTCTTGTTGGCGAAGACGTTCGGGGCCAAACTCGTCGGCAGCCATGTGTACGCGGCAAAGATGCACGACAAGCGCTTCAAGCAGATGGAAGCGGGCCTCCCCGAGGAATACCACGACGAAAACGAACTCGAGCGGCAGCGGCAGATCCACGATTCGCTGATCACCCGCGGCCTGCAGATCATCACCGACTCCTACCTGGATATCGTAGACAAGAAGGCCGCCGAGGCGAACATTCCGGTCGAACGGCGGTCGCTGGAAGGCCGGAACTTCAAGGTCCTCGTCGAAGACATCAACACCAACGCCTACGACCTCGTCATCATGGGCGCCCTGGGCGTGGGCGCCGTGAAGGACAGCGTCATCGGCGGCGTCACGGAACGCGTGGTCCGGCGGGTGCGCGCGTCGGACATCTTCGTCATCAAGAACACCCTGCCGATGAACGGCGGCTCCATCCTGGTCGCGCTGGACGGCAGCCACTTTTCGTTCGGCGGCCTCAAGACCGCGTTGGCGCTCGGCAAGGCCTTGAACAAGACGGTCGAGGCCGTCTCAGCCTTCGATCCCTACTTCCACTACGCCGCCTTCCACAGCATCTCCGGCGTCCTCAACGAGGAGGCCGGCAAGGTCTTCCGCTTCAAGGAGCAGGAAAAGCTGCATGAGGAGATCATTGACAGCGGGCTGGCCAAGATCTACCAGGCGCACCTCGACATCGGCCGCGAGATCGCCCAAGCCGAAGGGCAGGACATCAAGACCACGCTGCTGGACGGCAAAGCCTTCGAGAAGGTGCTCCAGTACGTCCGCCGCGAGAAGCCCTGGATGCTGGTGCTGGGCCGGATCGGCGTGCACAGCGACGACGACATGGACATCGGCTCGAACGCCGAAAATCTATTACGCATGGTGGACTGCCACGTGATGATCTCCAACAAGAAGTACGTCCCGCCGATCGACCAGCAGGCCGAATACACCATCGCGTGGACGGAAGAAGCCCTCCGCCGCATGGAGAAGATCCCAGTGTTCGCCCGCGGCGTGGCCAAGACCGCCATCCACCGGTACGCGATCGAGAAGGGCCACACGATCATCAGCAACTCGGTGGTGGACGCGGCCGTCGGCCACATCCTGCCCAAGGGCGCGATGGATGCCATGAAGCAGCTCGGCGCCACGCTGGACGCGCAGGGGATTGACCGCAACGCGATGAAGGCCGATGACGGCGTGGCCCGCGATATGATGGGTTCGACGCTCTCCGGCATGATGGCCGGCGTCGTGGAAGAGAAGCCCGCGGTCAGCCCGGGCACGCAGGCCTACCTGGACCGGATGAGCCAGAACTACTGGCTCTGCAGCAGGTGCGGCTACACGGCGAAGGGCGACCAGCCCGTCATGTGCCCGATCTGCAAGGCCGCCGGCGACACGTTCACGCTGATCGACAAGAGCATGTTCGAGGCGGCCGCCAAGACCGAGGGCACGCTCGAGACCGAGCTCGCCTACGACGACGTGCCGATGACCTGGACCAAGGACGCCAAGGAGGCCATCCGCGCGGTCCCTGCCGGCTTCCAGCGCCGCCGGTGCAAGGCCAAGATCGAGAAGATCGCCCGCAAGATGGGCATGACCACCATCACGCTGGAGTTCGCCAAGCCCTACATCGACGAGGCCGCCAGCGAGGAGTACACGCCGATCTTCGCCAACAAGGGCACCGGCGCGTTCCCGCCGCCCGAGAAGGCAGGAGCACCGCCCGCCACGCCCCAGGGTTCCCGTTTCACCTGGACCCCCGACGCGGTGGCCCGCCTCGAACGGGCGCCGGCCGGCTACATGCGCGATTGCACGCGGGCCTTGATCGAGAAGCACGCCGAGAAGATCGCCGCGACGACCATCACCTACGAGATCGCGGAGGCCGGGATCGAGCAGGCCAAGGGCTACATGGAAGAGGCCATGAAGACCGGCAACCTCAAGGACATCATCGAGAGCTTGATCGGCAACAAGCAGTCGTGAACGACTCGCTCCAGCTCATCAATCCGATCCCCCTACGGTACATCAACCGGCCCGGCCTCCTGCCGGAGGGTCGCAAGCCCACCCCGCAGAATGACTGGAAGCCTTACCTCATCGCGCTGAACCTCACCAAGCGGTGCAACCTCCGCTGCGGGCACTGCTACCTCGACGCGACGACCCGGGTGTCCGGCGCGGCCGACGAACTGACAACGCAGGAGGTGTGCACGCTGCTGGACCAGATGGCGATCGTGAACAAGCACGCAATCGTCGTCATCACCGGCGGCGAGCCGCTCACCCGCCCGGACATCCTCGACATCGCCCGCTACGCCGTCAAGGGCGGCTTCATGGTCGTCTTCGGGACCAACGGAATGCTGATCGATGACGCGCTGGCCAAGGAACTGGTCGAGATCGGCGTGATGGGCATGGGCATCAGCGTGGACTCGGTGGACCCCGCCAAGCATGACGCGTTCCGCGGGCTCCCCGGCGCGTGGGCGCGCACGATGGCCGGCATCGAGGCCTGCAAGCGCACCGGGCTGCAGTTCCAGGTCCACTTCAGCGTCTCCCCGATGAACTACCGCGAGGTGCCCGAGATGGTCGCGTTCACGCACAAGCTGGGCGCCCGCGTGTTGAACCTGTTCTTCCTGGTCTGCACGGGCCGCGGCGAGGAGATGACCGACATCACGCCCCCGCAGTACGAGGAGGTGCTCACGTACCTCGTGGACGTGCAGCAGCAGTATCCCGACATGCTGGTGCGTGCCCGGTGCGCGCCGCACTTCAAGCGCATCGCGTACGAGCGCGACCCCAACTCGCCGATCACCAAAGCCACCGGCTACATGGGCGGCGGCTGCCTCGCCGGCACGAACTACGCCCGCGTGACGCCGGAAGGGAACCTCACCCCGTGCCCGTACATGCCGTTGAGCGCGGGCAACGTGCGGGAGGTCAGCTTCGTGGACCTGTGGGAGCGCTCGGAGGTGTTCGACTCGTTCCGCGAGCCGAAGCTCAAGGGCAAGTGCGCGGATTGCGAGTACTCCGACATCTGCGGCGGGTGCCGCGCCCGCCCCTACGCCGACCACGGGGACTGGCTGGACGCGGACGAGTGGTGCCTCTACACCCCGAAGGGCGGCCCCAAGGTCAAGGTCAACGAGATCGGCGTGGACACCGCCCCGGAGAAGTTCGGGGTGCGTTGGTCCGACGAGGCCGCGGCCCGCTTCAAGCGCATCCCCTACTTCATGCAGGCGATGGTCAAGAAGAGCGTGGAGGCCAAGGCCCGTGAGCGCGGGCTGTCGGTGATCACGCCGGAGTTCATGGAAGAGCTCCGCAAAGCGCGCTTCGGCAACGAGAAACCCGTGTTCAAATTCTGATGGACAAGTTCATCGACGCATTCATTAACCAGTGGATCCCGATCGTGAACCACTGGCTCCACCTGATGTCCGCCATCCTCTGGATCGGCGGGCTGGGCCTGCTGATGATGGCCGTCGTGCCCTCGCTGAGGAAATCGGTCCCGGGCGAGCTCGTCAAGCCGCTCGCCAACGCCATCTACCGGAAGTACCAGCGGATCATCGGTGCCCTCATGCTGATCATCCTGGTCACCGGCGGGATCAACATCGCCTACGTCAACCGGCTGATGAAGGCGACCAACGGGGAAGGGTTCACTAACCCGTACCTGATCGCGCTGGGCATCAAGCTCTTCTTCGTCATGTGCATCATGACGCTCTTCCTGTACAACATCATCTTTCCGCCCGAGCCCGAAGAGAAGGGCAAATCAGACGACGAAGAGAAGGACCCGGAAGGCGTCCCGTTTCTTCGCGCGTCCTTCTGGTTCGGCATCTTCATCGTGCTTATGGCCTCGACCATGAAGCACCTGCATCACTAAACACTATCTAGGGTAGTTACGACGCGGTGAGGAGGGGTTTGAAGGCTGGGTCGGCTTCGACGACGCCTTTGAGCGTGTCGTTCAGGAGCAGATAGCGCCACGAGTCCACGGAGGCGCCGGCCAACTGCAAATACCAACGGCGCGCCTCGGTCAGCTTCTCCAGCATCGCGTGGTTGTCGCGGTTCGGCATGTAAGCCAGGCTGTAAGCCATCGTGTAGGCAGCCGTGAACTTGTCCAGCGGCCGATCCGTCAGCTTGAACGCCTCCTCCGCCTCCTTGTACGCCTGCACGAGGCCTGGATCATCCAACATGCGGTCCCAGGCGACCTTGGCGATGCGGGACCAGGCCAACTCCAGCAGAACGCGCGCCTTGAACGCCGTCCGCTCCGGTGGGATGACCTTCAGCACCACCTCATGCGCGGCGATGGCCCCCTGCGGGTCGTTGTTCCACCGATAGGCGTTGCCCAGGCGAATCCGATTCTCCAGATCGTCCGGTTGCAGGCGCGCGAGTCGCTCCATCGCAGGGAGCATCCGGTACAGATGGTCGGCCGGGGTCGGCGCGGCGATGCCGTCCTTCCCGATCATGTTCCTCGGGTAGGAGATGTCGATGCGGGACGCCTGGGCGTAGGCGTTCCAGTAGAGCTCGTTGAAGCGGGCGGCCAGCGCCGCATCGCCGATCGGCACGTGGTGCACGGCAGCGCCGGCGTTCACCAGCGTCTGGTAGAGCTCACCTGTAAGTATCGTCAGCGCGGCCACGTGGCCGGGGTCCACGATCAGCACGCGATTCAACAGCGCGATGCGGTCGCGTTGCTCGGCGTACTGCGCCATGCGTTGGAGCGCGGCGCTCAGCACCTCGGGCGCGTCGGTCGGCTTCCACCAGGCGCCGGAATCGGGGATGTAGCCGCCGGTCGCGGCCACGAATGGAACGGGATCCCCGCCGGGGCCGGCCACCCGCAGATTCAGCACAGCCGTGTCACCAGGGAACCCCAGCTTCCGCAGGCCCGACAGCACCACCCATTTGACGGTGACCGCCTTCAGCGCCTGCGCAGTGGTCTTGACCGTGGCGGTCAGGTTGTACTCCTCGGGGGCGTACGTAACCGGCGAAGTGATCGGATCCTTATAGATGACCCGGAGCCGGACCACCGCGGCCAGCACCGACACCAGGGGCGCGCCCGGGCGCATCCGGAACGAGGCTTCCGGAATGGGCGCGCTGTCCACCGGCTCGACCCGCAGGCCCCCGCCCGGCGGCGACAGGCCCAGCCGATCCATCACATAAAACGACGGCGGGTAGCTGGCGAGCTCGTTCCTGTAGAACACCAGGAATCCATTGCCCGGCCAGATCGCATTGACCCCCTCATCCCGTTGCTCGACGGCGGCGTCATGGGCCTGAACCAGTATCGTCCAGCACTGCCCGTAGACCGGATCGGACCCTGGCGGAAAATCCTTGAACGGCGCGGCAGCGGCCGAGACCAGCGCGAACTGGCAGTCGAAGTCGAGCCGCCCGAACGCCACCCGATCGCCCGAGGCGATGGCTTCCGCATACTGCTTGGCCGCCGCGATCACCGGAGAGGGCTTGGCCGGCGGCCGCTTTCCCTTCTTCGCGTACTGGGCCGCCGGCGCCGCGCCCGCAGCCGGGGCGAACAACAGCGCCCACCACAGGCCTGAGGCGATGCACGCCAGTACGGTCACTAGAAAAACACGCGAAGGCGACACGCACGACCGCCGCATACCACGCCTCCAATCAACAACAGCGATGAGAGAAGTACTCTAGCACGGTCTGAAGAGGGACCGAAAGACCCCACAGCGGAAGGCTAGTAGGGCCCCAGATGGTAAGGGACGTCGGTGACGATCACGCGGAATTTGAAGAGCAGCGCGGCCTTAATCAGCAGCGCGCGTTGATTGTGCAGCAGGTTCTCCCACCAGCGTGCGGGCAGAACCTCCCCCAGCACGACCGTGACCCACCCGCCGGGATTCTCCTGCCGGACTTTTTCGATATAGTCGAGCAACGGCTGGATAAACGACCGATACGGCGAGGGCAGGATCACCAGGGGAATGCCGGCGCCCCACTTCTCCCAGTCTGCCTTGACCTTCGCGGTCTCGTCGGGATCCACGTCCACGTGCACCGCGCGGATGTCCTGCGCCCTCTGCCGGACGTAGTCCAAGGCGATGATGACCGCCCGGTTCACGCTCCCGATCGGCATCACCACAACGTTCGGCGGCGAGTGCTTAGGCCGGTCGTACATGGCCAGCGACAGCTGCCAGTCGGCCATCTTGTAGTGCCACTGGATCTTCTTGAACATGCTGATGAGGAGTGGGATGAGAAAGATCACCATCCAAGCGCCGTGCGTGAACTTCGTGATGGCCAAGACCACGGTGGCCACGCCGGTCGCGACGGCGCCCGTCAGATTGATCGCGAATTTCTTCCGCCAGCCGCGGCCCTTGCGGTCTTGCCAGTGCCTGACCATGCCCGCCTGGCAGAGCGTGAAGGACAGGAAGACCCCGACGGCGTACAGCGGGATCAACGCGTGCGTCTGGCCGCGAAAGAAGATCAGCAGGAACGCCGCGCTCAGCCCCAGGATGAAAATCCCGTTCGAGAACGCCAACCGGTCACCAACGCTACGCATCTGGTGCGGCAGAAAGCTGTCCTGCGCCAGCAGGCTGGCTAGGCGCGGAAAGCCGTTGTAGCTTGTGTTCGCCGCGAGGATCAGGATCAGCATCGTCGCGACCTGCATGAAATAGTACAGGACGCCCCCGCCGAGCGAGATTCGCGCGATCTGGGAGATCAGTGTCTCTTCCTCGCGCGGCACGAGCCCGTAGACATAGGCCAGGATGGTGAGACCCAGAAACAGGCTTCCCAGGATCGCAGCCATCCAGATCATAGTGGTCGCGGCGTTCTTCGACGCCGGGGGCCGGAAGGCCGGCACGCCGTTCGAGATCGCCTCGATGCCGGTCAAGGCGGTGCAGCCGGAGGAGAACGCGCGAAGGAGCAGAAACAGCGTGAGCCCTTCCACCGCCGGAACGGGCGGGGGCGGGGGCGCCTCCTCGGCGCCGAAGAGCATCCGCCCCAGGCCGGTGACGATCACCAACCCCAGGCTGCCGACGAACAGGTAGGTCGGCACCGCGAAGATCTTCCCCGACTCCCGGACGCCTCGCAGATTGCCCCAGGTCAAGACGGCGATCGCCAGAAGACCCAAGCCCACGCGATGCTCGTGCAACTCCGGCACCGCGGAGGTGATCGCGGCGATCCCCGCCGCAACGCTCACGGCCACCGTGAGGACGTAGTCGATCAGCAGGGCCGCGGCCGCGACAAGCCCCGGGTGCTCGCCCAGGGTGCACTTGGCCACGACATACGCCCCGCCGCCCGACGGATAGGCGTAGATGGTCTGACGGTAGGACACGGTGAGAATGGCCACCAGGCCGACGATCACGAGGCTGATCCCGAGGGAGTAGTGCAGGGCGGCCGTGCCGGCCAACACCAAGACGAGGAGGATTTCCTCGGTGGCGTAGGCGACCGAGGAGAGCGGGTCCGACGAGAAGACCGCTAACGCGATGGGATTAGACAGCCGCTCGTGAGCGGCCTGCTTGGTCGCGAGGGGATGGCCGAGCAACCAGCGCTTAAGCCACATGGTCCTTACCCGTTCGCGTATCCTGGGGTAGCTCCGGCGGGATGCCAGGCTCCGGCCCCGCTCCGTCGCTTGTGCTGAACAGCGAGTACAGGACCGGCAACACGACTAGGATCAGCACGGCGGCCGTCAGCATCCCGCCGACGACCACGCGCGCGAGCGGCTGCTGGGTTTGCGCGCCGATGCCCGTCGCGACTGCCGCAGGCAGCAGCCCGATTGCGGCGCCCAGCGTGGCCATGAGGATCGGCCGCATCTGCGATTCCGCTGACCGCATGATCGCGTCCTCAAGCCTGACGCCTTCGAGCAACAACTCCTTGATGCGGGAGATCAACAGCACCCCGCCGAGGATGGCCACGCCAATGAGCGAGATGATGCCCACGGCGGCGGAGATGCTGAAGTGCGTCCCGGTCAGCACCAACGATAGGATCCCGCCGATCAGCGCGAACGGCACGGTGGCCAGGACCAGAAAGGCATCGGTAAAGGAGTTGAAAGTCAAATAGAGCAGGAAGAGGATCACGACCAGGCTCACGGGCACGATCACGGCGAGCCGCCGCTGCTCATCCCGGAGCTGATCATACTGGCCAGCCACTTCATACCGCACACCCGGAGGCAATGACACGTTCTCTCCGATCTTGGCCAGGACGTCGCGGACGGTGCTCGCCAGATCGCGGCCGCGCACGCTGAACTTGATCGGGATGTACCGCTCGTTGTTCTCTCGATAAATGATGAACGCGCCGGTCTGGTCGGTGAGAGTGGCGAGCTGCTTGAGCGGGATCCGCGCGCCGTCCGGCGTGGCGACCTGGATGTTGCTGATCGTCTGAATGTCCTGCCGATATTGCGGCAGGAAGCGGACGACTAGATCGAACCGCCGCTCGCCTTCGATGACCTGGGTCACCGCCTGGCCTCCGATGGCCGCCTGCACAACCGCGTTGACATCCGAGACCAGCACGCCGTACCGGGCGCAGGCGGTCCGATCCACCTGGATGAGCAGATTCGGCTGTCCCAGCAGCCGGAACACACCGAGATCGGCGACGCCGGGAATGGGCTTCATCACCCGCTCAATCCGAAGCGCCGTGGCCTCGAGCTGCGCGAGATCACGGCCGAACAGCTTGATCGAGTTCTCCCCCTTGACGCCGGACATTGCTTCCTCGACGTTGTCCTGGATCGCCTGAGAGAAATTGAAGATGATGCCGGGAAACGTCTTCAGTTGCTCCTCGATCTCATGGATGATCCCGTGCTTGTCGAGCCCTGGCGGCCATTCGTCTCGTGGCTTGAGGTTGACGAAAAACTCCGCGTTGAAAAAGCTCGTGGGGTCCGTCCCGTCGTCCGGGCGACCGAGTTGCGAGGCCACGGATTTGACCGCCGGGTGCGCGCGGAAGACGCTCCGCGCCTCGGCCGCAATCCGGGCCGCTTCGTTGAATGAGATGTCCACCGGCATCGTCGCCCGCACCCAGAGATTACCCTCTTCCAGAGCCGGCATGAACTCGCCGCCCATCAACGGAAGCGCCGCCAGCGCGATGAGCAGGAGTCCCGCTGCCAGCGCGACCGTGAGGCCGCGGTTCGCGAGGACCCGGCGGAGGGTGACCAGGTAGAGCCTCTTGAGCCACGCGACGAATCGCGTGTCCTTTTCCGGTAGCGGCGGCTTCAGCAACAGCGCGCACAGAACCGGGCTGAGCGTCACGGCGATCAGCAGTGCGCCCAAGAGCGCGAACCCGTAGGTGACCGACATCGGCGCGAAGATCTTGCCCGGGACCCCGATCATCGTGAAGAGCGGGATGAACGCGACCAGGATGATGAGCGTCGAGAAGAAGATCGGACGGCCCACGTGCCGGGCCGCGCGCACGATCGTCACCCCCACCGGACGCTGCTGGGCCGCATGATGGCTGAGTTGCAGGAAGATCGCCTCGACCATGATCAGCGCCGAGTCCACGATGATCCCGAAGTCGATGGCGCCGAGGGAGATCAGATTGGCCGACTCCCCCACCGACACCATCATGGAGAAGGTGAACAGCAGGGCCATGGGTACCGTCAGGGCTACAATGAGGGCCGCACGCATGTTGCCCAAAAACACGAACAGGAGCAGGAACACGAGCACCATCCCACTGAACAGGATCTCCATGATGGTCTTGATCGTGATCTGGATCAGATCGGTCCGATCATAGAAGGTTTTGATCTGAACGCCGGTCGGAAGGCGTCCGTGGTTCAATTGCTCGACCTTCTTCCGCACCCGCTCCAGCGTCGGAATGGCCTTCGCCTGGCGCTGAAGCAGGACGATACCTTCCACCACATCGTCGCGGTCGTCGATCCCTACCTTGCCCAGACGGACGCGATAGCCATAGGCCACCCTCGCGACATTCTTGACATAGATCGGCGTGCTGCCCTTCTCCGCGACGACGACGTTCTCGATGTCGCTCAAGTCCCGGATCAAACCGACGCCGCGCACGTTGAAACTCTGCGCGCCGACTGTCAGATAGTTGCCGCCGACGTTGGCGTTGCTGTTGGCAAGCGCATTGAGAACCTGACCCAGCGTGACGTTGTACTGGAGCAGGCTCCCCGGATCGATGTCCACATGGTACTCCTTCGTCGTCCCGCCGAAGGCCGTCACGTCAATGATCCCGCGGACCTGCTTGAACTGGCGCTGGAGCTGCCAGTCCTGGGTCGCCTTCAGGTCACTCAAGGAAAGCTCCGGCGGACCCGTCAGCTCGTAACGGTAGATCTCGGCGATGGCCGACCAGGGCGAAAGCTGTGGCTGCACCCCGCCGAACAGCGAGACCATGTTGACGCGGTTCAGCACTTCCTGGCGGTCGAAGTAGTAGTCGGTAGCGAAGTCGAAATATGCTTTGATGTCGCTCAGGCCGAAAATCGAGATTGAGCGCAGATCGGTCAGCCCGGGCATGCCGTTCAGGGCTGTCTCGAGCGGGATCGTGATCAGCCGTTCGATTTCCTCGGCGGACCACCCGGGATACTGGGTGATCACCTCGACCATCGGCGGCGATGGGTCCGGATAGGCGACCACGTCAAGGACGTGGAAGGCGTAGAGGCCGCCGAAAAGAAGGACGATGCCGAGCGTTAGAACGAGGAGCCGCTGAGCCAGCGCCAGCTCGACGATCCGGGCAATCATCTACCCCTTCTCCTGCTCGCCCTTGAGCAGCAGCGCCCCTTTGACGACCACCCGCTCCCCGGCCTGCAGTCCCTCCCGGATTTGAATGGTATCGCCCGATATCGCCCCGGTCACCACCGGCCGCCGCACGTACCGACCGTCCGCCGATTGCACGAAGACGAAGGGCTGGCCCGCCACCTCAATTACGGCCTCTTTGGGGACGGCCAGTACCGGCGTGCTGGACCCGACCTTAAGCCTCACCCGCGCGAACATTTCCGGTTTGAGCTTGAGGTCGCGATTCGTCACGTTGCACCGGACCTTGATCGTCCGCGTCGTCGGATCCACCACGTCCCCGACGTAGGCGATCGTGCCCGGGAACGTCTCATCCGGATAGGCTTCGACCGTGACCGTGACGGGCGCCTCCTTGGACACGCTGCTCAGGTCCCGCTCATAGACCTCGGCTACGACCTGCAGCACGTTCAGATCGGCGATGGTATAGAGCATCTGCGTGGGATCGGCGCCCACCGTCTGGCCCACCGTCACGTTCCGCTCGACCACCGTACCGGTCAACGGGGATTTGAGATCGAAACGTGAGGTGATCAGGCGCTCCGCCCGCGGCTTGTCCAGCTCTTCGGCTGGCACGCGCAGTCCGAGCAGGCGTTGCCGTGCACGCCTGAATTCGGCCTGCGCTTTCAAAAAGTC
Organism: Nitrospirota bacterium; assembly: GCA_005877615.1. GTDB lineage: Bacteria > Nitrospirota > Nitrospiria > Nitrospirales > NS-4 > NS-12. The sequence continues at coordinate 24,029 of VBOD01000111.1, read as the reverse complement.
GTTCTCCGACTGGACTAGGTCTTTCTTGGATAGGGCCTTGGTTTCGTACAGGTCCTTGGCAAGCTCGTAGTTCCGCTTGGCGAGATTCAGGTCCGACTCCGCCTTGACGAAATCGGAATAGGCGGCCCCGATGTCCGCGCTCTCAATGCTCAACAGGACCTGGCCGGCGGCCACCTTGTCGCCAAGCTTCGCACGCACTTCAACGACACGCCCCACAACCGGCGAGGAAACCTTGGCATATCGGTCTTCGCTGTACTGGACCTTGCCGGGCAGGGACAGGTCTCCAGAGATGGGTTTGAGCTGCGCTGTCTCAACGACGATCTGCGGCCGGAGCTCCGGGCTGTGATTCGCCTGCCCGGCCGGCTTGGGCTTGTCGGCAGGTTGAACGGCCTCAGTCTTCCCCCCTTCGCCGCAGCCACTCGCCAGCAACGCCAGCAACACGCAACCGGTCACGAGCCGCACGGTCACCGCGTCACCTCTCGCCCCACCGCCGCGTCGATCGCCAACAAGCTTCGCTGATAGGCGTACAGCGCGTTGATGTACCCCTGCATGGTGGTGTTGAACGTCCGAAAAGCGTCGAGCAGATCGAGGATGGTCGTGCCCCCCCGCTGGTACGCCTTCGTCGCGATGTCCTTGACCTCCTTGGCGTCGTTAACGGTGCCCCCACGATACGCCTGGACTAGCATCTGCGTCTGGGTAAAGTCACGGTACGCATTCTCGACGTCGATTTCAACCAGCAACCGGGTCTTGTCCAGATCGGTCTGCGCGACCTTAAGATCGGCCTCGGCCTGGAGGATGCCCCCTTGATTGCGATTGAACAGGGGCAGCGGCACGCTCAGCCCAAAGCCATATTGGTGCGGCGTATTGGGTCCCTGGGGCCCCTCCATCGTCGTGTCCGCCCCGATCGTCACATCGGGCACCCGGAAAGCCCGCGCCAATTTCAGACTCGCGTCCTTTTGCGACACGGTTCGCGTCTTGGCCAGGACATCCGGACGCGACTGCAACGCGTCCGCCTTCAAGGTTTCCAGGGACAGCGTGCGGGACTTGTATTCAAGGTCGCCCGCCACATTCAGCACGACCGTGGGTTTGAGGCCGAGCAGGCCTTTGAGAGTGTTCTGCGCCGCCAGATACTCCTGGGTGGCCGTGATCACCTGGTTCTGGAAGTCCACCAGCTGTACCCGCAGCTTGATTAAATCAACCTCGGGGATGGCCCCCTTCTTGAAGCGGATGTCGTTGATCTTGACCACCTCGGCGAAATTCACACTGTTCAGCTGGGCCAGTTCCAGTTTCTGCCTGGCCTGGAACACGTGGTAGAAGGCGTCTTTCACGGCGAAGCCCAAGGTCCGCACGGCGTCCGCAAAGGACGCCTCAGCCGATTGGACGCCATACTTCGCGCTTTCCTGCCGATAGCCCCTTTTGCCGGCCAACTCGAAGAGCTGGTCGATCCGCAGGGCGAGGACACCGACCTGCCCGAACGACAGGGTCATCCCGCCGGTGACATCGACGCTCATGTTGGGATTGGGAAAGAGCCTCGCCGTGACTTCCAACCCCTTGGCGGAATCGATCCCGTACTGGGCCATGAGCAGATCCAGGTTCTGCTTGAGAAAGAGCGCCATCGCCTCGTCCACGGTCAGGCTGAGGGCTTCAGCGCCAGCCGGAGACTGGAGCGCAGGCTCCGCGCCGAAGGACGCGCCGCACAGCAGTCCCGCAGCGATCGCCGCGCAGCCAAGCCAGGCCCGTAGCCTCGTACCACGGGTGTTCGAGAAAACGATCATAAGACTCCTGGAAACCGCTAGCCGACAGTAGAACAGTTGGTCGCAAGCGGCTGAGAGTGACCGCTCACACCCGACCTTCACGTATCGTGAAGATCAGATGCGATACGTCGAAAATCGTTGATAGAGGGGTAGGTCGGACTGTGGCGGTACGGAGAGAGCACTGGGAACAGGAAGCATCTGTGGTTGTGAAATAAACAAAGCGACACACCAAGCGACCTGCTGACCATGTAACAAACCCAGGAGATCTTCTCGGTTCTCCTCAGCAGGTGCAAGGGCCTGCTGCACCACCGTTAGAGGCTGAGGCAATGGAATGTCATCGCTCAGATCAAAAGTGTCCAGCCAGCACATCCCGCCCAAAACGATGAAGGCCAGGAGAAGTATCCGCACTCTTTGATTGACAGGCATATTCCGTAACATGATTCCTGTATTATAATTCAGTTTCAGATAGTGTCAAGAGCACCCTCCGTTTTGACCTGTCCCCGTAAACTGGTTGAGGGTTTATGTTAGGCTCTGGAAGCGTTAAATGGAATCTCGTACTTTGCACTAGGAGTTACTTCGAGAAGTCCTGCGGCGGGACGGGCGGCGCATCGTCCACTTTGCGGACCCGCCCCAACTGGTCGTACTCGACCCGAACGCCGTGGCGGCTCAAGGTCCCGAAGCGATAGTAGTAGGTCTCGTACACGTAGTTCCCGTACTGCTTCTCCTCGACGCTGGCGTAGTGGACCATGATCTTGCGGACCTCGTCCTTCGCCATGCCGTAGTGGACCACTTTCTTGTAGTACTCGTAGGGGAAGGTCCCGCGCCGCTCGATCTTGGACCACTCCATGCCGAGCTTAGCGGCCAGGGCTTTCATCTCCTGCACATACCAGATGCGGTCGGCAATGACCAGGAGGACGAACGTCCCGACGATGGCGGCGATCCATTTGGCGGTCCAGGGCATGAGCAGTCAGGGGACCGCCAGCGTCGGGGCGTTGATGACTTCCGCGTCCTGGGGCACGGTGAACTCAAACAGCTTGTCCTTGAGGCCAGTATTCGCCAGGAACGCGCTGAACGTGAAGGTGGATACGTTCCCGTTCACGTCGTGCAGCTCGACCCGGCGCAGGAAGTGGGAGCCCGGGTCCACTTCGACGACGATCCGCGGCTGATCCGGGCCGTCGTCGGGGCGGGTCAGACTGAGGAGCGGAAGGCCCCCGCTCCCTTTGGCTCCGTCCGGCGCGGCCGTGACGAGGTAGTGACGGTCCAGCCGCCCGATGCCTTGAAGCAGTTGGAATGGGGCCTGGGAGTTGGCCATCTTGGAAAGCTGCCCAACCATCACCTGCTTGTGCTCGGGGATGTAGAACTGGATCTTGTCGTTCTCCACGAAGATCTGCTCGAGCGTGGGCGCCAGGTAATCCCACCGGAGCTTGCCCGGCCGCTTGATGTAAACCCGGCCGGACGACTGGAGCGGCTTGGCAAACCCCTTGATGTCCGTGGACTGGGAGAATTCAGCAGTGAGGTCGGTCGTCTTCTGGTAGCGGGCCTCGACCTTCCGCACCAGATCCTTCACGGGATCCCCGGCGCAGGCGGGCGCCGGCAGCCAGGCGGTCCCCAGCGCGAGCGCGGCCAGGGCCACGCCCCTCGCGAACGCGCGGCGGGTCATAGTCCTTCATCCACACCCACGCGCTTGACGAGCACTTCCCGGCGGCCGTCTCTCGACATCGCGCCGACGATGCCGTCCTGCTCCATCATCTCGATCATGCGGGCTGCGCGGGGATAGCCGATGCGGAGCCGGCGCTGCAGAAACGAGGCCGAGGCCTGCCCGGTACCGATCACGATCTCCTTGGCCCTCTCGTACATCTCGTCCCGATCGGCGTCTTCGCCGGGCACCTCCGCCTCCACTGGCACCGCCTCCTCGGCAAAGGCCGGACTGCCCTGGCCCTGGACGAACTCCACGACCTTGCGCAGATCACTCTCCGGCACGTAGGCGCCGTGCACGCGGATCAGCTTGCCGCTGCCGGTGGCGAGGTAGAGCATGTCGCCGCGACCCAGCAACTGATCGGCGCCGTTCTGGTCGAGGATCGTGCGCGAGTCGGTCTTCGAGGCGACCTGGAACGCAATACGCGCCGGGAAGTTCGCCTTGATGAGGCCGGTCAGCACGTCCACGGAGGGTCGCTGCGTGGCGAGGATCAGGTGGATCCCGGCAGCCCGCGCCATCTGCGCAAGCTTGGTGATGGAGTCCTCGACCTCCTTCGATGCGACCAACATCAGGTCGGCTAGCTCGTCAATGACGATGACCAGGTAGGGGAGCGGCGCCGGCGGCGTCTGCGCCTCCGGGCCGCCGAGAGCCTCCGTCTCGCCCGATGCCAGCCGCTCCTCTTCCGAGAGATGCGCCGGCTGCGGCTCCGTGCAGGGTACGACCTCCCCCTCCGGCGTCTCCAGGGGTTGCGGCGGCGGGACGCCCCGGGCCTCCGCGACGGCGCGGTTGTACGCATCAATGTTGCGCGCGCCGTACTCGGCCATCAGCTTATAGCGGCGGCCCATCTCCTTGACGGCCAGCATGAGCCCGCGCGAGGCGGCCTTGGGCTGCGTAATGACCGGACGCCACAGATGCGGGATGCCCTCGTACACCGTCAGCTCGAGCATCTTGGGGTCGATCAGCAGGAACTTGACCTCGTCCGGGCGCGCCGTGAAGAGGAGGCTCAGGATCATCGTGTTGAGGCCGACGCTCTTGCCCGATCCCGTGGCGCCCGCAACGAGCAGGTGCGGCATACTCCGGAGGTCCGCCACGACGGGCCTGCCGAAGATGTCCTTGCCCAGCGCCAGCTTCAACGGCGAGCGCGAGCCAACAGAGGCCTCGCTCAGGACGATCTCCTTGAGCATCACGTCTTCGCGCCGCGGGTTGGGCACTTCGATCCCGACCACCGACTTGCCGGGGATGGGCGCGACGATGCGGATGCTGATCGCCCGCATGGCCAGCGCGAGATCGTCGGCGAGGTTCACGATGCGGGCCACTTTGACGCCGGGGGCCGGCTCGAATTCGTACATCGTCACGACGGGGCCCACGTGCGTCTGGATCACCTGGCCGTCGATCCCGAAATTCGCCAGGGCCTGGGTCAGCACCTGAGCCTGCGCGCGGATCTCTTCGTCGGTGAGCCGATCCACGCGCACCGCCGGATCGCTCAGCAGCACAGCCGGGTCTGGCAGCACGTACCCGGCCACGTCCACGACGTGTGGCAAGATAAGTTGCTCCGAGCGATGCCCCGCGATGGCGAGCTTCCTCTTGCGGCGACGGTACGCCGGCTGGCTCAGCAACGCCGGCTCCACGGTCTCGGCGCTGTCTGCCGCCTGAACGACCTCCGCATCTACCGGCACGACCGGCTTCAGCCTGATGATCTTGATCGGTTTGTCCCTGCCGCGATTGGGCTTCTCGCCCGTACGCGCCTGGAACTGGTCCCACTGTTCCTGGACCCACTCGCGAAGCGTCGCCGCCATCTCCCCCCACTGTTGGCCGAGCGCGACCAGCGAGACCGGCAACGCGACGAGCACGGACAGGAGCAACCCGGCAATCATCACGATGTGGGCGCCCACCGGCGCGAAGTACGTCACGAGCAGCCCGCTGAGCGCGCCGCCGACATGCCCGCCCGCCAGTCCTTCCTGAACCCACCCGCTACTGATCGTCGGCACGCCAGACAGGTGCAGCGCCAGCAACATGGACAAGAACAGGAGCAACGCCGTGAAGCCGCCGGCGCTGCGGAGCGTGACCCCCAATCCGCCCCGGAGGAAGCACCGGCTCCCCAGGATCCCCAGTGCGATCGGCACGAGATAGCCCCCGCCCCCGACGGCCGCAAAGACGCCGGTGGCCAGCGTCATCCCGACCTGGCCGATCAGGTTTTGAATGGACTCCGGATGAAAGGACTCTTCGAACAGAATCGGATCGCGTGGAGAGTAGGACAGCAGCGAGAGGCCGAGGAGCAGGGCCAAGGTGAGTAGCACCACCCCCGCCATCTCATGGCGGGTCCCTGCCGCTCCGCTTTTACTCGTACCAGCAGCGGCCATTGTGGGGGAGGCTACCATATCAAGGGGGCGAGATCAATGATTCCCCTGCAGGTAGTAAGCGGGAAATACGAAGGGCTACCTTCCCGGGAAGGTAGCCCTCGCGGCGCTTGGGGCGCCTCAACAGTCCACTATTGGTCGCCTATGTCGGACCCGCCTACGACAGTCAGTTGGGCACCGCCGTCGTCGCCAGATCCACAGCCCCTCACCTTGCAGGCTGTGTTCCGTCGCCCAGAGTGCTTGTGTGTCGCTGTTCAGCGACCGCGCACCAAGAGGCGCCACCCTGGAAGCATACGGAGAAGGATTCGGCTCCGAGCGGAAGGCCCACCGCGGCGAGACAGTTCCCGTCGCCAGCGGGCCTGCATTGTCCGGAGGAGTGAGTTCGTTCATACGAGCACCTCCTCTCTCTATGACAGACACCCTTCGCGAGTGCGAGATCATCGTAATCCTCTCCGGCTGTCCTGTCAATTCGACCTTTCCCTAACGAGATACTACGGACCCGCCGACCTCGGACAGCGGCTTCACCGGGGATGCTATACTGCGGGTGTGGCGCGCACTCTTGGCACCTACCCGATCAGGATCTTCGATGACTTCCGCAACGTCGCCCAGCTCTACCAGTATTCCCGCGCCATCCTGTCCGCGCTGGAGTTCGATCTCTTCACCGCCATCGGAGCCCGCACCTGGCCGATCGCAGCGCTGGCACGCCGCCTCCGAGCCGACCAGCGGGGGCTCGACATTCTCTGCCGGATCCTCGCCGCGCTGGGCCTGCTGGTCAAGCGCGGCTCCGCCTATCGGAACACGCTGCTGACGCGCACGGAGCTGAACCGGCGGAGCCCGGCCTATCGCGGTGCCTACCTCGACCTCATCACGAACCACTGGCACGATTTCACGCAGCTCACCGACAGCGTCCGCTCGGGCAAGCCGCTGGACGCGGATGAGCCAGAGTCGCCCGCCTGGCGCCGCAGCTTCACCTGGGCGATGCACCACCGGAGCCGTGAGCAGGCGAAGACGGTCGCCCGGTTCCTCGACCTGCGCCGGGCGCGCACCCTGCTGGATTTGGGCGGCGGGCCCGGTACCTACGCCATGGCCTTCCTCGCGGCGAACCCGGCCCTGCGCGCCACGGCGGCGGATCGCCCCACAGCCCTCAAGGTCGCGCGCGAGATCGCGGCGACGCATCCCGCCAAGGCCCGGCTGAGCTTCGCGACGCTGGATTTCATGAGCGATCCTCTACCCGGCCGCTACGACGTGGTCTGGCTGTCGAACATCATCCACATCTACGCGCCGGCGCAGAACGTGGGGCTCTTCCGCAAGATCCGCAAGGCCCTCACCCCGGACGGGCGCCTGATCATCCACGACGCGTTCCTCACCGACCCGCGCGGGCTGTATCCTATCGACACGACGGCGTTCGCCCTGACCATGCTGCTCTTCACCGACACCGGCAACACTTATGCGTCGCGGGACGTGATGCACTGGCTGCGCAAGGCCGGTTACCGACGCGTCAAGTTGCTGACAGGGATTGGGAGAAGAAAAGACGGAGAGAACGGTCTAATCGAAGCGTCGAGAGAGCGCTAGCTCAAGCTGAGCAGCGCGTCGGTCAACGCGGCGAATTCCTCGATGCTCAACGTCTCGGCGCGGCGGCGGGGATCGATGCCGGCCTGCTCCAATGCCGCGGCCGTCGGCCCGCCTTCGAAGCCCTCATCGCGCAGCGAATTCGGCAGAGCCTTTCGCCGGTGCGCAAACCCGGCACGCACGATCCGGAAGAAGAACGCTTCGTCCGCCACCGAGACGCGCGGCTTCCGCAACGGCGTGAGCACGACGACCGCCGACCCCACCTGCGGCTTCGGGCGAAAGCATGTGGGCGGCACCCGGAACGCCTGCCGCACCTCGCAGTAGAACTGCGCCGCGATGGAGAGCGCCCCGTAGTCCCTGCCTCCGGGCGCCGCGGCCAGGCGCGCGACCACCTCCTCCTGGAGCATCAGCACCAGACGGTCGATGCGCCGCCGATCCTCCAGCAGGCGGAACAGCAGCGGCGTCGAGACGTAGTACGGCAGGTTGGCCACCACCAGAAACGGGCTCGGCACCTGCGCGTAATCGAACGTCAGCGCGTCGCCCTCGACCAGGCGGAAGTTCGACCGGCGTCTCAGCGTCGCGCGGAGGTGCGCGCAGAGGGCGGCGTCCAGTTCCACGGCGACCACGAGCCCGGAGCTGTCCAGCAGCGCATCCGTCAGGATCCCCCGCCCCGGGCCGATCTCCAGCACCGTCTCGCCAGGCTGCAGCTCGGCCAGGCGGACGATCTTGTGGACGATGTTCTTGTCGATCAGGAAGTGCTGCCCCAGGGACCTGCGCGGGACATGCGCGGGCGCGGCGCTGGCGCGAGGGCCGGGGCGCGTCATTGCGAGAGCCGGTTCTCCGCGAACTGCGCGGCGAGCCTGATCGCCTCGCTGAGACTGCCGTCATCGGCAACGCCCCTGCCGACGATGTCATAGGCGGTGCCGTGATCCACGGACGTGCGGATGATCGGCAGGCCCACCGTGATGTTGACCGACTTGCCGAAGGCGGCGAGCTTCAGCGGGATCAGGCCCTGGTCGTGGTACATGGCTACCACCGCATCGTACTTGCCCTGCGCCGCCTGCCGGATGAGCGTGTCCGCCGGCAGCGGCCCGACAGACGGGAACCCCTGCGCCAGCGCCCGCTCGATGCCGGGCCCGATGGCCGTGCGCTCCTCGGTCCCGAACAGCCCGCCCTCGCCGGCGTGCGGGTTCAGAGCCGCCACCGCGATCCGCGGGCGCTTGATGCCGAAGAGCTCCGTCAGCCCGCGATGGCACAGCCGGATCGCCTGCGCGATCCGCTCTGGCGTGAGGAGCGCCGGCACGTCCTTGATCGCCGCATGGATGGTGGCGAAGAGGATGCGCAGCGGCCCGCCGACGATCATCATGCCGACCTCCATGGCGCCCGTCAGGTCGGCCAGCATCTCGGTATGGCCGGGATAGGCATAGCCGGCGAGGTTGATCGCCTCCTTGCTGATCGGCGCCGTTACGATGGCGGCGATGCTCCCGTCCAGGGCCCGCTCGACCGCCTCCTCCACATAGACGGCCTGGGCCGCGCCGGTCTCCTGGGACACCTTCCCCGGCGTGAACGGCCCGAGCGGCTGCGGGAGCGGGTCGAGCACCGGAATGACCGCGTCCGGCGCCGCGAAGCCGGACAGGTCCACGCTGCGGACCTTCAGCGGCGCCTTCAACGCGCTGACCGTCCTGGCCAGCACCTCGGGCGAGCCGATGACCAGCGGCCGGCACACGCGCCGCACGCCCGGGCGCGACAGGGCCTTCACGATGACCTCCGGGCCGATTCCCGCCGGATCACCCATCGTGATGCCGAGCAGAGGCTTAGCGGTTTTAACGGCTGTTCTCACGATAGAAACTTCCGGAAGCGGTCCTGGTCGCGGATGCGGAGAAATTTGATCCCCATCCGTTGGCCGTCAGCCCACCGCACTGAAGCAGCGACCTCGATGGGCATTTCCGCCTCCGCCACGAAGAGCTTGAGCTCAAGGATCGTGTCAGCAGGCAGCGGCGTGTCCGTCTCCATCATGCAACCCCCGAGCGAGAGATCGCGCGCGATCCCCTTGCCTTTTTTGTGCTCTCCCGCAAACGCGAGAGCAAACCGCACCAGGACCCGTTTGAATTCGCGCTGCTCCCGGCCCTCCGGCTGAAAGGGTCGTCCTCGAAGAAAGCCCCATAGGCGACGCATCAGGGATATGGCTGTTCCCCCTCCTTAGGGAGTGCCCCTATTGTACACTTTCTTCCCGACTTTCGATCGGTGTCGTCTGTTATGATGCCGGGAGACGCCGGAGGGCCGGCGTGAGTAGAGGGACAGACTCAACTCAGGGGGAATCGGTATGGCTGTGCAGGTCTACGGGTGCAACCACGTCGCCATCGAGGTGGACAACGCCGAGAAGGCCGTGGCGTTTTATGCTGACGTGTTCGATCTCGAGATGCTGCGGGGCGGCGAGGGCGCGGCCTGGTGCAAGTTGGGGGAGCACCAGTTCATGGCCATCTTCGAAGTGAAGGAGCTCCGCCCGGACCGCGTGAAGCACTTCGGCATCATGGTGCGCGATGAGGCGCAGATAAAGGAGGTGCGGGAGAAGCTTACCCAGAAGTACGGGCTGAAGCTGGAGCCGCACTTCCGCTGCGATTTCCGCGACCCGTGGGGCAACCGCATCCAGGTAGGGGACTTGCAGGACGAGTCGCTGGTCTGGCTGCTCCCCTACCGCGAAGTCCAGACGACCGGCATCAAGTTTACTGAATGACTATCTTTCTTGAGCCTCGCCGGTCATCGGAACGAAGGCAACGGGCAGGAGCGGGGTGCGCTCGTAGCCCGAGTGGGTGCGGCGGATCAGCATGAGGTCCTGGGAGAATTTCTTGCCAAGTGGAAGGATCATCCGCCCGCCGACGGCGAGTTGGTCCAGCAGCGGTTGCGGGATGTGGTCGGGCGCGGCACTGACGAGGATCGCGTCGTAGGGCGCGTGCTCCGGCCAGCCTTGATAGCCATCGCCGGCCCGCACCTGCACGTTTGCATAGCCCAGTTCCTCGAGCTTCGCGGCGGCCTGCTCCGCCAGCGGCTTCACGATCTCGATGGAGAACACGTCGCGGGCAAGCTGGGCCAGGACCGCAGTCTGATAGCCCGAGCCGGTGCCGATCTCGAGCACCCTGTCATCGCCGCGCAGCCGCAGCGCTTCGGCCATGAAGGCCACGATATAAGGCTGGGAGATCATTTGGCCGTGGCCGAGCGCCAGCGGACCGTCCCGGTAAGCCTGGGGCGCATAGGAGACCGGCACGAACAGGTGACGCGGCACCTGGCGCATCGCTCTGAGCACCGCCGTGTCCTTGACGCCGCGCGCCTCGATCTGGCGCTCGACCATCCGCTCCCGCTCCGCTTGGCGCGTGGGATCTGACGAAGGCGCTCCGGCATCGGAACCATCGAAGCCGTCGCCGCACCCCGGCGCCAGAAGCTGCGCTCCAAGCACGGCGGCGATCCAGAACCTCCGGCACCTCATCCAACCTCTCCTCTCACCACGGCGGGAAGTATTTTCATATGGCGGGTGGCACCGATCCAGGCCTTGATGCGTAGGGGCGGACCTGCGTGTCCGCCCAGGAGAGGGCAACCACATAGGGTTGCCCCTACGAAGAAATGAAGGTGCCGATCGGCGGCAGGACCCGCGAGCCGCAGGCGATAGGACCCGTTCTTAATCCTTCCCGCCGAACAGCTTCCTTTTGATCCACCCCGGAACGAATCGCGCCGCCCGCCGCGACATCGCCCTCAACCGCTGCAGCGTGGCCGGATCGCCCTTCCAGTATTCCGCCACGATCGCCTCGTCAATCTGATTCACCACGCCGTCGAAGACGAGGACCACCAACACCAGGTCGTCCAGATACCCCAGGACCGGGATGAAGTCCGGGATCAGGTCGAACGGCATGGCGAGATAGGCCACGACGCCGGCAAGCGTGGCCTTCGCCTGTGCCGGCACGCGCCGGTCCGCCAGGAGGTTGGCCACGAGCGCCGCCAAGTGCGGAACCGTGAGCGCCGCTTCTTTCCAGAGGGACACGCCTGTTCGCCTCTCTGCAGTGGACTGTGCGGTGGAGCACAGAGCAATCGCCGCGGCGGCGACGGCGCGGGCGACCTGCTCCATGAACGCCAGGTTCAATGTGTCGAGAGTGTCGGTCGGCTGGTGGTAATGGGGATTACGGAAGTTGGCGGTATCGGTCAGCATCACCGCCGGATAGCCGTAGTGCCAGAAGGCCGCATGGTCGCTGCGCCGCGTGTCCGGCAGCAGCTCGCCATTGCCGGGCACCACGAGCGAGATCGTCTTGAGATCCGGCACGGCGTGGTTGGCAGCGGCTTCCACTGCCTTGACCAAGTGCGCGGAGGCGGCATTCCCCACGATCCCGAGAAAGTCCCCCACGGTCGGCACGGCGACCGGCACGCCGGGCGGCTTTTGCTGCGAGCCTTCCTCAGAACGCGCGTAGCCGACACACTCCATCACGATGGCGCCGCAGATCTCCTCGTTGGCGGTCTGGAGGGATGCGGCGTAGGCCAGGCTGCCCAACAAGTTTTCCTCTTCCAAACAGAACGCGATGAAGCGGACACTTCTGGTCATCGGAACGCCCCGAAGACTGCGGGCGACCTCGAGCAGCACCGCCAGCGCGCTAGCGTTATCGTCGGCGCCGGGAGATGCTTCGACCGTGTCGTAGTGCGCCGCGATGATCAGCGGCGGAAAAGGGGACTGTCCCCTTTTTTCCGCAATGACATTGCGGTAGGTGCCTCCCAGCGCCTTGAACGGGTGAGTCGAGATGTCCAGCCCCAAGCGCGTGAACTGTTCTGCGAGATAGGCTTCGGTGCGGCGGAGGGCGGCGGGAGCAGTGACCGGATGGCGTTCTCCGATCAGGGTACCAAGGTGGGATAACAGCGTCTCATCCATGGTCTTCCGGCTCGACGTGCACGACCACCTCAGCCACGCCGGGGAACGCCTGCTTGAGCTTGTCCTCCACGTCGTGCGCGACGGTGTGGGCGCGGACGATCGTCATGGCCGGATCCACGTGGATGCACAAGTCCATGAAGACGTGCCGGGAGAGCCCGCGGGTGCGTATCTCGTCGCAGCAGCGCACGCCCGCCACGGTAAGCGCGACCTCGCGGATCGCGTCGGCGTCCAGACGCGCCCGGTCGGCGAGGGACTGCGTTGCCTCCTGGAGCACCAGCAGCCCTGTGCGGCCGATGAACCCCGCGATGACCACGCCGGCGATCGGGTCAAACAGCGGATAGCCCGCGGTCACCGCCGCCAGGCCGATCAGGACTGATAGGGACGAGAGGATGTCGCTCGCCGTATGGCGGGAGTCCGCGAGGAGGATCTCGCTCTGGAGGCGCGCGCCGCGCCGCCGTTCCCAGGTCATGACCCCCCAGTTGACCGCCATCGTCCCGAGCATGACCCCGAAGCTGATCCCGGTCACCATCGGCACGACGGACTCGCGCCAGTGGAGGTAGCTGTTCCGAAGAATGTAGAGGCAGGTCCCGAACAGCATCAGTCCAATCGCCGCCGCGGCAAAGGTCTCGTACTTCTTGCGGCCGTACGGGTGCAGGGCGTCGGGCGGATGGGCTGCCGCCCAGAGTCCGATCAACCCGATCACGTTCGACAGGCCGTCGAAGGAGGAATGGATGCCGTCGGCCTGCATGCTCACCGAGCCGGTGAGGAACCCGTAGCCGAACTTCGCCGCGGCGACGCCGAGGTTCAGCCACAGGACGATCCAGAGGATGCGGCGCGTCTCACGCGCGGCGGCGTCCTCCGTGAAAACTCCACTCGTCTGGCCGCGCCGGCTCATCGCAAGATCAAATAGCCCATGTACCCAGCATACAGCAGGACTGACAACAGCACGATGCGCGGGTCCAATCGCCCGATCTTCTGGATCTGAGCCAGGCCCAGCACTGCCCCGACGAGCGGCAGCGCCACGCTGAGCATGGCGCCCGCATCCAGGTTCCAGCCGGTGCCGACCAAGCCCACCGACACCGGAAACGTCCCTTGGAACACCATCGCCCCAGTGATGTTGCCCACCGCCAGCGTGTCCTTCTTCTGATGGACCCAGAAGAAGCTGTTCATCGTCTCCGGCAGTTCCGTCGCGATCGGCGCGACGAGCAGGGCGAGCACGAGAGGCGAGACGCCCATGCCGAGCGCGGCGTCCTTGACGACGTGGACGAATAGGTGCGCGCCCCCGATGAGCAGCCCCAGCCCGCCGAGAACCTGCGTCACGATCAGCGCGGTTGCCGGCCGGCCGGCGCGGCGCGAGAAGTACAAGGGATCCAGCTCCAGCTCGCTGACCTTGCCGCTCGTCATGTGAATCTTGACGTACCACGCATACATGAGCAAGAGCCCGACAGCCGTCGCGTAGTGCAAGGCCCGCGCCGGGACAACCGACACGAGCAGCGCCAGGCCGTAGGCCGCCAGGAAGAAGCCCAGGTCATGGCGAACGGCGGGGTAGTCCAATTCGAACTGGTCCGCCCGCTTCCGCATCCGCCCCAGAAGCAGGAGGAAGCCGGCCAGCAGCGGCAGGACCAGCGTGCCCAGCATCAGCGGCGCGCCAAGAATGGCGCCGATGCCAATGTCGGTTTCGGCCTGGCTCGTGCCCCAGAAAATGGCGATGACGGGAATCAGCGTCTCGGGCAGCGCAGTCGCGATGCCGGCCAGGATGCTCCCGATGGCGCCGTCGGAGATGCCGAGCCGCCGGCCCAGCCACTCGACGGCGTTCGTGAAGACCGCGGCGCCGCCGAGGATGATCCCGATCGCCACAAGAAAGAGCAGCAGCGAGAGGAGCATGGCGCGCGTCAGTTCCGCAGGCGGCGGAGGGCGCGCTCGACCTCGCGCACGACGTCCCGCAGCGGCAGGCCGGTCTGCTCCGCGATCCGCTTGCAGTCCTGGTACTCCGGACGGGCCTTCAGGCTGCGTCCCGCCGCCTTCGCCACCTTGACACGCACCGGGCCGAACCGCGTGGCCACTTCGGTCAGCTCCCGCGCGAGGAGACGACGCGCGACCTCCTGCACGCGCACGCCCAACGTCGTCGTCTCGGCGAAGAGGACCTTGAGCACCGGCTCCACCTTGGCCGGATCGGCCAGTACGCTCAGGACGATGCCGGGCCGGCCGCGCTTCATGATCACCGGCGTCAGCGTGACGTCCAGCGCACCGCGCGCCAGCAGGCGCTCGATCAGCAGGTCGTACCCCTGCGGGTTCATGTCGTCGAGGTTAGTCTCCAGCATGGCGACGCGATCGGACTCCGCCGGCTCCAGCGTGTCGCCGACGAAGACCCTCACGGCGTTTGGCCAGCCGGGCGGATCGGCCTCGCCCGCGCCGTAGCCGATGGAGGTGACCGTCATCGCCGGCATCGAGCCGGAACCGGCGCTCAGCGTCGCCATCAGCGCCGCGCCGGTGGGCGTCGTCAGCTCGAAGCGCGGCCCCGCCGCGTACACCGACAGGCCTTTCAGCAGCGCGGCCGTCGCAGGGCCCGGCGCAGGGATGACGCCGTGCTCGGACCGGCTGGTCCCGGAGCCGACATTGATGGCCGAGACGTAGAGCGCCTCCACGCCGAGGAGGTGGCAGCCGAGCACGGTGCCCACCACGTCCACCAGCGAATCAAGGCTGCCCAGTTCATGGAAGTGGACCTTGGCCGCCGGCGTGCGGTGCGCGAGGCCCTCGGCCTCGGCGAGTCGATCGAAGACCGCGAGCGACCGGTCGCGCACCGGCTCCGGGAGGTGCGCCGCCTTGAGCACCCGGCGGACGTCCCGCAAGCTCAACATTCGGTCCCGTCCCTTCTCGATGAGGACGTCCACCTTGGTGCCGGACAGCGCGCCGCGGGCCACCCGCCGGCTGCGGAGAGAGAAGCCCCGGAGCCGCAGGACCTCGAGGCCCTGCACGAGATCGGCAAGCGGCAACCCGGAGTCCACGAGCGCGCCCAGGCACATGTCACCGCTGACGCCGGAGAAGCAGTCGAAGTAGGCGATGCGCATAGAGAAGGCCATCTTAGCAAAGCGCTTGAGTCTTTGCTATTCGTTGACCAGGGGTGGCACGTTGTGTTATGTGGTTGACTAGCATGCCACACTCTCATTGTCCTCGATGATGCGAACCGTCGCGGTGGCGATCGCCATCAGCGTCGGGGTGCTCGCCACGTCCCTTCATGCACCAAGCCACGCAGCCAGCGCCAAGGTCAAAGGGAAGTTTCCGGACCTCAAGATCCTGTCCGTCGAGGCGACGCCGATGCCCTTCTTTCTCAACGAGCATCCGCTGACCCTGACGATCACGGTAGCACTGCCGAAGAGCGTTCCGGGTGACGCATTGCTGGACGTGACGACCCTGATCACCTCGCCGTCGAAGACATCGTTCCGCCTGCTGACGAACCGCCAGGCGGTCGCGAACGACGCGGCGGCCGGGGCCGACGGCGCGAAGAGCATCCCGCCTCAGGTCCAAGTCATGCAGATGTGGGACGGGACCGACCATACCAGGCGCATCGTCGCCGACGGGCTGTACGACTACCAGGTGCAGGCCAAGCTGCTGGTGCCGGGGAAGAACGGTCCCCTGATGCGGGAGGCCTCGCTGAAGAAGCGGGGGAAATTCGAGGTCAGGACGCGCTGAGCGAATTGATGCGGTGGGCGACGCAGGCGGCCCCGTACCCGTTATCAATGTTGACGACCCCCACGCCGGCGGCGCAGGAATTGAGCATGGCCAGCAGCGCCGAGAGCCCGCCGAAGCTGGCCCCGTACCCGCGGCTCGTTGGCACGGCGATCACCGGCTGACCGAACATCCCGCCCACGACGCTCGGCAGGGCCCCGTCCATGCCGGCGACCACGACCAGCACCTTCGCCGCCTCCAAGAGCTCGTAGCGATCCAGCAACCGGTGCAGCCCAGCCACGCCGACGTCATAGAGCGTCGTTACGCGGTCGCCCAGCACCTGCGCCGTCACGCGCGCCTCCTCGGCCACTGACATGTCCGCCGTGCCGGCCGTCATGATCACGACGTGGCCCGCGCCGCGCAGCGCGCGGGTGCCCCAGCCTTTCGGCGGCGCGAGTACGACCGTCCGCCCCAGCGGCTCGTAGCGGGCGCGGCGGTCCAGCCGCAGCAGGGCGCGCGCCAGGGCCGGCTCGACCCGCGTGGCCAGCACCGGATGACGGTTGCGTAGCAGCCGGCGGGCGATCGCGACCGCCTGGGCGGTCGTCTTCCCCTCGCAGAAGATCGCCTCGGCCATCCCCTGCCGGAAGACGCGATGGTGGTCCACCGCGGCGAACCCGAGGTTCTCGTAAGGCAGCGTCTTCAGGCGGCGCGAGGCTTCCTCGGCGTTGAGCCGGCCGGCCTGCACCTGCGCCAGCAACTGCCGGATGCGATCCGCTGTCATGATTGATCAATTTCCGGGCGCGCGGCCCGCTCCATCAGGTCCGTGACGGCGCGCCGGGGATCTTTGCCCTCGAAGAGCACCGCGCACACCTCCCGGACGATGGGCATCTCCACCCGGTAGCGCTCGGCGAGGGCCTTCGCCGCCTTGGCAGTGCCGACCCCTTCCGCCACGGTGCGCGTCCCGGCGAGGATATCGGCAAGCTTTTTCCCCTGTCCGAGCTGGACCCCCACCGACCGGTTCCGGCTGAGCCCTCCGGTGCAGGTGAGGGCAAGGTCACCGATCCCCGAGAGACCCGCGAAGGTGCGAGCATCAGCGCCCATCGCCACGCCAAGACGGACCATCTCGGCCAGACCCCGCGTGATGAGCGCGGCGCGGGTGTTGTGCCCGAGCCCGAGTCCGTCCACCACGCCCGCCGCCAGCGCGATCACGTTCTTCAACGCGCCGCCGAGCTGCACGCCGATTCGATCCTCGCTCAGGTAGACGCGGAACGCGGGCGTCATCAAGAGGCGCTGCAGTGCTTCCGCCTGCGCGCCCGGCGACCCGGCCAGCGCGACCGCCGTGGGGAGATGCCGGCACACTTCCACGGCGAAACTCGGGCCGGAGAGCGCGAACACCGGCCCGCGGCGCGCCGGGAGCGTCTCTTCGAGCAGCTCCGAGATGAGCCGGATCTTCTCCGGCTCGATGCCCTTGGTCGCGGTGACAAGCGGCACGCCGGCCGGAAGGTGGGGCACCAGTGAAGCCGCGACCTTGGCGGCCGCATGGGACGGCACCACGAAGACGACCAGCGTGACACCGTCAACCGCTTCCGCAAGCGACGTGGTAGGCTCCAACGAGGCCGGCAACGAGACCCCGGGCAGAAAGAGTTTGTTCTCGTGATTGGCCACGATCCCGGCGGCCACTTCGGACTCGAACGCCCAGAGCCGGACCTGCTCGCCCTTCCCGGCCAGGAGCCAGGCCAGGGCGGTTCCCCAGGCGCCCGCGCCGATCACCGCGATCGGCGCGCTCATTTCAGGATGCCCTGGAGCACCGCGAGCAGATCGTCCTTCAGCTTGAACTCCTTGGAGGTCTCGATCCGCTCCGGGACCAGCAGGTGCGCATGGAAGGACACATGCCCGATGGGCAGGGATTCCTGCTGATGGACTACGCCCTCGACATCGGCGTCCGCCTTCTCCGGCAGGATCAGCTCGATCTTCTCGACCTCCGGCACGATGCTGGAGCTGTCGAACTTGCCGTACGCCTTGACGATGTCCTGAATGATCGCCACGATGTCCTCGTTGGGCGAGTGGCCCTTCACCGCGTTCGGCATGACCTTCACCACGGTCTCCCCCGCCGTCGTGAGCTTCCAGGCCGCCGGGTCCAGGAACTTTTTTGCCCCGAGCCCCACGAAGTCGTCCTGCAGGTCCTTGCTGTAACCCCCGTAGGCGTACCGGAAGAACCGGTAATGGAAGCCCTTGGCCTGCCGGCCGTACAGCATCTGCAATTCCGAGAGGAAGACGAGCTGCTGGAACTTGACATCCCCGTCGATGCCGTACGGCGCGGCGGTCTTGAGGAGGAACAATAACAGGAGCCGGTCAACGATGGTCTCGGCGGGCGAACGCACGCCGGATTATGGCCAACCCCCGCAAGCCTTGTCAACGGCGTAGGGGCGGACCTGTGTGTCCGCCCATGTCCCGCGTGGCCACCCACAAGGCGGACGCACACATAGGTGCGCCCCTACTTGACGGCCTCCAGAAGAATACGGTATTAATAATCGTTCTCAATTAGTCGAGGTAGGCCATGAAGCACGTCAAGGAGCTGGGGATCTTGCGGGAGCACCTCGCCAAGCACGGGCTCAAGGTCACCAAGCAGCGGGAGGTCATCCTAGACACCTTCCTCCGCAACGAGCACATCACGGCCGAACAGCTCTACCGGATGCTGGGCCGCCACAAACCGCATATCGGCCTGGCGACCATTTACCGGACCTTGAACCTGCTGTGCGAGTCCGGCATCGCCCAGGAGCGGCACTTCGGCTCGCAGACGCATTACGACAACGTGGTCCACAAGCGCCACCACGACCATATGATCTGCACCCACTGCGGGACGATCATCGAGTTCGAAAACTGTGACATCGAGCATTTACAGGAAGAGGTCGCCCGACGGCACGGGTTCACTATCACCACGCACAAGCTGGAGCTCTATGGCCTCTGCAGCAAGTGCAAAAATTGAAGGGCGTATTGTGACGGTCGTGCTAGCCGGCGTTCTCTTCGCGTTCGTGGCAGGGCTGCTGCCTGCCACAGCCGACGCGGCCGACCGGCTGGTGATCTATTCGGGCCGCAAGGAGAAGGCAATCAAGCCGGTCGTGGACGCGTTCACGAAGCAGACCGGCATCCAGGTGGACCTGAAAGTCGGCAAGACCTCGGGCCTGGCCAACGAGATCCGCATGGAGAAGGCCCGCCCGCGCGGCGATCTCTACATCTCCACGGAAAGCGGCATCGTGGAGATCCTGACCAAGGAAGGCCTGCTGGATCCGTACCAGTCGGCCGCGACCAAGACCGTGCCCGAGGACTTTCGGAGCGCGGCAGGGACGTGGACCGGGATCTCCGGCCGGGCGCGCATCATCCTCTATAACAAGAATCTGGTCCCCGAGAAGGACGTGCCCAGGTCGATCTTCGAGCTGACCAACCCTAAATGGAAAGGGAGGCTCGCCATCGCCGGAACCCGCGAGCGGACGACGCTGGCGTGGGCCACCGCGCTCGTCGCGATCAAAGGGGAGACGTTCGCCCGCGACTACCTGAAGGGCCTGCACGCGAACGACCTCAAGATCCTGACGGACAACACCGAGGTCTGGCAGGGCGTGGGGCGCGGCGAGTTCGCGATCGGCCTGACCAACTCGCCCAACTACTATCTGGCGCGACAGGCCAACCTGCCCGTGGACGTGGTATACCCGGACCAGGAGTCCGGCGGGTTCGGCACGCCGGTCAATCCCAACGCCGTTGCCGTGATCAAAGGCACAGCCAATCCGGAGTCCGCCCGCAAGTTCATTGATTTTCTCCTCTCGCCCGACGGCCAGCGCATTCTTGTCACGCAGGATTATGAGATCCCCCTGATCGCCGGCGTGAACTCGAGCGAGGTGCCCCCGCTCCAATCCATCAAGCGGACCGCCGTCACGGCCCAGCGACTCGCCGACCTGGAAGAGGCGACGCTCACGCTGCTCACCTCGCTGAATCCGAACTGGTGAGATGACGCAGGCCGGCCCCATCACTCTCACACCCTCATCGTCGCTCGCCCCGGCTTCCGGCTGGCTCGCGCAGATTGGCACCTTCTTGCTGCTGGCCGTCGTGGGCCTGCTGGTCCTGCCTCCGCTGCTGTATCTGGCCGCCGCGGCCTTGAAAGCCGGCGAACTCGGGGCCGTCACGATCGGCTCGCTCGTCGGCTTGGCCGCCATGACCCTGTCGCTCGCGACGCTCGCAACGATCTGGGCGATGCTCCTGGCCCTGCCGCTCGCCTGGCTCGTCATCCGCACCGATCTGCCGTTCCGGAATCTCTGCCGGTGGCTGGCGGTGATCCCGCTCGCGATCCCGTCCTACATCGGCGCCATGTCCTACATCGCGCTGCTGGGGCCGGTCGGGTCGGTGAACACCTGGCTGAGCACGCTGATCGGGGCGCCGCAGCAGTGGGTGAACATCTACGGCTTCTGGGGCGGGGTCTTCGTGCTGGGCCTGTTCACCTATCCGTACATCTTCCTGCTCGTCAGCGCGGCGCTGGAGGCGACCAACCCCTCCATCGAAGAGACCGCGCGCTCGCTGGGCGAGAGCCCCTTGGGTGTGTTCCGCCGCGCCACGCTGCCGATGCTCCGGCCAAGCATCCTGGCGGGCGGCCTCCTGGCCTTCCTCTACGCGCTGTCGGACTTCGGCTCGCCGTCGCTGCTCCGCGTGCAGGTATTCACCACCGCCATCTACCATCAGCTCAACACGCGGTTCGATCAGGCCGCCGCCGCCCTGCTGTCGTTCGTGCTCGTCCTGATCACCATCGCCGTCCTGGTGGGGCAGCAAATGCTCCTGCACCGTCGTTCGTACGTTACGATCACCGGTACTGCGCGACTCGCGCGGTCCCTCCACCTCGGCCGGTGGCGCTGGCCCGCCGCCCTGCTGGTGGGCGCGGTCCTGGGCCTGTCGGTGTTCATCCCGCTGGGCGTGCTGCTGGCGCAGACCGGCTCAGTCGGCCACTTCCTCGAAGTCGTCCGCGAGCAAGGCGACTACATTAAGAACAGCCTCTTGTTGGCGGGCCTCGCCGCCACGCTCGCGGTGATCCTCGGACTCCTTATCGCGTTCACTGCGCGGCATACGCCGCCCCGCACCGGCGCGCTGCTGCCCGGCACCATCCAGATCGGCTACGCGATCCCGGGCACCGTCCTCGGCTTGAGTCTGATCCTCCTGTACAACACCTACGTCCCGTGGTTGTACGGCACGGTCGGGGTCCTCGTCGTGGCCTATCTGATCCGCTTTCTGACCCAGTCAGTCCAGGGCGTGGACGCGGCGATCGCGGGCATCAACCCGCACCTGGAAGAAGCGGCCCGTTCGCTCGCCGCCTCCCCGTGGCGCGTGCTGCGCCGCATCCTTGCGCCCTTGGTCCGCCCCACGCTGTTCGCGGTCTGGGCGCTCGTGTTCATCTCCGCCATGAAAGAGCTGGACGCCACGCTGCTGCTGCGGCCGGCCGGGTTCGACACGCTGCCGGTGCGGGTCTACATCCACACCGTGGAGGCGGAGTACGCGCGGGCTGCGGTCATGGCCCTGCTGCTCATCGCGTTCACGGCGCTGCCGTGGATGGTGGTCACGCGGCTGCGGGAGAAGAAACTCGTATGACGCTGATCGAGCTGTCCCAGATCTCGCTCACCTATCCCAACGCTGCCGCGCCGGCCCTGTCTGACCTCACGCTCGCGGTGGAAGAAGGCGCCGCCCTGTCCATCCTGGGCCCCAGCGGCTGCGGCAAGACCACGGTGCTCCGGGCGATCGCAGGCTTCGAGCGGCCCCATGCCGGCGCGATCACGATCGCTGGCCGCCCGGTCTGCGACGCCGCCCATTGGGTGGTGCCGGAAGAGCGCGGCGTGGGCATGGTCTTTCAGGACTACGCGCTGTTCCCGCACCTCACCGTGGCGGAGAACGTCGCCTTCGGGCTTCGGCGCCTGGAGAAGGCGGCTGCCGTGCACATGGTCGCTCAGACGCTGGACCTCGTTGGACTCACGGGCTTCGAGGACCGCTACACGCACGAGCTCTCCGGCGGCCAGCAGCAACGGGTGGCGCTCGCCCGCGCGCTCGCCCCCAAACCCATCGTCCTGCTCCTGGACGAGCCGTTCAGCAACCTGGATCCCGACATGCGGGGCCAGATGCGGGAAGAAGTGGAGGAAATCCTCCGCCTCACCGGCACGACGGCCGTGCTCGTCACGCACGACCACGACGAAGCCTTCGCCATGGCCGACCGGGTCGCCGTGCTGAACCACGGGCGGCTGGAGCAGGTCGACACGCCTGAGGCCATCTATCACACGCCCTCGACGCCCTTCGTCGCCAACTTCGTCGGCCAGGCCGACTTTCTCCTGGGACGCGTAGACAACGGCAAGATCCACACCGAGGTGGGCATCTTCGAGAACGTCGGGGAACACCCTCCGGGAGCCGCTGTGGAGATCATGATCCGGCCCGACGACGTGCACATCGTGCCTGCCTCGCCAGGCGGGGCGCGGATCGTCGGGCGCCAGTTCCGTGGCTCCGAGAACCTCTATACCGTGATTCTGCCCTCCGGGCAGCACGTGCACAGCAGCGAAGGCTCCACCACTGTGTATCCCATCGGCAGTTCAGTGGATCTCAAGATCGTGGCGACTCATATCGTCACGTTCCTGAAGAGTTAGTCTTTTTTTGTGCGTGTAATTGAGAACGAGTCGCAATTACATCTTCATCGAGGAGGAACATCATGCGACGATTAGCCATCATCGGGGCCCTCGCAGCCTGCCTTCTGGGCGGCATCCCACTTGAAGCTGTAGCAGATGAGAAGACCGAGAAGGCGCTCGAGGAGCGGATCAAGCGGCTGGAGAAATTGGTGGAGGAGCTGACCGAGCACGAGGCCAGAGAAGCCAAGGAAGGCAAAGAGAAAGAAAAAGAGATGAAGACGGGCGAGAAACCGCTGGGTTTCGGCAGCACCGGGAGCGGTAAGCTCATCTACGCCAAGCCGTTCGTGTCCTCGCCCCGGACGACGGTCGGCGGGTACATGGACCTGCAGTACCGTTTGTTCAGCAGCAGCAAATCTACTGGCATCGGCCAACCCAGCACCGGAGCCGGCAGCAGCTCGTTCGACCAACAGCGGTTCGTCCCGTTCTTCTACTCGGACATCACGGACCGTCTCAAGGTTGCCGCCGAGCTGGAGATCGAACATGGCATCCGGTCAAAGTCTACTCAAACAGACTCCGGAGGCATTGAGGTCAGTCTAGAATTCGCGACGATCGACTACCTGATCCACGAGAAACTCAATTTCCGTGCTGGCATCATCCTCTTGCCTGTTGGCAAATTTAACCTCCTGCACGACTCCCCGCTCAACGATTTCTCGGACCGCCCGCTGGTCGCCACCGCCATCATCCCATCCACCTTGTCGGAAACTGGCGCCGGCTTTTACGGGACGTTCTACCCGACTCGATTGTCGAAGCTGGATTACGAATTGTATGCGACGCAGGGCTTCAACGGCTACGATGGCATCACTCCGCTGATAACTGCAGCTAAAGGACTAAGGGACGCACGGCAGCGTGTGTCCACGGCGGAAGACGGACTGGACAACAACAACGGCAAAGCTGTCGTCGGCCGTGTGGCCTTCAGCCCAATCCTTGGTGTCGAGGTCGGCGGCTCGGGCTACTATGGCTCATACGATCCGGCCAGCAAGCGGCCCCTCGCCATCTGGGCCGCGGACTGGACCTTCCAGCGGGGGCCCTTTGAACTGATAGGCGAGGCGGCGTGGGTCTACGCCCGTGACAACCATTTGGAACTGGACGGCGCTCAGGCCACGGAAGCTAATTACCTCGGCAATCAGGTGCCCTTGCCCCGTCGCATGGATGGCTATTACGTACAGGGCAACTACCACTTCTTGCCGCAATTCCTGCGACGCTGGGCCCCGTCCTATTTCACGGAGGCTTCAACCTTTACGGCCGTGGTCCGCTGGGACTCCATCAACACCAACAGCGAGTTTTCCGACACCAAACGTGAACGTCTGACCTTTGGACTTAACTTCCGTCCCATCGAGGACACAGTCTTCAAAGTGGACTACCAATTCAATTTCGAGGATGGGAAGA